>NZ_JAAIVC010000156.1 GCF_010975005.1 Caulobacter sp. 17J65-9 | reverse complement strand
CTCGATTGCGAAGCCCGCGGCCTAGCCGGCGGCGACCTTCCCAACCGCCTCCCACCACAGCCAGAACAGGCCGGCCGCGGCGATCGAGACGGCGTAGGGCATGCGGGCGGGCGCAGCAGGCTCGGCCGCGGCCGCGCCGCCCGCCAGGGCGCCCGCGGCGCGCCAACGGGTCCAGGCCATCACCGCCAACGCCTGCAGGCCGCCCGCCAGGCCCAGCGACAAGATGAAGGCCGGCAGGGTCGAGAGCGGCGCCCACAGGGCCGCGGCGGCCAGCAGCTTCACGTCGCCGCCGCCCAGGCCGTTGGCCATGTAGAGCCCCATGGCGAACCCGCCGACCGCCAGCACGGAGGTGAAGCGGCTGGCCCACTCGCCGCCGGTCTCCGGCGTGGCCAGCACCAGGGCGCCCAGCGCCAGGATCGCCGGCAGGACGTTGGGGATACGGAAGCTGCGCACGTCCGAGATCGCCGCGACGATCAGCACCGCGCCGAAGTACAGGCTCGCCCAGATCGACATAGGACCCTCGCGCCTAGCCCATGGCCGGGAACAGCACCCGGATGAAGCGGATGACCACCGGCGTGAAGATCACGCCCATCAGGCAGGGGAAGACGAAGAACACCAGCGGGATCGCCATCTTCACCGGCAGCTCCGCGGCCTTGCGCTCCGCCTCCAGGAAGCGGTTGCGCCGCATCTCCTCGGCGAACACACGCAGCGTCTGGCCCAGGCTCGCGCCCAGAGCTTCGGACTGGTTCAGCATGGTGACCAGGTTGCGCAGCTCGTCCAGCGGCGCCCGTTCGGCCAGGCGGTTCATCGCGTCGGCCCGGCTGGAGCCGGCCTGCATCTGGCGCAGGGTGATCTCCAGTTCCTGCGCCAGCACCGGATGCATTTCCACGAACTCGCGGGAGACGCGCTGGATGGACGCCGTCACCGTGGAGCCCGCCTCGACGCAGACCACCATCAGGTCGACCGCGTCCGGCAGGCCCAGCCGCATGCCTGTACGGCGCTCGCCGATCCGCTTGGCGAGGATCAGGTTGGGCAGGAACAGGCCCGCATTGGCCGCGCCGACGACGACCAGCAGCGCGATCAGGGCGCCGGCGGGCTTGAACACCGCCACCGCGACGACCGCCCCGACCCCGAAGAGCAGCGCCGAGACCACGCGCAGGGCGAAGAAGATCTCCACGGCCCGGTCAGCGTAGATGCCCGCCTGCACGAGCTTGGCGCGAAGCACGCCGCGCTTTTCGCCGTCGACCGCGCCCTTGCCGAGGCGGTCGCCGAGCTTCTCGAGCGCGCGCGTCACCTGCGGCGTCAGCGAGGCGCGCGTCGTGGGCGTGCCCGCGCCCGCCCCCGGCGCCAGCGCGGCGAGCCGCGAGGCGAACAGGCGGTCGCCGAACACGATGACGGCGACCCCGACCGCGAGGGCCAGCACCGCCAGGCCCGCCATGGTGAAGATGATGGCTAGTCCCATGTCCCCCCTCCCCGCTTCAGATCTTGAAATTGACCATCCGCCAGATGGTCAGGGCGCCGATCACCAGGAGGATCGGCGGCCCCGACATCAGCGGCAGGAACAGAGGATCGGACGCGACCTCGACGTAGTAGGCGGGCCGCATCGCCAGAATGCCCCCGACCACGATCGCCGGCAGGGCGGTGATGACATAGAAGGACAGGCGCCCCTCGGCGGTGATGGCGTGCACCTTGCGCCGCAGCTGCGCCTTGTCGCGCACGACTTCGCTGAGCTTCAGGAAGACCTCGGCCAGATTGCCGCCGGTCTCGCGGGTCACCTGCAGCGAAGCGACGAACATCCGCAGTTCGGGAGACGGCGCGCGTTGGAGCAGGTTTCCGAGCGCCTCGTCGCGGTCCAGGCCGTAGGTCATCTCGTCGATCACCAGGCCGAATTCGGTGCCGATCGGGTCCGGCATCTGCTTGGCCACCACCGCCAGCGCCGAGGGCACCGGGTGGCCGGCCTGCAGGCTGCGGGCGATCAGGTCGACGGCCTGGGGCATTTGCTCCAGGAACTTCGCCCGGCGCCGGGCGGCCATGACCGAAAGCACGGCCAGGGGCCCGAGTCCGGCCACGCCGCCCGCCGCGAGGACCGCGAAGAGCGTTCTCCAGCCTGAGGTCGTCAACAGCAGGAAGACGCCGATGAACCCGCCCAGCACGATCAGGCCGAACTGGGCCGATGAGATCGGCGCGCGGGCCGCCCAGAGCGCCTGGCGCAGCCACGGCAGGCGCGCATCCAGCGCGGCGGCCGCCCGGCCGCCCTGGCTGCGCGCGATCAGCTTCAGCCCGGCCTGTTCGTCGCCGCTCTTGCGGGCGAGCGCCAGACGACGGTTCACGTCGCGGTTTTCGCCCGACAGGCCGCGGACGGCGAGCCACACGCCCTCGACCGTCAGCACCACGGCGATGAAGACGGCGGCATAGACCAGGTAGGTTACAGCCCCCATGACGGCCCCCTTACTTGCGCCAGACGGTCAGGTCGCGCGGAGACGCGATCCCGTGCGCCTCGAAGGTCTGGAAGAACTTCGGCCGGACCCCCGTGTCGATGAAGCGGCCGACGATCCGCCCGTCCTCGTCGACGCCCTCCTGCTCGAAGCGCACCACCTCCTGGAGGGTGATGACGTCGCCCTCCATGCCGTCGACCTCCTGCAGGCTGATCAGCCGGCGCGAGCCGTCCGAGAAGCGCTTGATCTGGATGACGATGTCGATCGCGCTGGCGATCTGGGTGCGCATCGAGCGCAGCGGCACGTCGATGCCGGCCATGCCGATCATCTGCTCCAGGCGGGCCAGGGCGTCGCGCGGGGTGTTGGCGTGCACCGTGGTCATCGAGCCGTCGTGGCCGGTGTTCATGGCCTGCAGCATGTCGAAGGCCTCGCCGGCCCGGCATTCGCCGAGGATGATCCGGTCGGGGCGCATGCGCAGGGCGTTCTTGACCAGGTCGCGCTGGGTGATCTCGCCGCGGCCCTCGACGTTGGCCGGCCGGGTCTCCAGGCGTGCGACATGGCGCTGCTGCAACTGCAGCTCGGCCGCGTCCTCGATGGTGACGACGCGCTCGGTCTCGCCGATCGAGCGCGACATGGCGTTGAGCAGTGTGGTCTTGCCGGTGCCGGTGCCGCCGGAGATCAGGATGTTTTTCCGGCAGCGCACCAAGCCGCTCAGAGTCTGCGCCACCGCCTCGGTCATCGCCTTGCCGGCGACCAGCCGTTCCAGGTCGAAGGGCGTGCGGGCGAACTTGCGGATCGACAGCAGGGCGCCGTCCACCGCGATCGGCGGCACCACCGCGTTGACGCGCGAGCCGTCGGGCAGGCGGGCGTCGACCAGCGGGCTGGACTCGTCGATGCGCCGGCCGACCTTGTCGACGATGCGCTCGATCACCCGCAGCAGGTGCTGCTCGTCGGCGAAGCGCACCCGGGTCAGCTCGATCCGTCCGAAGCGGTCGACGTAGACCTCGCGGGAGGTGTTGACGAGAATGTCGGAGACCTCGGGATCCCGCAGCAGCGGCTCGAGCGGCCCGTAGCCGAGCAGCTCGTGCATCAGGTCTTCGATCAACCGGCGCGTCTCGTGCTCGTTGAGGGGGCGGGCCTCCTCGAACAGCATTTCGCCGATCAGGGTCGAGACCTCCTGGCGGATGCTCTCGGCCGAGCGGCGGTCGAGGGCGGACAGGTTCATCCGCTCGATCAGGCGCCGGTGCGCCCGCGTCTTCAGCTCGAAGAACGCGTCGTCGTCCGCCTCGACCTGAAAGCTCCTCGCTTCCGCCGGCGCGGGATCGGCCGGCTTGGCGAGGGGCGTCGGCGCGTGGTCGGCGAAGGACAGTCTCATGCGGGGGCTCCGGCGAGGCTACGGACGTCGGAAGATTCGGCGGCGAAGGGTTCGTCCCGGGTCCCGGCCTCGCCGAGCTTCAGCTCGACCTTGCGGGCGACGGTGCGCAGCTCGCGGCTCAGCCGCGTGTTGGGGAAGGCGTCGACCACCGGCCGGCCGCGATCGGCGGCCCGGCCCGCGGCGGCGTCGAGGCTGAGCGCGGCGTCCACCGGCCGCCCCAGGGACTTGCCGATCCGGTCGGAGCGCTCGATGGCTTCCAGCGGGCCGGCGCAGCCGTTCAGGACGAACACGACCGGGGTGTCCAGCCGCGCCTCCTCGCACGCGTCGAGCACGCGACGGGCCCTGAGCGCGCCGCTCACGGTCGGCCGGGCGACCAGCACCACGGCGTCGGCCCGGCGCAGGACCGGCAGGGTCCAGTCGCTCCAGACCGTCGGCAGGTCGACGACCGTCACGTCGTGCGTCGTCGTCGCATGGTGCAGGACAGTCTCGGCGAAGCCGCCGTCGAGCGCGCCGGTCGGGATGATCGCCGGCGGGGCCGCCAGCACTTTCAGGCCGCTGGCGTGCGGCGTCAGCACGCCGTCCAGGAAGCGGGCGTCGAACCGGTCGCGCGCACGCAGGATGTCGACCAGGGTGCTGCGGGGCTGCAGGTCGAGCGCGGAGGCGGCGTCGCCGAACTGCAGGTCGAAGTCCAGCAGGGCCGCGCTCTTCGACGCCGCCCCCTTGGTGTGCCCACCGCCTTGCAGGAGCACGGCGAGGTTGACCGCGACCAGGGTCGCGCCGACGCCGCCGCCGGCCTTGACCACGGCGACCACCGAACCGCCGCCGGCGTCCGTGTCGACCTTGAACAGGTCGGCCAGGGTCGCGGTCAGGGCGTCGGCGCTGAAGGGGGCGGTGACGACGTCGGTGGCGCCGGCCCGGAACAGCCGACGTACGGTCTCGCTGTTGGCGGCCCGGGCCGCGGCGACGATCTTGCACTCGGGCAAGGCGCGGACAAACGCCTGGAAGTGCTCGATCGCGCCGGTCCGTGCGGCGTCGACCTCCAGCACCAGGACGCTCGGCGCGGACTCGGCCAGCGCCTGGGCCGGGCGCATCGGTCCCACCTCCAGCTCCACCCCGGCGTTTCCGAGGTGCGCTTCACGCAACGCGCCGACCAGATCCTCGCCGGCGGCGAGAGCCAAAACCTTACGCCGGTCGCTCATCCCAAGCCGCCTTCTTGCTGATCTTCGGCCACGCTGGTCGCGTCGAACCCGGGCATGGCGATCGGGCCGATGCCCAGGAGCTTGTCCATGGCGACGAAGTTGTAGGTGACGTTGACCAGACGGACGGTGACGTTCGGAACCGGCCGCCCGCGCCCGACGAAGCCGAAGTTCGAACCGCTCAGTTCGACCTGGATGTTCTCCGCCTGGACGAACGGGGCGATGGCGCGAACGCGGGCGACGACCTGATCCATCATCGCCTGCTGGCAGGTGGCGCCCGCCCCCGATCCGGCGCACTTGCCGGACCAGGTCCCCTTCCAGCCGGTCGCGCCGGCCACGTTGGAGCAGAGCGTGCCGGCCACCGCGGAGGTGGTCACGAAGCAGTCGCGGTCGGTGGCGAAGGTCACCACCGGCCCGCGGGTGGCGACGAAGCGCGCGGCTTCGGCGGTCGCCTTTTCGGCGGCGTTGTACTGCCAGAGCGCCTGGCCGAACTCCACCAGGCCGAAGGTCAGCACCAGCATGAGCGGGAAGACCAGCGCCGCTTCGACCATGGTCGCGCCGGCGGTGTCCTTCCAGAGGTCGCGCAACCGGCTCATGACCCGATCACCAGTTGCTGGTGGGTGACCGTCAGCGTCGGGGCGCTCACGCCGATGACGGTGAGCAGGCCGATGTCCTTGTAGAGGCGGCTGGCGGTGACGGTGACCACCGCCTTGCCGCGCGCGCCGCCCAGGTCGCAGTTCACGGCGCTGACCGAGGCGGGCACCGAGGTCGGGTTCGGCCAGGAGGCCAGCGCCGACTGATAAGCCGCGACCGAGCAGGCCGACGTCGAGGTGCGCGACAGGTAGCGCGCGGCGTCGCGCACGCCCTTCTCCATCACGTGGTACTGGCGGAAGGCCAGGCCGAATTCGGCCAGCCCGCACATCAGGCTGATCAGCAGCGGAGCCACCAGGGTGAACTCCACCAGGGAGGCGCCGGAGCAGTCGGCCGCCAATCTGCGCAGTCGTGCGAAAGGGTTCATGGCGCTCATCGGTAAAGCTCCACGTTCTGGTGCTGGACGCCGTCGTCCGCGCCCGGCTTGACCATCCGGACGACCTCGACGTAGGCCGCCTTGTTCGTGTCCTTCTGCAGGAGCAGCCCTTCGACGTAGACCTTGGGCGGCACGTCCTGGTTGGAGCCGACCGGGCAGTCGAGGATGGCGAAGTACATGACCCGCCGGTCCGCCTCGCCCTTGTTGTCCCAGGACTTCGGATGAGCGGTCTTCTCATAGTCGTACATGTACTTGCGCGTGTACGGCCGCTTGGTTGTCGCCGTGCACCAGGCCGGCGTCGCGCCAGTATGGTTGTCCTGCCAGTACTTCTGGCAGTCCCAGCTCCCGTCCGAGGCGATATCGAGCGGGTACTCGGCCTGGTTCTGGTCCGCGTCGAAGCGGTCCTTGGTCCCCTTCTCCACCGGGCCGGTCTTCTGGCCGGGCAGGGTGTGGACGTCGTCCGTCGGATCCACGCAGGTGTTCGCGCCGGAAGCCAGCTGGTCGCGGAAGCAGTTGGCGCTGTTCGAACTGCAGCCGGCGATCTTCAGCAGACCAAAGGAGCCCTGGTTCAGCTTCTCCCAGAAGTCGAACGCCCGGCCCTCGAGGGTGGCGGCGAAGGCCGCGTCGTCGAGGTTCGCGGCCGGACTGCACAGGTACATCGGCGTGACCCGGCACATGGACGTGCTGAAGCCCGCGACGGCCTTGGTCTGCAGGGTCGTGGTCGGCCCCGCGCCGACGACCCGCAGGAAGCTGTTGGTGTGGGTCAGCGACTCGGTGGTGACCTCGACGTATTTCGCCGCCGTGCCTTCGTTGGCCGAGGTGATCGGATCGGAATCGCTGGCCGGAAGGCTGGTCAGGCAACGGACGCTGCTGATCTGCACCTTGCCGTCGGCGGCGGCCCCCGTGCCGAAGCGCTGCTTGTTGCTGACCAGGGCCGCCGACTTGGCGTTGGTGCAGCCCGTCGCCGTTCCGTCCAGTTGATCGGCCGCGGCCAGGGCGGCGGCGTCGGCCGCCGCCTGGGCTTCGGTGTGGGTGATCATGAAACGGGAACCGTCGAGGGCCAGGCCCACCATGCCGATCAGGACGGACCCGATCAGCGCGGTGTAGACCGCGACATTGCCGTTCCGGTCGCGAACCAGGTTCGACAGCGAGCGGCGTCCCGTCATGACGTCACTCCGGACCGCCGCCCGAACCGCCACCGCCGTACCCGCCGCCCGGCAGGCCGAGGGTGGAGGTCGAGTAGACCTCGACGGGCCGGGTCTTGCCGGTCTTGTACCGTTCGACCGCGGCGGCCGCGACCTGGCCCGAGGTCTCGGGCGGGACGTCGGAGGCCGCGACCTCGACGGCCTGGGCGTTCACCGAGGCCAGGCCTTCGCCGAAGGCCGGCGACTGGGGGCCGTCGATCGAGCTGACGCAGGCCGAGAGCGCGGCGGCGGCAAGCGCCAGGGCGGCGGTGGTGCTCAGTTGAGAGATCCTCATCGCGCGTCGCTCCTTATTTGGTCCCGCCGACCGGCGCGGCGGCCGGGGCGGCGGCGGACTTCTCCAGGACGCCGCCGCCGAACAGTTCGAGTTCGTTGGGCGCCTTGAAGCGGTCGGTGGGCAGGACGAAGTCTTCGCGGCCGGTGGGCTCGGCGATGTGCACGGTGACCACGATCACCACCTCGGTCTCGTTGTTCTGGTACGAGGTGCTGCGGAACAGCGCGCCGAGGATCGGCACCGAGGCGGCCCCGGGCACCCCGCGCAGGGAGTCGGTGAAGTCGCGGCGGATCAGGCCGGCGATGGCGAAGCTCTGGCCGTCGCGCAGCTCGACCGTGGTCTTGGCGCGGCGGGTGGTCAGGCCCGGGACGCGGAAGCCCTGGATCACCACCGAGTTCTCGCGGTCGATGGCGCTGACCTCCGGCGCGACGGCCAGGTTGATGGTGTCGCCGTAGACCGTCGGGGTGAAGCCGACGCTGACCCCGAACTGCTTGTATTCGATGGTGGTGACGAAGCCGGCGCCCGACTGAGTCTGGGCCACCGGGATCGGGAATTCGCCGCCGGCGAAGAACAGCGCGGTCTCGCCCGAGAGCGCGACCAGGGTCGGTTCGGCCAGGGTGGTGGCCACGCCCCGGCGCTCCAGGGCGTCGAACAGGGCCTGGATGGTGACGTCGCCCACCTCGGCGCGGCCGAGCACGGACAGGAAGGCTTCGGGGTTCAGCGTCCCGGGCTGCAGCACCAGGGCGCCGGTGTTGTCCCAGAGCGCGCTGATGGTGTCGACGCCGAGCTGCTTGAGCGCCGTGCGCTGGACCTCGGCCACCTTGACCGACAGCAGCACCTGCTCGGCCCCGCGCACGGAGGTCAGGTTGACCACCCGGTCGGGCGCGTAGCGTTCGGCCAGGGCCTGGGCGCGGGCCGCCGCCACGCCGGACGACAGCGACCCGGTCAGGATCACCCCGTCGCCGTGCACGGTGGCCTCGACATGCTCGCCCGGCATCACCGCGTTGAGCGCCCGCTGCAGGCCGGCGACGTCGTAGCCGACCCGCAGGTCCATGGTCGCCATCGGCGCGGACGGCTTGTTGCGGGCCATGACCGTCAGGTTGGTCGCGCCCTGCTTCTTGGCCAGCACGTAGATCGAGCGGTCGCTGAGCGGGATGACGTCGCCGACCGTGGGGTCGCCCAGCATCACCCGGCCCACCGGCGCGGAAAACCGCAGCACCCGCGAGCCGCCGACCGGCAGGCTCAACTGGCCGGCGTAGCCGGAGGCGTCGGCGACGACGTCGCGCACCGGCGCGTCGGCCGACGGC
>NZ_JAAIVC010000155.1 GCF_010975005.1 Caulobacter sp. 17J65-9 | reverse complement strand
AGGCCGGCGTGGTCCGCCAGCTGCTCGCGGCCCAGGCGCTCCAGGCCCACGACCAGGGCCGCCGCGCCGCCGCCGGCGATCAGCAGCACCACCGCCGCCGACCAGGCGTCGCCCTTCAGCCGCCGCGCGAACTCGCGCAGGCGCAGCAGGTCGAACTCGATCAGCGACGTGAGCGGGGCGGACACAAGGCCCAGCTTAAAGCGGATTCGCGCGCCGGCGCGGCGTCCAACCTTCCGTCGGAATTAGGCTTCGCTTTCGCCGCAATTGCTCAGCTAGAGTTCGCCTATAGGTCGGGCTGGGGGTGTCGGCGTGCTATGCGTGTGTCTGGCCGTGCTCGCCCTGGGCGAGCCGGCGGGTGAGGCGTCGCCTGCGGCGGACACGCCGGTCCAGGCCGATGCGGGTCAGGACGTGGAAACCGTCACCGTGACGGCCGAACGGCCGCCCGTGGTCAACCTCATCGACCGCCAGGTCTATTCGGTGAAGGACGATCCCCAGGCGCAGGCCGGATCGGCCGTGGACGCGCTGAAATCGGTCCCGTCCGTGAGCGTTTCGGCGACGGGGCGGGTGACGCTGCTGGGCAGCCCCGGGGTGACCATCCTGATCGACGGAAAGCGGCCGCAGAACCAGGACATGGCCTTGCGGACCCTGCCGGGCGCCGACATCGACCGGATCGAGGTTATGACCAACCCCTCGGCGCAGTTTCGCCCCGACGGCGGGGGCGGGATCATCAACATCATCACGCGCTCGCGTCGCCCGTCCGGCGGCTCGGGCGTCGTGCTGGTCAGCGCCGACAGCCAGGGCGGCCGGCAGGTGACCCTGTCGCCGAACCTGACGCGCGGGCGCTGGACCTTCGGGGCCACCATCAGTGACGGGCATAACGAACGCTCGAACGCTGACGGCCGGGAGCTCACGACCTATGACGGCGGCGGCGCGACGGCGACGCACACCTCCGAGCGACGGGACGAGCGCCAGCGCTCCGACGACCGCTCGGCGTCCGTGAAGGTCGGCTTCAAACCCGCCGACGACCGCACCCTGACCCTGACGGCGAGCGGTAACGACGGCCGCAGTGTGACCCGCCAGGACATCTCGCGCGTCGTTCTTGTCGGCCCGCCCGGAAGCGCGGCGGAAGCGGCTGGCACCCTCAGCCTGTTCAACACGGGCTCGCTCGGCCTCGACTACCAGTGGAGCAAGCCCGACGAGAGTTCGAGCCTGACGGTCTCCGCCCTGGCCAGCACCATGGACTGGGACCTCGACCGTCGCTTCCGGGCCGAAGGCGGCGCGGACTACCGGACCGCCTCCGGCTGGCGGGTCGACGAAGTCCTGGTGAAGCTGGACTACCGGCGTCCGGTCGGCGCGGCGGTGCTGTCGTTGGGCGGCGAGCTGAACCGCGAGGACACCCGTATCGCCGAGACGCTCGAGGCCGGGGCGGGCGGGGCGCCGTTTCCCGACTACGCGTGGTCGCTCGACGGGCGGCGGGACATCGCCGCCGGCTACGGCACGCTGCAGTTCGACCGCGGCGGCTGGACGGTGTTGCCCGGTCTGCGCGTGGAGGGGGAGGCGCGCGAGGTGACCTCGGCGGGCGTCTCGGCCGATCGTACGTTCGTCAGCCTGTATCCGAGCCTGCACCTCAGCCGTGAGCTCACCGAACGGACGAAGTTGCGGCTCAGCTATTCGCGCCGCGTCGACCGCCCGGACATCACCGAGCTGAACCCGGCCGTGCGGCTGTTCGATGCGAACAACGCCTTTGTCGGCAATCCCGACCTGCGGTCGGCCAGCCGCGACGCCTTCGAGGCGCGGCTGCAGCACGCCAGCGAGGAGCTCGACTGGACCGTGACGCTCTACGACCGCGAGAGCCACGACGTCCGGGACAGCTACACGGAGCTGACGCCCGAGGGCGTGAAGCTGTCGATGCCGATCAACGCCGGCGACGCGTCCAGCCGGGGCGCCGAAGTATCCGTCCGCAAGACCCTCGACGAGCGGTGGCGGCTGAACCTGACGGGAAACCTGGCCTGGCGCGGGATCCAGGTGCTGGAGGCGGGCCGGTTCCGCTCCACGACGGACACGACCTATTCGCTGAACGGCCAGCTGGAGCGGCGCGGTCCGGCGCGCGCAGACGGCGCGGACGGCGACCAGTTGCAGCTGCAAGTGCGCTATTTCGGCCCGTGGCAGTCCCTGCAGAGCCGGTCGTCGGACTTCGTGTTGGTGGATCTGACCTGGCGGCGCTCGCTCACGAAGAAGGCGGCGCTCACCCTTACGGCGAGCGACCTGTTGGACAGCGGGAAGAGCTGGTCGAAGGTCGTGGGAGACGGCTTCAGCGAGGTCGTGACCTCCCACGGACCCGGCCCTCAGGTGAAGGCGTCCCTGTCCTATCGCTGGGGCGGATGAGCCTCGGCGCCGTGCTCGTCGCTACGTCCCGGGCGCGCCGTGCTGGAAGCTCTCGACCAGCGAGCCGCAGACCAGCCGCCAGCCGTCGACCAGGACGAAGAAGATCAGCTTGAAGGGCAGGGACACCACCACCGGCGGCAGCATCATCATGCCCATGCTCATCAGCACGCTGGACACCACCAGGTCGATGACCAGGAAGGGCACGAACAGCAGGAAGCCGATCTCGAAGGCGCGCTTCAGCTCGGAGATCATGAAGGCCGGGGTGACCACGCGCAGCGGCAGGTCCTGAAGCGTCTGGGGCCGCTCGACCTTCGACAGGCGCACGAACAGGTTCAGGTCCTCGCGGTCGACCTGGCCCAGCATGAAGGTCTTCACCGGCGCCGACGCCGCGTCGAAGGCCTGGGGCAGCTCCATCTGCTTGTCCATCAGCGGGCGGATGCCGTCCTGGTAGGCCTGCTCCCAGGTGGGGGTCATGACCACCGCCGACAGGAACAGGGCCAGCGACACCAGGACCGCGTTGGGCGGGCTCTGCTGCAGGCCCAGCGCCGTGCGCAGCAGCGACAGCACGACCGTGATCCGCACGAAGGACGTGGTCATGATCACGATGGACGGGGCCAGCGACAGCACCGTCATCAGGCCGACCAGCTGGACCACCCGCTCGGTCAGGCCGGCGCCGGTGCCGAGGTCGACGTTGATCGCCTGGGCGGCGGACACCGCCGGGAACACCAGCGTCGCGGCCGTGGTCAGGGCCGACAGCAGCAGGGCGCGCCGCGTGTCCTCATTGAGGAAGCGCTTCTTCATTGTTGCACCGCCTTCGGGGCCGGCTTGGCGGGGCGACGGCGCGGCTCGACCAGCTCGCGGCCCTCGCCCAGCAGGATCAGGCGCTCCTCTTCGTCGACGCGGACCAGCAGCAGCCGGCGGGTGGGGTCCAGCACCAGGCTCTCGACCACCTTCAAGCGGCGCTCGCCGGGACGCACGGCCTGCAGGCGCGCCATCAGGTCGGGGGCGTACTTGCGCACCGCCCAGGCCGCCAAGCCGATCAGGCCCAGCGTCACCGCAAGGGCCAGGATTGCCCGCAGGAAGTCGAGAAAGTCCATACGCCCCGCCCAGACCGCGTGAATCGGCTTAAGCCGACCATAGGGCGAAAGTTACCGCGCAGGGTTAACGCGACCTTTCTGAAAGGACTCGTTAACCCGCCGCTCGGCATTTTCTTCCCTGTGTAGAGTTAACGCTCTGGGGATTCGGATGCGCCTGGACGACATTCCGCTGTTCTCGATGCTGAAGGGGCGGCTCGGCTATCTGAACGAGCGCCAGCGGCTGGTGTCTGAGAACGTCGCCAACGCCGACACGCCCGGTTACGTGCCGCGCGACCTGAAGGCCTACAGCTTCTCCGCGGCGCTCGCGAAGGAGACCGGCGGCGCTTCGCTGGCCGGGGCCGGCGAGGGCGGCCTGGCCATGACCCAGGCGGGACACATGACCACCGAGTCCAGGCCGATGCGGAACAGCCCGGTGCTGTCGCGCGACTCCGAGACCACGCTCGACGGCAACGCGGTCGTGCTCGAGGAGCAGATGGTGAAGATGGCCGAGAGCCGCATGGCCTACGACGCCGCGATCGGCTTCTACCAGAAGTCCATGAACATGCTGCGCATGGCCGCCCGCGCGCCGGGCCGCTGAGTTTTCGGGGGATTGAGCCGTGCCTGACGCCGTAAAGCCCGCCCACAACTCCACCATGGCCGTGGCCGCCAGCGCGCTGAAGGCGCAGCAGGCGCGCATGCGGGTGATCGCCGAGAACATCGCCAACGCCGACTCGACCGCCAAGACGCCGGGCGGCGATCCGTACCGCCGGCAGGTCCCGGTCTTCCAGACCGCGCGGATCGACGGCGCCAACGGGGTGAAGCTGGCCGAGGTCCGCCCGGACCAGAAGGAGTTCGACCTCGAATACGACCCGTCGAACCCGGCCGCGGACGCCAAGGGCTATGTGAAGAAGCCGAACGTCGACGGCCTGATCGAGGCCTTCGACCTGCGCGAGGCGCAGCGGGCCTACGAGGCCAACCTGAACGTGATCGAGACCGCGCGCGCCATGGAGGCCCGCACCCTCGACCTGCTCAAGAAGTGAGGGCGTAAGCCGTGGTGTCCCCGCTCATCGCCGCCAAGGCCTACGCCGCAGCCCAGGGCTCCTCGTCGCCGACCGGCGGCGCGCAGAAGGCCGGCGCGACCGGCTTCGCCGAGATCCTGCAGAACACCCTGGGCCAGACCACCCAGGCGACGCGCCAGGCCGAACACATGATGGCCTCGCAGGTGGCCGGAAAGGCCGAACTGGTCGACGTGGTCACCGCGGTGGCCAGCGCCGAAGCCTCGCTGGAGACGGTGATCGCCGTCCGCGACCAGGTCATCCAGGCCTATCAAGAGATCATGCGGATGCCGATCTAACCCTGCTCGAGCCGCTCGCGCACCGCGTCCACCAGCTGGCCCGGGGTGAACGGCTTGAGCAGGAAGGCGCCGTCGGCCACCGAGTTCGCCGCGTCCGTGCCGGTCGCCGCCCCGGTCACGTAGATCACCGGCAGGTCGGCGTTCTGGCGCCGCGCGAAGCGGGCCACGTCGAAGCCGGTGGTGCCTTCGCGCAGGTTGATGTCGGCGATCAGGGCCGAATAGCCGTGCGGCTCGCGCGCCAGGGCCGCATAGGCCTCGGCGTCGCTGAAGACGCAATCGACGGAATATCCGCTCTCGATCAGGGCGTCCTCGATCAGGGCGCAGACGTCGGCTTCGTCTTCGACCACTAGGACGCGGAACGCTGCGGCCCTCGAGATCCGGCCGCTCAATCCGGTACGCTGCAACTGCAAACCAACCCTCGACGACTTCGACACAAGCAGCTGTCAGGCGACCATCCCTTCGATGCCGCCTAGCAGCTCCGGGTCAAGCGCAGGAATTCTTCGCGCGTTCTGGGATCGTCGCGAACGACCCCGAGCAAATGGCTGGTGGTCAAAGAAGTTCCCGGCGCGTTGACGCCGCGTAGCGTCATGCAGCTGTGCTCAGCCTCGACCACCACGCCCACGCCCTGTGGTTTCAGCACTTCCTGAATGGCGCGCGCGATGTCCGCGGTCATCTTTTCCTGGATCTGCAGCCGCCGCGCGAAGCCGCGCACCACCCGGGCCAGCTTGGAGATGCCGACCACCCGGTCGGTGGGCAGGTAGGCCACGTGGGCGCGGCCGACCACCGGCAGCATGTGGTGCTCGCAGAAGCTGACGAAGCGGATGTCGCGCAGCACCACCAGTTCGTCGTAGCCGCCGACCTCCTCGAAGGTGCGCTCCAGGTATTCGCGCGGGTCGACCTCGTAGCCGGCGAACAGTTCGCGATAGCTGCGCGCGACGCGGGCGGGGGTGTCGGTCAGGCCCTCGCGGTCGGGATCGTCGCCGGCCCAGCGGATCAGGGTGCGCACCGCCGCCTCCACCTCCTCGAAGTCCGGGCGGTCGGCGTCATGGGCGGGCTCACCGCGGCGGGGCAGGGGCGTGCCGGCCTGGCGGGCCACGGCGGCGGGGTCGAAGGTGCGGTCCGGGTCGTCGCTCGTCATGCCGATTGAACGAACGAAAACGCGTTCCTTCTCCCCTTGAGGGAGAAGGAGGGCCTCGCGCGCCGGAGCGCAGCGGAGGCCTGCGCGGGAGGATGAGGGGTCTCGCGACGGCGGCCGTGCGATGAGCGTTGCCCGGCCGAACAAAGCGCGACCCCTCATCCTCCCGCGCGGACCTTCGGGCTGACGCCCTCCGGTGCGCGGGCTCCGTCCTTCTCCCTCAAGGGGAGAAGGAAAGCTGTTAACGCTTCGCCACGCTTCGTTAACCATCGGGGCGGCAGATTCTGCCCAGCGGGGGCGCGTGAAGCCGATTCCCGCCAGTCGAGGGGTTAACGGGTATGACCGGGGCGGAAGTGTTGGACGTCGGTCGCGACGCCATCTGGTTGACCATCCAGCTGTGCGCGCCGGTGCTGATCGTGGGCCTGGTGGTCGGCGTCGCCATCGGCCTCGTGCAAGCCCTGACCCAGGTCCAGGAAGCCACCCTGATCTACGCGCCGAAGATCCTCGCGGTGTTCGTCACCCTCCTGATCTTCCTGCCGATGATGGGCGCGCTGCTCAGCGGCTTCATGCGCGAAATCGCCGCCCGCATCGCCGGGATGTGATCTAGGTGGAATCCTACGCCGCCGCCGACGAGGTCTGGGCCGCGGGGCTGGTGTTCGTCCGCGTGGCGGCGATCGTCATGCTGCTGCCGGGGCTGGGCGAAGCCATGGTGCCGCCGCGCGTGCGCCTGTCCTTCGCCCTGCTGCTGACCCTGGCCCTGACCCCGATCGTGTCGACCAGCCTGCCGGCCCTGCCGGGCACGGTCGGCGGCATGGGCGGCTTCGTGCTGCGCGAGACCCTGATCGGTCTGATGATCGGCGGCCTGCTGCGCATCCTGATGATGTCGCTGGCGGTGGCGGGCGAGCTGGTGTCGCTGCAGACCGGCCTGTCCTTCGCCCAGACCGCCAACCCGCTGCAGGCCCAGCCGGGCACCACCGTCGCCGCGTTCCTGGCGCTGCTGGGCTTGACGCTGATCTTCGCCACCAACACCCACCACCTGTTCATCGGCGCCATCGCCGACAGCTACAAGCTGTTCGCCCCGGTGAAGGGCGTGCCGGTGGCCGACGCGGCCACCCTGGCGGCCCGCACGGTGTCCCAGGCCTTCGCGCTGGGCGTGCAGCTGGCCGCGCCGGTGATCGTGTTCTCGCTGCTGTTCAACCTGGCCACCGGCCTGGTCGGGCGGGTGATGCCGCAGTTCCAGATCTTCTTCGCGGCCACGCCGCTGGGCGTGCTGCTGGGCCTGTCGGTCTTCGCGCTGAGCCTGGGCGTGATCGGCATGGTGTGGATCGAGGCCTACCGCGAATTCACCGACGTCTTCCTGAGGGGATAGGACCGTGGCCGAAGAGCACGATCCGTCCTCCAAGACGGAAGAAGCGTCTCCACGCAAATTAGAAGAGGCGCGAAAGAAGGGCGACGTCGCCAAGTCGCCCGACGTCGCCAGTTGGCTCTCGCTGGCGGCCGTCTGCGGCGTGCTGGCGGTCACCGGCGGCACGTTCGCCGGCAAGATGGCCGAGGCCTTCCTGCCGTTCGTGGCCGCGCCGCACCAGCTGGTCCCGGCGCTGGAGAGCGGCGCGGGCGGCGACCTGGTGCGTCAGGCGCTGTGGGGCGCGGCGCCTTTCCTGGGCGCGGTGCTGGCCGCGGCCGCGATCGGCGGCGCCGGCGGCAACCTGATCCAGCACGGTTTCCTGTTCACGCCGGACAAGCTGAAGCCGGACCTGAACAAGGTCTCGCCGATGGCGGGCTTCAAGCGGATCTTCGGCGTCGACGGCCTGGTCAACTTCCTGAAGACCGTGCTGAAGCTGGCGGCGGTCTGCTGGGTGTGCTGGCTGGTGATGAAGCCGCACGCCGGCGAGCTGCAGAACATGGCGGCCATGAGCCCGCTGGCTTTGCTGCCATTCGCCCGCGACCTGATGCTTGCGCTGGGCGGGGCGGTGCTGGCCCTGCTGGGCTTCGTCGCCGGCGGGGACTTCCTGTGGCAGCGCATCCGCTTCCTGCAGCGCATGCGCATGAGCCGCGAGGAGACCAAGGAAGAATACAAGCAGACCGAAGGCGACCCGCACGTCAAAGCCAAGCTCAAGCAGCTGCGCGCCGAAAAGGCCCGCAGGCGCATGATGGCCAACGTGCCCAAGGCCACGGTCGTGATCACCAACCCGACCCACTACGCCGTGGCGCTGCGCTACGTGAACGGCGAGGACGCCGCGCCGGTGTGTCTGGCCAAGGGCGTCGACGCCATCGCGCTGAAGATCCGCGAGATCGCCGGCGAGCATGAAATCCCGATCGTGGAAGACCCGCCGCTGGCGCGCGCGCTGTACGCCACGGTCGACGTGGACGGGATCATCCCGCGTGAACACTTCGAGGCGGTCGCCAAGGTGATCGGCTTCGTCATGAACAAGGGCCGTGGCGCCGCGCGGTCGCAGCGCGCCATTCCCCGGTAGGAGCTATGATCGTGTCCGATTCGCAGGGCCTTACGGGGGCAGGGCCGATGACGCGCGCCGAACGCACCGGCTTCAAACTCGACCCGTGGTTCGCCGCGGTTGTGGTCTTCTTCCTGCTCGCCGTCGCCGGCGCGGCCTATCCGGCCCTGCGCAGCGATCCCAGCGCGCCGGGCCTCTTGCTGCTGGTCGGCCTGGCCGGCGTGGCGCTGATGGCCGTGTTCGCCTTCGGGGCGGCCGACGGGAAGACCAAGCCCGAGGCCGGGCCGGAGGCCCTGGTCGAGGCGCTGGAAGAGCCCGCCGCCCTGGTCACGCCCGATGGCCGCGTGCTGGCCGCCAACGCCGCGTGGCGCGAGACCGGCGCCGACGCCAGCCGCCTGCCGCGCGGCACCGCCGCCCCCGCCC
>NZ_JAAIVC010000154.1 GCF_010975005.1 Caulobacter sp. 17J65-9 | reverse complement strand
GCCGAAGCCGGAGCGGCGGCGGCGCGCGGGGCCGAGGCCGGTTCGCGCGGCGCGCCGGGCACCGACAGCGGGTCGCCCTTGATCAGCACCTGCACCTTGGCGCCGCCGCGCAGCTTTTCGAGCAGCTGGCGGACCTCGTCATAGGTCAGGAAGCGCAGAATCTGCGGCCGCGCGTCCTCGATCGACAGCGGCTCCTCCTGGCGACGGTCCTCGACCCGCAGGATGGCCCAGCCGCCCTCGGTCTGGAACGGCCCGACCGTCTCGCCGGCCTTGGCGGTCTTCAGCGCGACGGCGTAGGCGTCGGGCATGACGTCGGTGGTGAAATAGCCCAGGTCGCCGCCGTTGAAGCGGGTGGCCTGGTCGATCGAGCGCTCCATGGCCAGGGCCTCGAACGAGGCGCCGTTGGCCAGCAGGTTGCCCACGGCCTCCGCCTCGGCCTGGCTCTTCAGCAGGATCAGGCGGGCGCGGATCTCTTCCGACTGCTTGGCCAGACGGCGCTGCTCCTCGTAGAGGGCGCGCACGGCGTTCTCGTTGATGGCGGCGTCGACGGTGTTCTCGACCAGCATGTCGCCGAGGATGCGCTCGCGCGCGGCGGCCAGGCGGCGCTGGGCGACCGGGCTGTCGTCCAGGCCCCGGCGCTCGGCCTCGCGGGCCAGCAGCTTCTGGTCGATCACCTCGTCCAGCACGCGGCGGAACAGGTCGGAGGTGGTGTCGAGCGGCTCGCCTTCGCCGATCAGCCCCTGGGCGACGGCCTCGCGCTTGACGTCGGAGGCCCAGATGGTCTGGCCCTCGACCCGGGCGGCGGCGACGTCGCCGGCTTCGGGCGGATGTTCCTTGGCGCCGCGGTCGCCGCAGGCGGCGAGCGCCAGGGCGAAGGCGAGGCTGAGAACCGCTAGGCCGGTGCGGGCGCGATCGAGGCGCATGGGCGTCTTCCCCCGAAGAAGTCCTTTAGCAAAAACCCGTCGCGTTGACAGGACTTAGGGCGCTGCTTAAGTCTCGCGCGCGCGTTAGTCGAGGAGTTTTCGACGCTCCGCGCGGCCGCGCCGCGCGTCCCGAGACTTCACTGTCTCGTCGACGTCCCCATCATATATAGAGCGTATCGCTCGCCCACCGTCCGGATCGTTCATGCTCGGCCTCGCCAAGAAGATTTTCGGCTCCTCCAACGACCGCAAGGTTAAGACCGCGACGCAGCGCGTGTCGAAGATCAACGCGCTGGAGCCCCGCTATCAGGCCATGAGCGATGAGGAGCTGCGCGCCCAGACGCAGATCTTCAAGGATCGCCTGGCCAAGGGCGAGACCCTGGACAAGGTGCTCGAGGAAGCCTTCGCCGTGGTGCGCGAGGCGGCCAAGCGGGTGCTGGGCCAGCGCCACTACGACGTGCAGCTGGTCGGCGGCATGGTCATCCACGACGGCGGCATTTCGGAAATGCGCACCGGCGAGGGCAAGACCCTGGTGGCCACCGCGCCGACCTACCTGAACGCCCTGACCGGCAAGGGCGTGCACGTCATCACCGTCAACGACTACCTCGCCCGCCGCGACGCCGAGTGGATGGGTCAGGTCTACCGCTTCCTCGGTCTGTCGACCGGGGTGATCGTCCACGGGCTGAGCCAGGGCCAGCGCCAGGCCGCCTACCAGTCGGACGTCACCTACGGCACCAACAACGAGTTCGGCTTCGACTACCTGCGCGACAACCTGGTCTACGACGCGCGCGAGATGGTCCAGCGCGGCCATAACTTCGCGATCGTCGACGAGGTCGACTCCATCCTGGTCGACGAAGCCCGCACGCCGCTGATCATCTCCGGCCCGACCGAGGACCGCTCGGACTTCTACCGGACCATCGACCTGGTGGTGAAAGAGCTGATCCAGGACAAGTCGACCTTCGAGCTGGACGAGAAGCAGCGCCAGGCGCTGCTGTCGGAGTACGGCTCGGAGAAGGTCGAGGAAATGCTGGCCGCCTCCGGCCACCTGGCCGAGGACACCGTCGGCCTGTACGACGCGGCCAACATCAGCGTGGTCCACCACGTGAACCAGGCCCTGCGCGCCAACACCCTGTACACGCGCGACAAGGACTACATCATCAAGGGCGGCGAAATCGTCCTGATCGACGAGTTCACCGGCCGTATGATGGTCGGCCGCCGCCTGTCGGAAGGCCTGCACCAGGCCATCGAAGCCAAGGAAGGCGTCCAGGTCCAACCCGAGAACCAGACCCTGGCCTCGGTGACCATCCAGAACTACTTCCGCCTCTACTCCAAGCTGTCGGGCATGACCGGCACCGCCTCGACCGAAGCCGGCGAGTTCATGGACATCTACAAGATGGACGTGATGGAGATCCCGACCAACCGTGCGATCCAGCGCATCGACGAGGACGACGAGGTCTACCGCTCGGAGCGCGAGAAGAACGCCGCCATCGTCAAGCAGATCGAGGACTGTCACCGCCGCGGCCAGCCGATCCTGGTCGGCACGGTGTCGATCGAGAAGTCGGAAGAGCTGTCCAAGCTGCTCGCCGCCCACAAGTTCGAGATCGACGGCAAGACCGTCGACGGCGTCCCGCACGCGGTGCTGAACGCCCGCTACCACGAGCAGGAAGCCTTCATCGTGGCCGACGCCGGCGTGCCGGGCGCGGTGACCATCGCCACCAACATGGCCGGTCGCGGCACCGACATTCAGCTCGGCGGCAACATCGAGATGAAGATGCAGCGCTGGCGGATGGAGCAGCGCGGCATGGGCGTCGAGGTGACGCCGGAGGCCGACGCCGCCCAGCACAAGGCGTTCGAAGCCGAGATCGTCGAGAAGAAGCAGGCGGCCCTGGCCGCCGGCGGCCTGTACGTTCTGGGCACCGAGCGTCACGAAAGCCGCCGCATCGACAACCAGCTGCGCGGCCGTACCGGCCGTCAGGGCGACCCGGGCAAGTCGAAGTTCTACCTGTCGACCGAGGACGACCTGCTGCGCATCTTCGCCGGCGAGCGCCTCGAAGGCATCATGCGCACCTTCGGCGTCCAGGAAGGCGAGGCGATCACCCACAAGTGGCTGAACTCGGCCATCGCCACCGCCCAGCGCCGCGTCGAGCAGCGCAACTTCGAGATCCGCAAGAACCTGCTGAAGTACGACGACGTCATCAACGACCAGCGCAAGGCCGTGTTCGAGCAGCGCCAGGAGTTCATGGAGTCGGACGACCTGTCCGACCTGGTCGCGGAGTTCCGCCGCGACTCGATCTCCGACCTGGTCGAGCGTCACATGCCGCCCAAGGCCTACGCCGAGCAGTGGGACGTCGCCGGCCTGACCGAGCGCGTCCAGAACGTGCTGGGCCTGGACCTGCCGATCGCCGACTGGGCCGCCGAGGAAGGCGTCTCCAACGAAGAGATCGAACAGCGCATCGTCGACGCGGCGGAAGTGCGCGCGGCCGAGCGCCTGCAGCTGGTCGGCCCCGAGCAGATGCGCGGGATCGAAAAGAACTTCCTGCTGCAGATGATCGACATGCAGTGGCGCGAGCACCTGACCCACCTCGACCACCTGCGCGCGGTGATCGGCCTGCGCGGCTACGGCCAGCGCGATCCGCTGAACGAGTACAAGACCGAAGCCTTCTCGCTGTTCGAGACCCTGCTGGCCGACCTGCGCCAGAACGTGACCCGCTGGCTGATGACGGTCGAGTTCCGCTACGAGCAGCCGCCCGAACTCGAGACCCCGATGTTCGAGGAGGTCCACCTCAACCCGCTGACCGGCGAGAACGAGATGGCCAACCCGGCGGCGCAGATGCCGGAAGGCCAGCTGCCGCCGGAGCGCCGCGCCAGCCTGCCGTTCGAGCTGATGCCGGAAGGCTGGCAGGAAACCGCGCGCAACGCGCCGTGCCCCTGCGGCTCGGGCAAGAAGTTCAAGCACTGCCACGGCGCGCTGGTCTGATCGACCCTCGCATCCTAAAGTTGAAAGGCCCGGCGGCGACGCCGGGCCTTTTGCTTTGGGGGCTCCATGTTCAAACGTCACCTCGCGGCGCTCGCCTGCGCCGCCGCCGCCTTCGTCGCCACGCCGACCTTGGCCGCCGAGCCGCCGGCCGCCAACCTGGAGCTGGCCCGCCGCGCGGTGGACCTGCTCGATATCGACAACACCATGGACGAGATGGTGGCGGTCATGACCGACGTCATGCTGGCGGGGCTGGAAGGCAATCCGCAGTTCAAGCCGGAATGGCGCCAGCCCATGATCGACGCGGTCAAGGCGGAGGTGAAGGCTCAGGAGCCCTGGTATCTCGAGGAGATGGCGAAGATCTACGCCGGCGCCTATTCGGAGACGGAGCTGCGCGACCTGGTCACCTTCTTCGAGACCCCGTCCGGGCGCGCCTTCATCGAGCGGACCTCCGAACTGGGCAAGGAGGCCGAAGCCATGGGCGACGAACTGGCGCGCCGCATGGAGCCGGGCCTCACCCGCAGGCTCGAAAAACTCATGTCCGAAAAGCCCCGCAAGCCCGTCGCCTAAGCTTCACCGTTTGGTGAACAGCGACGGCTAACGCGACTCGCAAATCTGCGTTATGCTCCGCCCACAAAACGACATAATTCGCCAAGGAGGCGATACCATGGGTTGGAAGCGTAAAGTCGCGGCGGCCGTCATGGCGGTCGGGTTCGGGCTGGCGGCGGGGGCGGTCCAGGCGGCTGCGCCCTCCCCCCAGCAGTGCAAGAAGGGCTGCACGGCCGGCTACCAGGCCTGCGTCAAGAAAGGCACCGAGGACGCCGCCTGCCGCAAGGCGTGGCTGACCTGCAAAAACAAGTGCAACCCGGCGGCGGCGAAAACCACGCCGGCTCCGGCGCCCGCGCCGGCCGCGAAGAAGAGCTGAAATAAGCTCTAGCCGCTTGGGCCTGACCGCGGAGAAGGTTACCTACGGCGCGGTGTGAGAGGAGCACCGCGCCGATGGTCGCCGTCATCGAGTCCGTGACGCAGTCCCGAAAATCCCCGACCGCAAAGTTCGGGGAGGGTTTCACCTATGACACCTGGTGGTTCGCGGCCCTGTCCGCGGACCTGAAGCCGGGCGCGCTCCAACGTTACGAACTGCTGGGCGAACCGGTGCTGCTCGGGCGCAACCGGGCGGGCGAGGTCTACGCCCTGCGCGACGTCTGCCCGCACCGCGCGGCCCCCCTGTCGGCCGGCCGCCTGGTCAAGGAGCCGGACGGCCGCGAGACGGTCGAATGCCCCTATCACGGCTGGCGATTCGGCGCGGACGGCGCCTGCGCGGCCATACCCTCGCTGGTCGAGGACCAGAACTTCCCGGTCGAAAAGGTGAAGGTGCGCCGCTATCCAGTCGCCGAAAGCCAGGGCCTGGTGTTCGTCTGGATGGCCTCGGACCCGCGCAATCCGTCCGAGCCGGACCACCCGGCGCCCACCTTCGAGGGCGTGGTCGGCGGCAAGCCGAAGATGGTCGAGCGGATGGACTTCGACGCCCACATCGACCACGCGGTCGTGGGCCTGATGGACCCCGCCCACGGCCCCTACGTGCACCAGCAGTGGTGGTGGCGCTCCAAGCACAGCCAGCATGAGAAGGCCAAGCGGTTCGAGCCGCGCGAGATGGGCTTCGCCATGGCCCGCCACGCGCCCTCCAAGAACAGCCGCGCCTACAAGATCCTGGGCGGCGCGCCGGCCACCGAGATCACCTTCCGTCTCCCGGGCCTGCGCTGGGAGCACATCCAGGTCGGCCAGCGCCAGGTGCTGGGCCTGACCTGCCTGACGGCGGTGAACGAGAAGAAGACCCGCATCACCCAGATCTTCTGGTCCGACCATCCGATCGTGGGCGCGATCATGCCCCTGTTCCGGATCGGCGCGCGCGCCTTCCTCAAGCAGGACGGCGACATGGTGAACCTGCAGAACGAGGGGCTGAAGTACGACCCGGCCCTGCTGTGGATCGACGACGCCGACAAGCAGGCCAAGTGGTATCAGGCGCTGAAGAAGGAATGGACCGCCTCGCGCGCCGAGGGCCGGCCGTTCAGGAACCCCGTCGAGGCGACCACCTTGCGTTGGAAGAGCTGATCGCAGTCTTGGCCTTAAAACCAAGTGCGCAGCGCCTACGTTTAGCAGCGTGATGAAGCTCTTCGTTTTCGGCTACGGCTATCTCGGCTCCACCTTCGCCAACCTGATGCGGCAGGAGGGCTGGCGCGTGGCCGCCTCCGCGCGCGATCCGGACAAGCGCGCCCGCCTGGCCGCCAACGGGATCGAGGCGGTCGATCCGGACGATCCGGCCGCCCTGGCCGCGGCCGTCGAGGGCGCGCACGCGATCCTGGTCACCTCCCCGCCCGGTCCCGACGGCTGCCCGGGCCTGAAGGCGCTGGCGCCGGCGCTGGCCGGCGCGCGGGCCTTCCCCGACTGGATCGGCTACGTCTCCACCACCGGCGTCTACGGCGACCGGGGCGGCGGCTGGGTGTTCGAGGAGTCCGCTCCCAACGCCCCCACCGTCGAGGGCGCGCGCCGCCTGATCGCCGAGCGCGACTGGCGTCAGGTCGGTCGCGGCATGGGCCTGACCGTTTGCGTCTTCCGCCTGCCGGCGATCTACGGCCCCGGCCGCTCGGCCGTCGACAAGCTGAAGGACGGCACCGCCCGGCTGGTGCGCAAACCCGGCCAGGTGTTCAACCGCATCCACGTCGAGGACGCCGCTGACGCCCTGCTGGCCTCGCTGCTCCAGCCCCGACCGGGCGCGGTCTACAACGTCTGCGACGACGAGCCGGTCGCCGCCGAGGTGCTGATCGAAGGCGCCGCCCAGATGCTGGGCCTGCCGCTGCCGCCGGAAGTGCCGTGGACCGACGACAGCGTCTCGGACGCCATGCGCCGGTTCTACACCGACAACAAACGGGTCTCGAACGCGCGCCTGAAGGCCGAGCTGAACTGGCGGCCGCGTTATCCGACCTGGCGCGAGGGCCTGGCCGACATCCTCGCCCGCGAGGCCTGACGGCCCTAGAGCCTTCCCGCTTCGGATGGAATCATCCGAAGCGGACAAGAAGGCTCTAAATTCTTAGAGTTAGAGCGCGATGGCCGCCGAAAACCGGTATCCACTTTCGGCTATAGCGCTCTAGCGCACCTCGGCCACGGTCGCGACCAGCCGCTCCAGGTCCTGCGGCCGCGACAGGCGATGGTCGCCGGCCTTGATCAGGGTGAAGACCACGTCGTCGGTCTCGACCGCCTGGGCCAGGGCGAGCGCGTGCGCCCACGGCACGTCCGGATCGGCCTCGCCCTGCAGGATGCGCACCGGACAGCGGATCGGCACGGGCTTGTCCAGCACCAGCCAGTCGCGGCCCTCGTCCAGCAGGCGCTTCGTGATGGCGTAGGGCGCGTCGTACTCGGACGGCTGCAGCCACACGCCGTTCAGTTCGAGCTCGCGTAGCGCCTCGGGCGACATCGCCGGGCGCATCAAGGCTTCGGTGAAGTCGGGGGCCGGCGCGATCAGCACCAGGGCCTTCACCCGCTCCGGCCGGGCCAGGGCCGCCAGCGAGGCCACCCACCCGCCCATGGACGAACCGACCAGCACCAGCGGGCCGTCGGTCAACTGGTCGATCACCGCCAGGCTGTCGGCGCGCCAGCGGCCGATGGTGGCCGCGTTCCAGTCGCCCGAGGACTCCCCGTGCGCGTAATAGTCGAAACGCAGGAAGCGCCAGCCGCGCGCCTGGGCCGCCTCGGCCAGGGCCACCGCCTTGGTCCCGCCCATGTCGGAGCGGAAACCGCCCAGCCACACCACCGTGGGGCCGTCGCCGTCGACCTCGCGCCAGGCGATCCGCTCGCCGTCCCCGCGGTCGAGAAAGCCGCTTCGCTCGCCCATGGCGCATCCGCTCCGGTTCCAGTAATCGTCCTGACGCGCATAGCCGCTAACCGGGGTCGCCGGAAGCGCGACGACTTCTGGAGCGCCGCCCAAACGGGCGACGCTCGTTTCTTTAAAACGCGCATTTTCTTCGCCGAACCGGTGGCCACACTTCGGCGGAAAATGCGCAGGCAAGGGCTGCGATTGGCGACGCTTCCTTCGAACTTCACCCTGCTGCAGGTCGTCCCGGAACTGGAGACCGGCGGCGTGGAGCAGACCACCCTCGACGTCGCCCGCGCCGTCGTGAAGGCCGGCGGCCGCGCCCTGGTCGCCTCACGCGGCGGGCGGCTGGAGCCGGCCCTGAAGGCGGCCGGCGCCGAGCTGGTGCAGATGCCGGTGCATTCGAAGAACCCCTTCGTCATGGCCGCCAACACCGCCGCCCTGATCCGGCTGATCCGCAAGGAGAAGGTGGACGTCGTGCACGTGCGCTCGCGCGCCCCGGCCTTCAGCGCGATCAGCGCCGCCCGCAGGACCGGCACGCCCGTCGTGGCCACCTATCACGGCGTCTACAAGGCCAAGGGAGCGCTGAAGCGCTGGTACAACGCGGTGATGACCCGCGGCGACCTGGTGATCGCCAACTCCGAATTCACCCGCGACCACGTCATCGCCGAGCACGGCGTCGCGGCCGACCGCATCGTCGCCATTCCGCGCGGCGTCGACATCGAGCGCTTCGATCCGGTTCACGTCGGCCCCGACCGGGTCGCGCGCCTGCGCGAGGCCTGGGGCGTGGCCGCCGACGACGCGCGCCTCAAGGTCCTGCTGGCCGGACGCCTGACCCGCTGGAAGGGCCAGCTGCTGCTGATCGAGGCGGCCGCCCGCCTGAAGGCCGAGGGCCGCTCCGACCTCCTGCTGCTCCTGGCCGGCGACGACCAGGGCCGCCACGAGTACCGGGCCGAGCTGGACGCCGCGATCGCCGCCGCCGGCCTCGAAAACCAGGTCCGCATCGTGGGCCACTGCGAGGACATGCCCGCCGCCTACCTGGTCGCCGACCTGGCCGCCGCCCCGTCGCTGGATCCGGAAGCCTTCGGGCGCACGGCGGTGGAGCCGCAGGCCATGGGCCGCGCCGTGCTGGCCGCCGACCACGGTGCCGCCCGCGAGACCGTCGTGCCGGGCGTCACCGGATGGCTGGTGACCCCGCGCGAGCCGGGCGCCTGGGCCGCGGCGCTGGCCGAAGCGCTGGACGCCGGGC
>NZ_JAAIVC010000153.1 GCF_010975005.1 Caulobacter sp. 17J65-9 | reverse complement strand
GCAACCGGGCGCGCCGCGCCGCGTCGCCGCCGCCGCGCCGCCGGTCGTCCAGGCCTCGGTCCGCTCGGACGAGCCGCCCGCCAAGCCCCGCCGCGGGCGCTGAGCCTAAGTTCTTCCTCCACCCTGGCCCGCCGGTCGGGACGTTCGCCCCCGACCGGCGTCTTTTTTTTCAGCTAGCCCGAGGAAGACCGACAGCTTGCAATCCGCGCCGGACGGCGTGCCATGAGGATCGAACGGCGGTATAGCGACGCTCGACGAACCGCCGACAGGAGACCGCCCATGCGCCGCCCCGCCCTTCTCGTCCTCGCCGCCTCCGCCGCCCTGACGCTGGCCGCCTGCGGCCCCAAGCAGGAGAAGACGGCCGAGGCCCCGGCGGCCGAAGCGCCCGCCCCCTCGGCGGCGCCGATCCCGGTCCCGCCGACCGAAGACCAGGCCAAGGTGCTGGCCACCTTCCCGGCCCCGTACAACACCGCCGACCTGGCCAACGGCAAGCGCGTGTTCGCCCGCTGCCGCTCCTGCCACAGCCTGACCGAGGGCGGCCCGAACATGACCGGCCCGAACCTCTACGGCGTGTTCGGCCGCAAGGCCGGCTCGAAGGCCGACTACAACTATTCCGACGCGGTGAAGGCCGCCAGCTTCACCTGGGACGCCCAGCACCTGGACGGCTGGCTGTCCGACCCGAAGCACTTCCTGCCCGGCACCAAGATGTCCTTCGCCGGCGTGCACGACGCCAAGGACCGCACCGACCTGATCGCCTACCTGATGACCGAAACGGGCCACCGGCCCGGCTGAGGTCTCCCGTCCCGACCGGGAGACGCCGCGTAACGCGCGGCCTGGGGTCCGATCCGCGGTTTCCTCCCCGCCGGCTCGGGCCCTTTGCCGTTTTGATCTCCCCCCGAGCGAAGCGCTGGGGGGAGCAGGCGGCGAAGCCGCCGTGGGGGGCTCCAGCGGAGCGCGCGGTTACCGGCGCGCCGGACTACAAGGCCGCCGTGATCGCCGCGGTGATCTCACCGGCCAGATAGCGCGCGTCGCCCTCCAGTAGCGCCGTCGAGATCGTCCGGCGCCGTCCGGACCGGAGCTCGACGATCACGTCGCGACCGCCTTCCCAAGGGGTGGCCTTGCTCAATTGATCCTGGACGGACTGGATCTCGCCCAACGGCACGCGCCATTGGCCCGCGAACACAAGGCTCCCGCTTCTGATGAGAACCGCCTTGCGGCCAGACAGGAGGCGGAGCGCCAGACCTGCCAGCCACAGCAGGACGAAGGGAAAGCCCATCAACGCGGCGGCGAGCATCCCGCCCGTCCGCCCACTGCCGGCTACCGCCTCGAGGAGCCCGCCGTACCGCGCGATCGAGCCGTAGATGAGCGCGCCATACATGAGGCCGAACGGGAGGAAAGCGAACACGCCGATTTTCCACGGCGAGTACTTCGCGACGACAAGCGTTTGAATGCCTAAGCCCCCAAGAGGCGCTTCGATCTCTACCGAAGCGATGCGTCGGAGCCGGCCGTCAGGCCGGCCCCGCGCAGGTCACTACTCCGCCGCTTCTTCCAGCCGGTCGTTGGCGACCTTTTCGCCCTCTTCCCAGGCCTCGATCGCGCGGGCGGTGTGCTCGGGCGACTTCGTGAAGCGCGCGAGCAGGTTGTAGAACATCGGCACCACGAACAGGGTCAGCAGGGTCGCGAAGATCGCGCCGGTGAAGATCACCACGCCGATGGTCTGGCGGCTGGCCGCGCCGGCCCCTTCCCACAGCACCAGCGGCAGGGCGCCGAAGGCGGTGGCGATCGAGGTCATGATGATCGGGCGCAGACGAAGCGAGCTGGCCTCGATCACCGCCTCGCGCACGGAGCGGCCCTCGTCGCGGAGCTGGTTTGAGAACTCCACGATCAGGATGCCGTTCTTGGCGGCGATGCCGATCAGGATGATCAGGCCGATCTGGCTGTAGATGTTCAGGCTGGAGCCGGCCATCAGCAGGCCGAACAGCCCGCCCAGCGCCGCCAGCGGCACGGTCAGCATGATGATCGCCGGGTTGATCCAGCTTTCGAACTGGGCCGCCAGCACCAGGAAGACCAGCAGCAGGGCCAGGCCGAAGGCCACGCCGACGGCGCCGCCGGCTTCCAGCAGGTCGCGGGCCTGGCCGCCCCAGCGGACGGACGGGCCGGCCGGCTGCTTGGTCGCCTCGGCCTGGAAGAAGCTGACCGCGTCCTTGACCGTGTAGCCGGGCTGCAGCTCGGCGGTCAGGGTGATGGCGCGCAGGCGGTCCAGACGCTTGCGGTCGGGCGTGTCGCCCTTCAGCTCGGTCTTCACCACCGAGGCCAGCGGCACCAGCTGGCCTGAAGCGGAGCGCACGTACAGCGAGTTCAGGTCCTCGACCCCGCGGCGCTGCTCCAGGTCGGTCTGCAGGCGCACGTCGTACTCCTGGCCGCCCTTGATGTAGGTCGTGGCCCGGCGCGAGCCGAACATGGTCTCCAGCGCACGGCCGATGTCGGTCGAGGAGACGCCCAGCGCGGCCGCCTTCTCGCGGTCGATGTCGACCAGCAGGCGCGGCGCGTTCGGCTCGTAGTCGAGGCGCGGACGCACCAGGCCCGGATTGTCGTTGGCCGCCTGCAGGATGGGCTGCATCCAGCGCTGCAGTTCGTCGTAGTCGGTGCCGACCGCGATGAAGTCGACGTTGGCGCCGCCGCCCCCGCCGCCACCGCCGCCGCGCTGGAACGGGCCTCGCACGGAGGCGATCACGCGCGCGCCGGTGATGCCCGACAGGCTCTTGTTCAGGCGCGCGGCGATCTCGTCGGCGGACTCGGAGCGGTCGGCCATCTCGTTCAGCACCAGCACGCCGCTGCCGCCGTTGAAGGTGGCGCCGCCGAAGCCCGGCAGGCTGATCATGTAGCGCTCGGCCGGACCGCCGTGGCCGACTTCCTTGGCCAGCGCCTTCTCCAGCTGGTTGGCCTGCTTGACCATGTAGTCGTAGCCGGCGCCCTCGGGGCCCTGCAGGCGCACGTCCACCCGGCCGCGGTCTTCCGGCGGCACCAGCTCCTGCGGCAGGGCGAAGAACAGGCCCGCCGCCGACAGGGCGGCGACCAGGGTCAGGCCGCCGACGGCCACGGCCGCCGACTTCTTGCCCAGCAGGGCGTCCAGCGAGTTGCGGTAGGAGTCGCGCAGGGCGTCCATGGCGCGGTCGACGTGGCGGGCGATGAAGCCCTCGCCGTGGGCCGGACGCAGCAGCTTGGACGCCAGCATGGGCGACAGGCTGAGCGCCAGGAAGGCGGAGAAGGCCACGGCCGCGGCGATGGCCGCCGCCAGCTCGACGAACAGACGGCCGATGTAGCCGGGCAGGAACAGCAGCGGCGCGAACACCGCGATCAGCACCATGGTGGTGGCGACGACGGCGAAGAACACCTGTTTCGCACCCCGTTGCGCTGCAACGGGGGCGGGCTCGCCCTCGTCCACCCGGCGCTGGATGTTCTCGACCACCACGATGGCGTCGTCGACCACAAGGCCCACGGCCAGCACCAGGCCCAGCAGGGTCAGCAGGTTCAGCGAGAAGCCCAGCGGGGCCAGCACGATGAAGGTCGCCAGCAGACAGATCGGGGCGACGATGGTCGGCACGATGGCCGCGCGCAGCGTCCCCAGGAAGATGAAGTTCACCAGGCCGACCAGGGCCAGCGAGATGCCGATGGTGATCCACACCTCCTTGATGGCCTCGGAGGTGAAGCTGGAGTTGTCGACGATGACTTCCAGCTTGGTGCCCGCCGGCAGGCCCGGCCGGACCTGCTCCATGGCCTCGCGCACGCCCTTGGAGATCTCCAGGTCGTTGGCCTGGGACTGGCGGGTGATGCCGATGCCGACCTGGTCCAGGCCGTTGGAGCGGAACAGGCGGCGGCGCTCGGAGGCGGCCTCCTCGACGCGGGCGACGTCGCCCAGGCGGGTGACGTAGCCGTTCGCGCCCGGCTTGCCGATCGGCAGCTGGGCGAAGTCCTGCGGCGTGCCGTAGCTGCGCGCCACGCGGATGGTGAAGTCCTTGTCCTGGCCTTCCAGATAGCCGGCCGGCAGCTCGGCGTTCTGGCTGTTCAGGGCGGTTTCGACGTCCTGCACGGTCAGGCCGCGGGCGGCCAGCTGGTCGGCGTCCAGCCAGATGCGCATGGCGTAGGTCTGGTCGCCGAACACCCGCACCTGGCCGGCGCCCGGCACGGTGGAGAAGCGTTCGACCAGATAGCGCTCGGCGTAGTCGGTCAGCTCCAGCCGGCTCATCTTGTCCGACGCGAAGCTGAGGATGATCACCGGCGAGGCGTCGGCGTCGGCCTTGGCCACTTCCGGCGGGTCGGCCTGCTCGGGAAGGCTGCGCACCACGCGAGAGACGCTGTCGCGCACGTCGTTGGCGGCGTCGTCGATGTTGCGGTCGAGCGAGAACTCGAGCGAGATGTTGGAGCGGCCGTCGCGCGAGGACGAGGTGATCCGCTGCACCCCCTGGATGCCGGCCACCTGCCGCTCGATCACCTCGGTGATGCGGTTCTCGATCACCTCGGCGGAGGCGCCGGTGTAGCTGGTGGTGATCGACACGATCGGCGGGTCGATGTCGGGCAGTTCGCGCACCGGCAGCATGAAGAACGCCGCCAGGCCGACCACGCAGAGGATGATCGCCGCGACCGCGGCGAACACCGGACGTCGGACGGACAGGTCCGAAAGGGTCATCGAGCCGCGCCCTGCTTGGAGCCTTTGCCGCCGCCGTGGCCGCCGCCTTCGCCGCCCTTCGCGCCGGCCAGGCGCACGGGCTGGTTGGGCTGCACCCGGTTCAGGCCGTCGGCGACGATCTTGTCGCCGGCTGTCAGGCCGTCGCGGATCTCGATGAAGCCGCCCTCACGCGAGCCCGGCAGCACGACCAGGCGCTGGGCCACGGTCTTCTCGCCCTGCGGCGTGATCTTCATGACGAAGGCGGTGTCGGCTTCGAACTGCACGGCCGATTCCGGCGCGGCCAGGGCTGTGCGCGAGCCGTGGTCGAGGCCGACCCGGATCAGCATGCCCGGCTTGATGCGGCCGTCGGCGTTGGAGAATTCGGCGCGCGCGGTCAGCGCGCGGGTGGCCGGGTCGACGCGGGTGTCCAGCACCGCCACGCGGCCGTTCAGGGTCACGCCCGGCAGGGCGTCGGCGGTCGCCTGGATCGGCGCGCCGACCTGCAGGATCGGCAGGTAGCGTTCCGGCACCTGGAAATCGACCTTGATCACGCTGAGGTCGTCGAGGGTGACGATCGGGGTGCCGGGGCTGACCAGCATGCCCGGCGCGGTGTCGGACAGGCCCACGGTGCCGGCGAACGGCGCGCGGATCACGCGGTCCAGCTTGCGGGAGTTCTGGGCGACGACGGCGGCCTTGGCGCGCTGCCATTCGGCCTTGCGCTGCTCGGCCGTGGCGCGGGGCGCGATGCCCTTGTCGGCCAGGGTCTGCCAGCGCTTGTATTCGGACTCGGCCAGGTCGGCGGTGGCCTGGGCCTGCATGACGTCGGCGTCCTGCTGGCGGGTGACCAGCTCGACCAGCACGGCGCCCTTCTGAACCGACTGGCCCGGACGGAAGTGCACGGCGGCGATCAGGTCGGCGGTCGGCGCGGTGACGGTGATCGACTCACGCGCCTTGGCCTGGCCCAGAACTTCGACGCGATCCACGAACGGACGCGGCGCCACGACGTACTGGGTGACCTGGGCGCCGCGGCCGCCGCCGCCGCCGCCGCCCGGACCGCCCGGGCCCTTGTCGCGCCCGAAGGCGAGCTTCATGCCGCCCGCCACGCCCATCGTCAGTACGACGGCGATCGCCGCGACCAGGAAAAAGTGTCGCTTAAACAAGGCCGGCCCACTCCCCGTAGCCATAGGCGTTTGATCGCCCGTCTTAACGCGTCGGTCCCCGTGTGCCGACGGACCGTTACCGATTGATGACGTCCCAACTACCTGCGGAGTCGGGCGTCGTCGAGGCGCCGACGATCACGCCTGCGCTATACGGAAAAAGGGCGTTCCGCAAAACGGATCGCCCCTCCCCGGTGAGTTTTAACGACCTACTGTTGGGAATCCGTCGCAGAAATCTCGCGCGGCGCCCCGCACGCTCCCAAAACGGGCTCCGCGCCTTGCGTCGAAGGGCCACGCCCGCGCGCGGGGGCTCGGGAGCGGGGTCCGGAGTCTTTCGGACCGCGCTTCAGGGGATGTGGCGAAGCCGGACGCGGCGCTTACGCGTCGTAGCCCGGCAGCTCGCGGTCCAGCCGGCGCAGGAAGCCCGGCCAGGCCAGGCCGGAGATGAAGCCCATGCCCATGCCGCCGACCTGCTTGACCTCTTCCTGGGCCGCTTCCGGCGCGGTCAGCACGCCGTCGCGGCCGGCCGCCAGGGCCATCACCTGCTGGGCGCAGGCGCGCTCCAGGAAGAACATGCCCAGCCACGCCTCCGCCGCGGTCGCGCCGGCCGACAGCGTGCCGTGGTTGCGCAGCAGCATCAGCTTCTTGTCGCCCAGGTCGGCGACGATGCGCTCGCGCTCCTCCAGGTTAAGCGCGATGCCCTCGTAGTCGTGATAGGCCAGTTGCGGGCGCACCAGCAGGGCGTGCTGGGTCAGGGGCAGCAGGCCGTCCTTCATGGCCGCCACCGCCACGCCCTGGTCGGAGTGCAGGTGCATGACGTAGTGGGCGTCCTCGCGCGCGGCGTGCACGGCCGAGTGGATGGTGAAGCCCGCCGGATTGATGAAGCTGGTGGTCTCCTGGACGACGTTGCCCTCCAGGTCGACCTTGACCAGGCACGAGGCGGTCATCTCGCCGAAGAACCAGCCGTACGGATTGATCAGGAAGTGCTTCTCCGGCCCCGGCACGCGGGCGGAGATGTGGGTGAAGATGGCGTCGTCCCAGCCGTGCAGGGCGACCAGCCGGTACAGCGCCGCCAGCTCGACGCGGGTCTTCCACTCCGCCTCGCTCACCCGCCCCTTCAGGGAGGTCTGCGCGCCGTCCGCCATGGTCGTCTCCTCGGTACTCTTCTCTCGTTGGCGGGGACCGTCGCGCCGTAAGTGATCAGCGTCAAGATTGAGCGGTCGTTAAGGCTGTTTTCATTAACGACGGCGATGGTCCGAACGCTCTCAGAAGCGGGGAACGTGCGTGTCGGCGGCGGTTAAGACGGAAAGCCTGCTTCTACTGGCGCAGAGCCGCCAGGCGGGGGACCGCGAGCGGCTGCTGCTGGCCATCGCCGACCTGTGCGACGGCGCGCCCGAAGCCGGCCGCCCCGAGATCCAGGCCCTGCTGGGCGACGTGTTCATGACCCTGGTGGTCGACGCCGAGCGCGACATCCGCCGCGCGCTGGCCGAGCGCCTGGGCCGGGTCGACTGGGCTCCGCGCGGCCTGATCCACGTCCTGGCCCTGGACGAAATCGACATCGCCCGCCCGATCATCGCCGCCAGCCCGCTGCTGGACGACGCCGCCCTGGTGCGCGTCGTGGTCGAGGCCACCCTCGAGCACCAGATCGAAGTCGCCCGCCGGCCGTTCATCGGCGAGAGCGTGGTCGACGCCCTGATCGACCACGCCGGCCCCGAGGCCCTGGTCGCCCTGGCCGCCAACGACACCGCCGCCACCACCGACGACAGCCTGGCGCGCCTGGTCGACGCCTCGCGCCGCATCGCCGCCCTGCGCTCGCCCCTGGCCCGCCACCCGCGCCTGACCCGCCAGCTGGCCGAACAGCTCTACGCCTGGGTCGGCCAGGCGCTGCGCCAGGCGATCGTCTCGCGCTTCCGCATCGACGTGACCGTGTTCGACAGCGCCCTCAACGACGCCGTTCAGGCGGCGATCGGCGGGGCGCCGCGCGCCGCGCCCGTCGAGGACGCGCAGTCCGAGGCCCGCCTGGTCGCCAAGCTGCAGGCCGCCGGCCAGCTGCGCCCCGGCTACCTGGTGCGCGTGCTGAAGGAAGGCCAGCTGGGCCTGTTCGTGCAGGCCCTGGCCACGCTCGGCGAATTCGACGCCTCCGACGTGCGCGCGGCGCTGCGCGCCCGCACCGCCGAGCCGCTGGCCCTGGCCTGCGCCGCCGTCGGCATCGACCGGGTGGTGTTCCCCGACATCCTGGCCCGCGTCATGAGCCTGAACGCCGGCCGTCCCGGCGGCGCCGTCGACGCCGGCAAGCGCACGGCCGCGGCCTTCTCCCTCGCGCCGAGGGAGGCCGCCGACGCCTTCCGGATGGTCGTCGAACGGATTTGACAGAACGGCCCGGCGCAGCTGCAACTGGCTTCATGCATCCGCCGCACACCCTGATCCGGCGCCTCGCCTTCACCGCCGCCGACCGGCCCGAGGCCCAGGAAGCGCGCGAGCGGCTGGCCGCGATCTATGGCGACACGCCCGAGGCCCAGGCCGAGGTGGTGGTCGCGCTGGGCGGCGACGGCTTCATGCTGGAGACCCTGCACCGGCACCTGGCCGACGGGCGGCCGATCTTCGGCATGAACCGCGGCTCGGTCGGCTTCCTGATGAACGACTATGCCGAGGACGGCCTGCTGGAGCGGATCAACGCCGCCGAGCAGACGGTCATCCACCCGCTGGCCATGGACGCCCACACCATCCACGGCGAGACCCGCCGCGCGCTGGCCATCAACGAGGTGTCGCTGCTGCGCCAGACGCGCCAGACCGCCAAGCTGAGCATCTCGGTCGACGACAAGGTGCGGCTGGAGGAGCTGTCCTGCGACGGCTGCCTGGTCGCCACCCCGGCCGGCTCGACCGCCTACAACCTCTCCGCCCACGGCCCGATCATCCCGCTGGGCGCCTCGCTTTTGGCCCTGACGCCGATCAGCGCCTTCCGCCCCCGCCGCTGGCGCGGCGCGCTCCTGCCCCACACCGCCCAGGTGACCTTCGACGTGCTGGAGGCCGACAAGCGCCCGGTCAGCGCGGTGGCCGACAACTTCGAGGTCCGCGACGTCGCCCGCGTCACCGTCGCCGAGCAGCGCAACATCTCGCTGGTCATGCTGTTCGACGCCGGCCGCACCTACGAGGAGCGGGTGCTGGTGGAGCAGTTCTCGGCGTGAGCGCCTAAATCCTCCCCCACTGGGGGAGGGGGACCATGCGAAGCATGGTGGAGGGGGCTCGCCCTGGCG
>NZ_JAAIVC010000152.1 GCF_010975005.1 Caulobacter sp. 17J65-9 | reverse complement strand
CTTGAAGCCCGGCGCGGCGGCCGGTTTCGGCGCGGCCGGCGTCGCGGCGGGGGCGGCCGGCTGCGCCGCGGCCGGCGCCTCGGCCTTCTCTTCGCGCTTGTGGCAGGCGCCGAGCGCCAGGACGGAAATCACGACGACGGACGCGGTCACGCGCATGGAAGCCTCCCCCGAATCCGCCGCGCCCGCGCGCGGCGTCGGCCCGTAAGAGAACACAGTTACGTGCGTCCGTCAGGTCGCGGCCGCGCCGGAACGCGGGGCGCCGTGACGGGTTTGATCGGAATGACCAAGCAAGTCTTTCTCGACGACGCGCACCGCAGCCGCTTCGAAATGCCGGTCGACGACGTGCTGGTGTTCGCCGAATACCACCGAGGTCCCGGCCGGATCATCGTCGACCGGGTGGTTTTCCCTGCGAAGCTCCTGGGCACGGCGGCCCCGGACCGCTTCATGAGACGGGTGATCGAGCACATCCGCGAGCTCAAGCTGAAGGTTGAGGTCGAGGACCCGACCTTCGCCCGCTGGATGGACGCTCACCCGGAAAACCGCGATCTTCTGGCCCCGCGCCAGCCGCCCCTGGACGGTTCCGGCGGCGAGTCGGCGCGCCCGTGATCCGGAGCCCTTTGTGAGCGAAACCGCCTTCCGTCACCTGCCCGAGCAGAAGCGTTTCGAATGGCCGATGGACGGCGGCGAGGTGTGGGCTCGCTACAGCCGTGACGGCGACACCCTGGCCGTCCTGCACGTCGAGGCCGACCCGGCCCTGCGTGGCACCGGGGCGGCGGGGCGGTTCATGCAGGCCCTGGTCGAGTGGGCCCGGGCCGAGGGCGTGAAACTGCGCCCCGTCTGCTCCTATGCGGCGGTATGGCTGCAGCGCAGCAAGGCCTCCCACGACGTTCTGGCTTGACGCACGCGCCCCGTGGCGCTTGGTCTGCACCCGGACCAAGCGGGGAGGCGTCCATGCGCACGACGGTGTCGGTTCTGGCTCTGGCCGGACTTCTGTGGGCGGGCGCGGCCAGCGCCGCCGAGGCGCCCGCCGACCTGGTGTTCTGGGGCGGACCGATCCACACCGCCGACGACGCCCACCCGACGGCCCAGGCCGTGGCGGTTCGGGGCGGCCGCATCGCCTATGTCGGCGACCGCAAGGGCGCCCAGGCCTTCGTCGGCGCCAAGACCCGGGTCGTGGACCTGAAGGGCGCGGCCCTGTTCCCGGGCTTCACCGACGCCCACGCCCACCTGTACGGCATCGGCCAGCGCGAGCTGACCCTGAACCTGGAAGGGATCCAGTCCGCCGCCGCCCTGGCGCAGGCGGTGAAGGCCCACGCCGACAAGACCCCGGGCACGGGGCCTGTCCTGGGCCGTGGCTGGATCGAGACCCACTGGCCTGAGAAGCGTTTCCCGACCCGCCAGGACCTGGACGCGGTTGTCGCCGACCGGCCGGTGGTGCTGGTGCGCGCCGACGGCCACGCCATGGTCGCCAACAGCGCGGCGCTGAAGCTGGCCGGCGTCGACCGCAACACCAAGGCGCCCAGTGGCGGCGACATCCTCAAGGACGCGAACGGCGAGCCGACCGGCATGCTGATCGACGCGGCCATGAGCCTGATGTCGGCGCTGGCCCAGCAGCCGACGCCCGAGGAGATGCGCCGCACCTTCCAGGCCGGCTTCAAGGTCTATTCGGAGTACGGCTGGACCGGCCTGCACAACATGAGCGTGCCCTGGGACCAGGCGCTGATGCTGGAGGACTTCGCCAAGGCCGGCGAGCTGCCGCTGCGGGTCTATAACGCGGTCACGCCCGAGGCAGGCAAGATGCTGCTGGCCGGCGGTCCGCGCGACGCCGCCGACAGCCGCGTGGTCACCCGCACCATCAAGTTCTACGCCGACGGCGCGCTGGGCTCGCGCGGCGCGGCCCTGTTCGAGAAGTATCACGACGCCGACACCACCGGCCTGGTGCAGATGAAGGCCGAGGACGTCGTGCCGGTCTACGAGGAAGCCCTGCGCAAGGGCATCCAGGTCGCCACCCACGCCATCGGCGACCGCGGCAACAGCCTGGTGCTGGACTGGTACGCCCAGGCCTTCGCCGAGGTGCCGACCGCCGAGCGCAAGGTGGCCGAGCCGCGCTGGCGCGTCGAGCACGCCCAGATCCTGACGCCCGCGGACATCGCCCGCTTCCCGGCCCTGCACGTGATCCCGTCCATGCAGCCCAGCCACGCCATCGGCGACCTGCACTTCGCGCCCTCGCGCCTCGGCGAAGAGCGGCTGGCCGGGGCCTACGCCTGGAAGAGCCTGATCGCGGCCGGGGCGATCGTGCCGGCCGGCTCGGACGCGCCGGTCGAGCGCGGCGATCCGCGCATCGAGTTCTACGCCGCGGTGGCCCGCAAGGACCTGAGCGGCTTCTCGGCTCCCGACTGGCATCCGGAGCAGGCCGTCGACCGCGAGACGGCGCTGAAGATGTTCACTCTGTGGCCGGCCTACGCCTCCTTCGCCGAGAAGGACCTGGGCTCCATCGTCGTGGGCAAACGCGCCGACTTCAGCGTGTTCGACGTCGACCTGATGACCGTGCCGGAAGCCGCCATCCCGAAGGCCAAGGCGCTGATGACCGTCGTCGACGGCAAGACCGCCTTCCGCGCCCCGGGTTGGTGACGTTCAGCGCCGCGGCTGGTCGCGGCGCTCGTGGGACCTGGACGCGGCGGGACGGCTCCGTTCCTCGCGCTCCAGGCTCTCGTCGCGCTCGGCGGCGCGGCTGAAGGACTTCGGCTCGCCCTCGATTTCCAGTTCCGCGCCCAGCCGGGCCATGACCTTCATCTTGCGCTCCGCCATCCGGCCTCCCAGGGCGACCAGGTCGAGGTCGGTCTTGCGGACCTCGGGGAACATCTCCTGCTCCTCTTCCCGGACGTGGTGCTGGATCTGCTCCTGCAGGACCTTCACCCTGGCCTCCAGGAAGGCGTCCCCGGCTTCGGAGCCCTCGATCTCGGAGATCAGCTGCTTGGCCGCCTTGTGCTCGACGAGCGCCTCGTTGAGCATCTCGTCTTCCAGCTTGCCGCGCAGAGCCGGATAGAACAGCTCCTCCTCGATCTGGGTGTGCACCTTCAGCATCAGGCACACCCGTTCAGCCAGCGCCGACCGCTCGTTCTCGTCCCTGGTCTGGTCGAACTTTCGAAACAGCTGCTCCACCTCGCGGTGGTCGCGCTTCAGCAGTTCCAGCGCGTCGTCCTTCCGTTCGGCGGCCATGCTCTACTCCCACTGGCGGCGGCGTGATCCGGCAGGAGGAACGGGAGCCCCGACAGGCGGTTCCGCGCCGCCCCGCCCTTGAGCCGCCGCCGCCGGTCGGCCAAGCTGGGGCATGGAAAGCTTCACGGTCCCCACGCTCGACACCGAGCGCCTGACCCTGACCGGTCATCGCCTCGACGACTTCGCCGACAGCGCCGCCATGTGGGGCGACGCCGACGTCACCCGCCACATCGGCGGCCGGCCGTCGACCGAAGAAGAGGTGTGGGCGCGGCTGCTGCGCTACGCCGGCCACTGGGCGTTCATGGGCTTCGGCTACTGGGTGATCCGCGAGAAGGCCTCGGGCCGGTTCGTCGGCGAGGCCGGCTTCGGCGACTTCCGCCGCGAGCTCACCCCGGGCTTCGACGGCGCGCCGGAGGCCGGCTGGGCGCTCGCCCCCTGGGCGCACGGCCGCGGCTACGCCACCGAGGCGGTCCGCGCCATCCTGGCCTGGGGCGAGACCCGTTTCGACGGCGCGCGCACGGTCTGCATGATCGATCCGGGCAACACCGCCTCCCAGCGGGTGGCGGAGAAGCTCGGCTACCGCGAGTTTGTCCGCACCACCTACAAGGGCGCCGACACCATCCTGTTCGAGCGGGGCGCGCGCTGACCAAGCGCTGCGCGGAACTGTCGTCTGCTCCGTGGGTTCGGGGCGGATGCTGCCAGTGTCCGCGCGTACCCCTCCGTTCGCCGTTGCGGCGAGTCTGCTGATCGCCGCCCCGGCGGCGGCGTCGGTCACCCCGGCCGACCTGGAGCCGGCCTTCACCGGAACGGTCATCTCCACCTATCCGGACGGCCGCCAGGGCAAGCTCTGGCTGAACCGTGACGGCAGCTACAAGGGCCAGGGCCGCCGCGGCCACCTGTCCAGCGGCCGCTGGAGCCTGAAGGGCGACCGCATCTGCCTGCGCCAGTCGCGCCCGGTGCCGGTCCCGTTCCAGTACTGCACCGACGTGCCGGACGAGGGGACCACCAGCTGGACCGAAAAGGCGGTGACCGGCGAACAGCTGCAGATGGAGCTGGTCGCCGGCCGCTGACTTTCCAATCTGGAAAGTTATCGTTTGACGAGTTGGAAAGTCGCACGCACTGTCTCTTTCCAGGTTGGAAAGCGAGGGGCGGATGAGCGACGAAGCGGAAGCGCGCGCGGCGCTGGACGCGGTGAACGCGGCGCAGCGGGAGGTGGCCCGGCGGGCCACCAGTCAGAACTGGTACCACTGGGTGCTGGGGGCCCTGGCGGCGGTCATCACCGTCTCGCAGGCCGCGCCCCTGCCGCTGAGCATGGTGATGCTCGGCGCTGCGCTCGTGGGGATCGCGGTGCTGGTGCAGGTCTATCGCCGACGCACCGGCGTGTGGGTCGGCGGCCTGCGCCCGGGCCTGACCAGTTGGATCGCGATCGCGATGGGATTGGTCGTCGCGGTCGGCCAGGTCGTGAGCGTGTGGGCGGGAAGACATGGCGAGGCTATGGCGAGCCTGCCGGTCGCGCTGGTGGTGTTCGTCCTGACCGTGGCGCTCGGCTACGCCTGGGATGCCGCCTATCGCGCCGACGTGGAGCGGGGCCGATGAGCGAGACGGCGCACTTCGATCCGGTGATCCATCCGCCCAACCGGTTGCAGATCTGCGCCATGCTTGCGGCGGTGAGCTCCGCCGAGTTCGCGGCGGTGCGCGACGGCGTCGGGGTCAGCGACTCGGTGCTGAGCAAGCACGTGCGCCAGCTCGAGGAAGCCGGCTATGTGAAGATCGAGAAGGCGACCGTGGCTTCGCGGGTCCGCACCTGGCTGAAGCTCACGCCCGAAGGGCGGCGGGCCTTCGCCGCGCACCTGGCCGCGCTGGAGCGGCTGGTCGCGGAAGCCGGCGCGGCGGCCGGACGCTGAAAGAGAAACGCCCTCTCTCCGGCGAGGAGAGAGGGCGTTCCGGGTTTACTCCGCCGGGACGTAGATCTCGCCGCCCTCGGCTTTGAACTTCTCGCTCATCTCGGCCATGCCCGCTTCCGCCTCGGCCTTCGTCTTGGCGTAGTCGCGCACCTCCTGGGTGATCTTCATCGAGCAGAACTTCGGGCCGCACATCGAGCAGAAGTGCGCGGTCTTGTGCGCGTCCTTGGGCAAGGTCTCGTCGTGGTACTCGCGCGCGGTCTCCGGATCGAGGCCCAGGTTGAACTGGTCCTCCCAGCGGAACTCGAAGCGCGCCCGCGACAGGGCGTCGTCCCAGGCGCGGGCCGAGGGATGGCCCTTGGCCAGGTCGGCGGCGTGGGCGGCGATCTTGTAGGCGATCACCCCGTCCTTCACGTCCTGGCGGTCGGGCAGGCCCAGGTGCTCCTTGGGCGTGACGTAGCAGAGCATGGCGGTGCCGAACCAACCGATCATCGCCGCCCCGATGGCCGAGGTGATGTGGTCGTAGCCGGGCGCCACGTCGGTGGTGAGCGGGCCCAAGGTGTAGAACGGCGCCTCGCCGCAGACGGCGAGCTGCTTGTCCATGTTCTCCTTGATCTTGTGCATCGGCACGTGGCCGGGGCCCTCGATCATCACCTGCACGCCCTTGTCCCAGGCGCGGTGGGTGAGCTCGCCGAGCGTCTCCAGCTCGGCGAACTGCGCGCGGTCGTTGGCGTCGGCGATCGAGCCCGGACGCAGGCCGTCGCCCAGCGAGAACGACACGTCGTAGGCGCGCATGATCTCGCAGATCTCGTCGAACTTCTCGTAGAGGAAGCTCTCCTTGTGGTGGGCCAGGCACCACTTGGCCATGATCGAGCCGCCGCGGCTGACGATGCCGGTGACGCGGTTCGCCGTCAGGTGGATGTAGGGCAGGCGCACGCCGGCGTGGACGGTGAAGTAGTCCACGCCCTGCTCGGCCTGCTCGATCAGGGTGTCGCGATAGACCTCCCAGGTCAGGTCCTCGGCCACGCCGCCGACCTTCTCCAGCGCCTGGTAGATCGGCACGGTGCCGATCGGCACCGGCGAGTTGCGCACGATCCATTCGCGGATGGTGTGGATGTTGCGGCCGGTCGACAGGTCCATGACCGTGTCGGCGCCCCAGCGGATCGCCCAGACCATCTTCTCGACCTCTTCCGCCATGGAGGAGGTGACGGCCGAGTTGCCGATGTTGGCGTTGATCTTGACCAGGAAGTTGCGGCCGATCGCCATCGGCTCCAGTTCCGGGTGGTTGATGTTGGCCGGGATCACGGCGCGGCCGCGGGCCACCTCGTCGCGCACGAACTCGGGCGTGACGTAGTCGGGGATCGAAGCGCCGAAGTCCTCGCCGTCGCGGATCACCGCGGCCGCCTGCTCGCGGCGCATGTTCTCGCGGATGGCGACGAACTCCATCTCGGGGGTGACGATCCCCCGCCGGGCGTACTCGAGCTGGGTGACCGCGACGCCGCCCTTGGCGCGCAGCACCTTCGGCAGGTTCGGGAAGAGGGGCGCGGCGCGCTCGGCCGAGACGTTGCCGTTGTCGACAGGCATCACTTCGCGGCCGGTGATGGCCTCGACGTCGCCGCGGCCGGTGATCCAGACTTCGCGGGTGCGGGCCAGGCCGGCGGCGATGTCGATGCTGACGGACGGGTCGGTGTAGGGGCCGGACGGGTCGTACAGCGTCACCGGCGCTTCCTTGGCGCTCGGGTGCAGCTCGACCTCGCGGAACGGCACGCGCAGCTCCGGGTGCAGCACGCCCGGGGCGTAGACCTTCTTGGAGCCGGGACGCGGTTCGGCCGTGACCGACGGCGTGGCGGGTTTGTGGACGTTCATTTGGCGGCCTCTCGCACAAAGAGCCGCCGGCATCAGGATGAGGTCTGCTCTCCCGCCGCCGGCCAGTGCCGGAACCGCGGAAGACGCCACGACCGTTCCCTCCCTTCGCCGGCATGACCCGGATCAGGTTCGACGGGTCGTGGGCTCACCCACCTCTCAGCCGCTCAGGCGCGACCCCCCGGAGAACGGCGCGAACCTACGCGCAAGCGTGCGGGCGTCAAGCACAAGCAGACGTTACACGACGGGGCCGCTCGTCCAGAACAGGCCGACGCGCTCGATCACAAGCACCCCATCGGTCGACCGGCGCGTGCGAACGCTTAGCGAAAGGAAGGTGTCGGCGCCGCGCGACCGATCGCTCAAGCGTAGACCCAAGCAGGAGGCGGTCCCTCCAATCTCCGGGCAAGGTGCCGCCTCGACCGATTCCAAGTTCGCGGGATCGAGCGATCCGAGCGATGCCCAGCACATGGAGGCTTCACCCGGACAGTCGAGGCGGAACTTCGGCATGGCTGCGGCCATGGCTTGGTGACGCAGGTCGAAGAGCGTGCGGACAGCCGCCTCAGCGGTCCGCTCGTCGGGCGCGGTGAAGTAGTCGTCGATCCGCAGCGCGTTCCCGCACGCCACGCGCGCGTTCACATCGCTCATCGCCTCGAGCGCCAGATAGCGGGTCTGCATCGAAGCGACCGCCGCCTTCACTGGGGGATCGGTGCGCTCGATCTCGTTTGCGTCCGCGAGGGGATGCGGCGGCAGTCGCTTGAGGTCCGGCCAGGCGGCTGGGTTGGTTCGATCGAGCCTCAAGGTGATCACGTCGGCCTGGCAAAGATTCGACGCGGCGAGGGCGGGGGACATCAGCAGGCGCACGGTCCCGAACCTCGGTGGTCCCGGAGGGAGCGCATTTCCCCGATTGCAATGCTCGACGCAGGGACGCTCCACGGCGGCGACCCGCTCAGCCAACTGCGCGAGAACGAGATCGGCCAACTGCCGGTCAGACAGCCCGGCGGCCTCGGCGACCGTGAGCGGGCGAACCGGCGCGGGCTGGGCCGGTTCGGCGGCCTGCGCCACTGTCGCGGCGGCGATCACAAGGCTCGCGACGGCGAGCGCAAGAATTCTCGACAACGCCTCATCCCCCGGTTGCCCGGGAAAGGCTTACCACACCAGATCGCGGATGGCGTACTTCGCCTGGGCGCCGGCCTTGGCCAGCATCTGCTCGATCAGGCCGTGGTCGAGCTCGCCGTCCGGGCCGGTGGCCTCGGCCCCGTGGATGCCGGTGCCGACCACGAACAGCACGTCGAGGCCGGCCTTGTTGGCGCCCAGCACGTCGGTGGGGATGCCGTCGCCGACGCAGAGCACGCGCGCGGGATCGGGCGCGCCGCCCATCAGGTCGGCGGCCTCGGCCATGACCGCGTCGTAGATCGGGGCGAACGGCTTGCCGGCCATCACCACCTGGCCGCCGAGCTCGGCGTAGAGGTCGGCCAGCGCGCCGGCGCACCAGATCAGCTTGGCGCCGCGGTGCACGACCTTGTCGGGGTTGGCGCAGACCATGGTCAGGCCGCGCTCGACGCAGACCTCGAAGCGCTCGCGGTAGTCCTCCGGCTGGTCCTTGTCGTCGTCGAACGGGCCGGTGCAGGAGACGAAGGTCGCTTCGTACGGGGTCTCGGCGTAGCCGACGCCGGTGCCCTCGTAGAGCGGGGCGTCGCGGGCCGGGCCCACGGCCCAGGCCGGGCCGGGCGAACGCTTGGACAGCTCCACGCGGGTGGCGTCGCCGGAGGTGACGAAGCGCGACCAGGCCTCGTCCGGCACGCCCAGCGCGCGCAGCTGGGCGACCACGTCGGTCGACGGGCGCGGCGAATTGGAGATCAGCACCACCGGCCCGCGCTCCTGGCGGAAGCGCACCAGCGCCTCGCAGGCGGCGGGGTAGTTGTTGCGGCCGTTATGCAGCACGCCCCACACGTCGCAGAACAGGACGTCGTAGCGGTCGGCGATGTCGGCGAAGCGGGGGAGGACGGTGGTCTCGATCATGACCGCCGGGGCTACCTCGGTTCGAGGGCGAGGGGAAGCGCGGCGATTAGATCCTCCCCCTCTGGGGGAGGGGGACCGCGAAGCGGTGGAGGGGGCT
>NZ_JAAIVC010000151.1 GCF_010975005.1 Caulobacter sp. 17J65-9 | reverse complement strand
GCGCTCGAGCGGGCCGAAACGGCCGAAATCGCGGCGCGCGAGGCGAGCCGGCGGGCCGAGTTGAACGCGGCGGCCGTCCAGGCGCTGGACCGCGCCCACCAAACCACCCGACGACTGGAGGAGACCGCCGATGACGCCGCCCGCACCCTGGCGCGCGACCCGCGGGGTGATGCGCGCCTCGATCCTGGCCTGCTGGCTGACTGGCGCGACGCTCTTCGGCGGCTGCGCGCGGACGCCGCCGCCGCCCGCGCCGATGCCGGTCCCGCAGAGCCTGCGCGCGCCGTGCCCCCGGCCTGATCCGGCGGACGTGGCCACCCAGGCCGACCTGATGGCCTTCAGCCTGCGCCAGGAGGCGGCGATCGGGGCCTGCGAGGCGCTGAAGGACGCCGCCGTTGCTCTGCTGGACGCGCGCGGCCCGTGAGGCGAAGGATGGGGCAGGGGGACGCTTCCTTTTGCCGGGCTCCGCAGTTGAGCCTGCACGGGCTGGCTGACGGACCCTGATGACGCTGACGACGCGAACAGTGATCGGTGTCGGCGCCCTGACCGCGGGGTACGCCGTCCTCGGCTATCTGGGCCTGACCTGGGCCACCTTCGGCGCGGCGGTTTCGCCGGTGTGGCCGGCGTCGGGCCTGGCGATCGCGGCGTTGCTGCTGGGCGGCCTGCGGCTGTGGCCGGGGATCTTCCTGGGCTCCCTGGTCGCCACCAGCCTGGCCCCCGCGCCGGACCCGATCCTGGTGCGCCTGCTGTTCGCGGCCGGCGACGCCCTGGCGGTCGTCGTCGGTGTCTGGCTGCTGTTGCGCATCGGACGGTTCGATCGCGACCTGCGGCGGGTGCGCGACGTGTTCTGGCTGATCCTGATCGGCGCGGTGGTCTCGGGGCTGATCTCCGGGGTGCTGGCCCTGGGCGTGCTGACCGGTTTTATGGGCCTGCCGGCCGACGCCGCGCCGGCGGCGCTGCTGCGCTGGACGGTCGGCGACACCGTGGGGGTCATCACCGTCACGCCGGTGATCCTGACCTGGGCCCGGCCTGATCCGCTACACCGCAACATCGACTGGTGGGTCGCCTTCGCCGCCCTGTTGGGGACCAGCACGGTCCTGGCCTGGCTGATCTTCGTCACGCCGACGCCGGGGGGGATGCTGCTGCCCTGGCACCTGGCGCCGCTGGTGATCGCCGCCGCCTTCATGCTGGACGCCCGGGCGGCCTCGAGCATCGGCCTGGTCTCCTCGGCCCTGGCGCTCTACGGCGCGCAGCCGGGCGGCGGCGCCTTCGCCGAGCTGTCGCAGGGGCGGGTGCTGGCGGTCCAGCAGTACGTGATGATCATGCAAGGGACCATCGTGCTGGTCGCGGTGATGGTCGAGGCCCTGCGCCGCGCCCGCACGGCGGTGGAGAACGAACAGGTCTACCTGGCCACGGCCGAGAACGAGGCGCGCCTTCGCCTGGCCCAGGAGGCCGGCCAGGTCGGCACCTGGGACTGGAACATCGAGCGCGGTCAGTCGCTGTCCAGCGACACCCTGCTGGAGATCTTCGGCTGGCCGCTGACCCGCCCGGACGTCGGCTTCGACGCCTGGGTCGAGCGCGTGCACCCCGATGATCGCGAGCGCGCGCTGGAGGAGGTGAAGGCGTCGTACAAGGGCTCGACCGCCTATTCCTCGCTGTACCGGATCCTGCTCCCGTCGGGCGAGGTGCGCCACGTCGACAGCCGCGCGCGGCTGTTCTACGGCCCCGACGGGCGGGTGCGCCGGGTGCTGGGCGTGGTGGTCGACATCACCGAGCGCAAGGAGGCCGAGGAGCGTCAGCGCCTGCTCATGCGCGAGGTCGATCACCGGGCCAAGAACGCCCTGGCGGTGGTGGCCGCGGTCGTCCGCCTGACCAAGGCTGAGACCAAGGAGACCTTCGCCGCGGCGGTGGAGGGCCGTATCCAGGCGATCGCCCGGGCCCACAACCTGCTGGCCGCCTCGCGCTGGACCGGGGCCAGCCTGCCTCAGCTGATCGACGAGGAGATCGAGCCCTACCAGGGCGCGGCCGAGAAGGGCGGGGTGCGCATCCGCGCCAAGGGGCCGGAGGTCATGCTGGCCGCCGACGCCGCCCAGCCGCTGGCCCTGGTGCTGCACGAACTGATCACCAACGCCGCCAAGCACGGGGCGCTGTCGGCGCCCGGCGGGTCGGTGGACCTCAAGTGGACCGTCGACCCCGAGGCCGACCGGCTGAAGCTGGACTGGACCGAGAAGGGCGGCCCCGACACCGAGGCGCCCAGCCGCGCCGGCTTCGGCTCGACCCTGATGACCGCTTCGGTCGAGCGCCAGCTGAACGGCGAACTGCGCCTGACCTGGCGCAAGAGCGGCCTGCACTGCGAGATCGAGATCCCGCTGCAGCGCGTGGTGCGCGCCGCGCCGCTCGAGGCCGGGGCGGAGAGCGCGCGCGTCGTGCTGCTGGTCGAGGACGAGGCGCTGATCGGCCTGGACATGAAGGCGCGGCTGGAGGCGCTGGGCTGGTCGGTGATCGGCCCGATCGGCGGCGTGGCCGAGGCGCTGGGCGCGATCGAGGCGACCACGCCGGCCGCGGCCGTGCTGGACGTCAACCTGGCCGGGGAGGCGACCGCGCCGGTGGCCCGCCGGCTGAGCGAGCTGCACGTTCCGTTCGCCTTCGCCACCGGCTACGGCGATTTCATGGAGGGCGCGCGCGAATTCGACGCGCCGGTGCTGGTCAAGCCGGTGACGACCGAGGAGCTGAAGCACGCCTTCGACCGCCTGCACGTCGGCCCTGAAGGCCGCGACGGGGCCGCGGCCCCGCCCTGACGAACCCGCATCGCCCCTAAGGGAACTCGCCCCGCGCTGTTCAGTCTATTGGACAGCTTGCGCAGTCCGGTCCATGTTCGGCGCAGGGGAGGACGACAGGGCATGGCGCACAGACGCACGGCTCCAGTTCCTAAAGTGGTCCTGGTCGGCGGCGTGCTGTTGTGCACGCTGGCCCTGGGCGCGTGCACGATGACGCGCACCACGGTCACCCGAAGCGGCAAGGCCATCGGTGAGGGCATCGACGAGGCGGTCACCGCGCCGCTCGAAGACCTCAACCTGATGCGCGAGAACATTCCCGTCGCGCTGATCCACGCCCAGGCGGAGCCGTACTCGCTGAAGGGCCTGACCCGCTGCGAGGCCATCGCCGGCGAGGTCGGCCGCATCGACGCCGCCCTGGGGCCCGACCTCGACGAGCCGCCGCCGCCGGACGGCCGGCGCATGAACGAGAAGGGCGCCGACTACGCCGCCATCGCGGCGCTGAACGCCGTGCGCGACACCACAACGGGCGTGATCCCCATGCGCGGCTGGGTGCGCCGCCTGACCGGGGCCGAGCGCCACGAGAAGGCCGTGCGCGAGGCCATCAAGGCCGGCACGGTGCGCCGCGCCTATCTGAAGGGCGTGGGCATGCAGAAGAACTGCGCCCCGCCGGCCGCCCCCAGCTGGTTCGTGCCGGTCGAACCCCACGCCGCCGAGGTCTCGCCCCCGCCGGTGGTCGCCGACCAGGGCGGCTCCTGAGCTGACATTTCTGGACGAAACAGCGCCCTCGGCTCCGGCCGGGGGCGCTTTTTTCGTTGGCGGCCGCCGTTGCACCCCAGCCCGCCGCGGGTTTGTCGCTTACCTGCATGTTCCGGGTTCTGCACAACCGCTCCGATATGTTTACCTGTGCGTTAGGGGATTCGGGGGACGTCGCGTGCGGATTGCAAACGTGATGCTCGGCCGCGGCAAAGGCGGTCTCGAGACGATGGCTGTGCGCTATCACGAGGCGCTGGTCTCGAAGGGCGCCGACGTGGTCTCGGTGGGCCGTCGCAAGGGCTGGTTCGCCGGGCAGGTCGCCTGCAGCACGCTCGCCGACGGCTTCGGGGACATCGGCGCGGCGCTGAGCCTGGGTCGGCTGCTGAAGCTGAACGAGCCCGACGTCGTGATAGCGCACGGGACCCGGGCCTATCGGGTCGCCCGCTCCCGCTGGGCGGGGCCGCGGCGCAAGGTGCTCTTCGTGGCCCACAACGCCCGCTTCAAGCCGGAGATGGCCGGGGCCGACGGGATCCTCGCGGTCAGCGAACCGGTGGCGGCGGCGGCCAGGGCCCGTTTCCCGGGGACGCGCGTGGAGCTGGTCGAGAACTTCGGCAAGCTGCAGTTCTCGCCGGTCCGCGCCAGGCAGGGCCGGCCGTTCCGGATCGGGGCGCTGGGCCGGCTGCATCCCAACAAGGGCTTCGACCTGCTTGTCGAGGCGGCGGCGCTGATGCGCGACCGCGGGGTCGAGTTCATCCTCGAGATCGCCGGCGAGGGCGACGAGCGCGGCGCGCTGGAGGCCCAGATCGCCAGGCACGGCCTGCGGGACGTGGTCCGGCTGACGGGCTGGACCGACAAGCCGGAGGCCTTCCTCGCCGGGCTCGACCTGTTCGTGCTGTCGTCGCGGGTTGAGCCGTTCGGCCTGGTGCTGGTGGAGGCGATGGCGGCCGGGACGCCGATCGTCTCGACCGACATCGACGGCCCCGGCCAGATCCTTCGGGGCGACCTGGGCGTGCTGACGCCGCCGGAAGACCCCGTCGGGCTCGCCTACGCGATCAGCGGCGCGCTGGCGGACCGGGTCGAAGGCCGCAAACGGGCGGAGGCGGCCCAGACGGTCGCGAAGTGGCGCTTCGGCTTCGAAGCCGGGGCGCGGCGCCTGACCAGCGTGCTGAGCGCGTTCGACCCGACCGCGCGGGACGAGGCCGCCTGACGCCTCAGTCCTTCCGCAGGTGCCGCTCGGCGAAGCTCTTGCGGAAGGCGTCGAACCGGCCCTCGGCGATGGCGGTTCGGCTCTCGGCCATCACCGCCTGGAAGAAGGCGATGTTGTGCCAGGACAGCAGGACCTGGCCCAGGATCTCGCCGGCGCGCACCAGGTGATGCAGGTAAGCCTTTGAATAGTCCCGGCTCGCCGGGCAGCTGCCCATAGGGTCCAGCGGCGCGTCGTCCTCGGCGAAGCGGGCGTTCTTCAGGTTGATGGGGCCGTCCCAGGTCCAGGCCTGGCCGTGGCGGCCCGAGCGGGTGGGCAGCACGCAGTCGAACATGTCGATCCCGCGCGCCACCGCCTCGACCAGGTCGATCGGCTTGCCCACGCCCATCAGGTAGCGCGGCCGGTCGACCGGCAGCATGGGCGTGGAATACTCCAGCGTCTCCATCATCTGCGCGTGGCCTTCGCCCACCGCCAGGCCGCCGACCGCATAGCCGTCGAAACCGATCTCCTGCAGGCGCTCGGCCGACTCCCGGCGCAGGTGTTCGAAGGTGGAGCCCTGCTGGATGCCGAACAGGGCCTGGGTGTCTCGCTCGCCGAAATAGGCCTTGCAGCGCTGGCCCCAGCGGGCCGACAGGCGAAGCGCCTCGGCCGCGCGCGTCTCGTCGGCCGGCCAGGCGACGCACTCGTCCAGCTGCATGACGATGTCCGAGCCCAGCAGGTCGGCCTGGATCTCCATGGAGCGCTCGGGCGAGAGCACCCACTTGGAGCCGTCCAGGTGGCTCTGGAAGGTGACCGCCTCTTCCTTGACCTTGGAGATGTTGGACAGGCTCATCACCTGGAAGCCGCCGCTGTCGGTCAGGATCGGCCCGGTCCACCGCATGAACCTGTGCAGCCCGCCCAGCCGCTTCACCCGCTCGGCGGTGGGGCGCAGCATCAGGTGGTAGGTGTTGCCCAGGATCACGTCGGCGCCGGTCTGGACGACCTTGTCGACGGTCAGCGCCTTGACCGTGCCGGCCGTGCCGACCGGCATGAAGGCGGGCGTGCGGATCTCGCCGCGCGGCGTGGTCAGCACCCCGGTGCGGGCGGCGCCGTCGGTGGCGTTCAGGGCGAAGGGGAAGGCGGCCATGGGGTCTCAGATAAGCGCTCGGGCGCGCTCTGTAGCGTGAAGCGACGCCGCAGGCACCCCAAGATCCTCCCCCGAGCGAAGCGGTGGGGGAGGGGGACCGCCGAAGGCGGTGGAGGGGGCTCCAGCGGAGCGCGTCCTCTCAGCTGCGATGGCGCGCCAAGACGAGCCCCCTCCACCATGCTTCGCATGGTCCCCCTCCCCCAAGGGGGGAGGATCTAGGTGGCCTTAAACAACACCGACGTGTCGCCGTAGGAATAGAACCGGTAGCCCGTCTCGATCGCCCGGGCGTAGGCGGCCTTCATGGTCTCGGTCCCGGCGAAGGCGCAGACCAGCATGAACAGGGTCGACTTCGGTAGGTGGAAGTTGGTCATCAGCACGTCGGCGGCGCGGAAGCGGTAGCCCGGGGTGATGAAGATGGCCGTCTCGTCGGCGAAGGGGCGCACCACGCCGTCCTCGCCGGTGGCGCTCTCCAGCAGACGCAGGCTGGTGGTGCCGACGCAGACGATGCGCCCGCCGGCGGCGCGCGCGGCGTTCAGCGCGTCGGCGGTGGCCTTGGTCACCACCCCGAACTCGGCGTGCATCCTGTGCTCGCTGACCTCGTCGGTCTTGACCGGTAGGAAGGTGCCGGCGCCGACGTGAAGCGTGACGAAATGCGTCGAGATTCCGCGAGCTTGCAGCTCAGCTATGAGTTCCGGCGTGAAGTGCAGACCCGCCGTCGGCGCGGCCACCGAACCGTCCTCGCGGGCGAAGACGGTCTGGTAATCGCGCTCATCCCGCTCGTCCTCGGCCCGCAGCGCCGCGATGTAGGGCGGCAGCGGCATGTGGCCGTGGGCGGCGATGGCCTGGTCCAGCGCCGGGCCGCTCAGGTCGAACTTCAGCTCGACCTCGCCGCCGTCCAGCTTGGCGACCACGGTGGCGTCCAGCCGGTCCAGTTCGCACGAGGTGTCGGACACAGCGCCGAACAGCACGCGGTCGCCGTCCTTCAGCCGCTTGCCGGGCTTCATGAAGGCGGTCCAGCGGTCGGGCGACGTGCGCTTGTGCAGGGTCGCCTCGACCCGGACGGTGGCCTCTTCGCGCGGACGGATCCCCGACAGGCGCGCCGGGATCACCCGGGTGTCGTTGAACACCAGGGCGTCGCCGGGCTGCAGCAGGTCGGCCAGGTCGCGGACCTGGCGGTCCTCGAACGGCTGGCCGGGGCGCACCACCAGCAGGCGCGCGGCGTCGCGCGGCTCGGCCGGGCGGAGCGCGATCAGGCTCTCGGGAAGCTCGAAGTCGAAATCGGACAGGCGCATCCCGCGCCCAAGGCCACGGCGTGGCGGGCGGGTCAACGTCTTTTCCCTCTCCCGCAAGGGGAGAGGGTTGACGATGGGCGCCCTTCGCGCACCCATGGTCCGCGAACCAGGGGAGGGCCGACATGCGTATCGCTCTGATCTGCGGCGCGGCCGCGCTGGCGCTGGCGGGATGCGGCAAGCCCGAGGCGTCGAAGACTGAGAAGCCCGCCACGGTCGTGGCGACGGCGCCGGAGCCCGGCTCCGAGGCGCTGGAGGGGTTCACCACCCAGCCGGGGCTGGAGCTGTTCGGCTACTACATGCCCCAGACCGAGATCCAGGTCGTCCAATGGCGGCTCGATCACCTGCACCTGGGCTCGCCGACCGAGTTCGAGGACTGGGCGGCGGGGCGGCGCACGGCCGCCTACGCGCCGGTGATGATGGAGTTCGACGACACCAAAAGTCCCAAGAAGATCAACGAGCTGGGTCAGGACGTTTACGCCGTGCGAGAGCGCGTCCTGCCCGACGCCTGGCGGGTGACCGAGAGCGAGGTCGCCTTCGTCGACAACCATCCGCGGCTGGGCAAGGTGAGCTTCCAGGGCGCGCTCGACCGCAAGGCGCTGGCCCGCGCCAAGGCCGGCGACGGGGAGGCCGTGGTGCTGACCGGCACGCTGACGGTGGGCGAGGCCGTCTTCACCGACCTGAAGTTCACCTGGTTCGGCGGGGATTGAGGGCGGTGGCCTTGAGGTCTCTCTTCGCGCCGCGAGCATTTTTCAGGACGCTCAAAGTCTTTGCGGCGCTTCTCGTGCTGTTCGCCGTCGCCTACGCGGCCATGTTCGGACCTCAATACCTGCGCGGAGTTTACTTCGCGCGGATCGTCGTGGTCTGGACCGTCACGGGGCTCGTGACCGCGACCTTGTTCGGGTTCGTGGGCGCGTTGGTCGCCAGATCAGTTCGTCGAAAGCCGGCTTCCCTTGCGTAGCTCGTCCCGGCACTTTGCGGGGCTACGCCCCGAGGACCCGTCATGAAATCCGCACTCGCCGCCGTCCTGGCGCTCGCCCTGACCGCCGCCGCGCCGGCGGCGCCGCGGATCGACGGGACGCGGCTGGTGCAGGACCTTCGCGTGCTTTCGGCCGACGACATGGCCGGCCGCTATCCCGGCACGCCGGGCTCGGCCAAGGCGCGGGCCTATGTGGAAAGCCGCTTCCGCGAGGTCGGCCTGACGACCAAGGAGCAGGCCTTCACCTACACCACCAAGGCCGGGGTCGAGACGCCGGGCGTCAACGTCTGGGGCGTGGTGAAGGGGCGCAAGCACCCCGACCGCTACATCGTCGTCACCGCCCACTGCGACCATCTGGGCGTGAAGGACGGCCAGATCTTCCACGGGGCCGACGACAACGCCTCGGGAACGGCGGCGCTGGTCGCCATGGCCAAGTACTTCAAGGCGCACCGGCCGGATCACTCGCTGATGTTCGTGGCGCTGGACGCGGAGGAGGGCGGCCTGCGCGGGGCCAAAGCGCTGGTGGCCAATCCGCCCGTGCCGAAGGACGCCATGGTGCTGAACGTGAACCTCGACATGGTCGCCCGCGGCGACAAGGGCGAGCTGTACGCCTCGGGCGGCTATCACAATCCGGGCCTGGTCCCGGTGCTTGAGCGGGTCGCGAAGACCGCGCCGGTGACCCTGAAGCTGGGCCACGATCGCCCCGAGCAGGGCCACGACGACTGGACCGACCAGTCCGACCACCTGGCCTTCCATGAGGCCGGCATTCCGTTCGTCTACTTCGGGGTCGAGGACCACCCCGACTATCACCGCCCCACCGACGTCTTCGAGAAGGTGAACCCGGACTGGTACGTGCGCTCGGTGCAGACCATCGCCGAAGCGGTCAAGGCGCTGGACGCCGACGACGCGGCGATCCGGGCGGCGAAGGGGAAGTAAGATCCTCCCCCTCTGGGGGAGGGGGACCGCGAAGCGGTGGAGGGGGCTCCAGCGGAGCGCGCCTTATCCGACAC
>NZ_JAAIVC010000150.1 GCF_010975005.1 Caulobacter sp. 17J65-9 | reverse complement strand
TCCTTGCGCAGCACCAGCCGCAGCGGCGGGAAGGCGCCGCCCGCGGCGCGCTCCAGCCCGCGCACGGCGCGCAGGACCAGGTTGTCGCCCTCCCCCGCCAGTCCGCCGGCGAAGGGGCCGTCCACCAGGAAGGTCGGGTCTTCAGCCGGCTCGACGCTGAGCTGGTCGCCCACGTCGGCGAACACCACCAGGCTGCTCAGCGGGTGGTAGCCCTCGGCGTCCGGGGCGCCGACGTGAAGGAACAGGTTGACCTTGGCCGGCGCAAACGCGCTGCGGCTCACTTCGCCGCCGCCGCCGGCTCGCCGTCGATGCCCTTCTCGATCTTGCCCTCGGCGGCCGCCCGCAGGGTCGGGTCCGGATTGAGGGTCAGCACGCGCTTCCACTGGAAGCCGGCCTCGCGCTTGCGCCCGACGCGCCAGTAGGCGTCGCCGAGGTGGTCGTTGACGGCCGGATCGCCCGGCTCCAGCACCACCGCGCGTTCCAGCAGCTCGACGGCCTTGGGGTACTCGCCCAGGCGATAGTGGCCCCAGGCCAGGGAGTCCTGGATGGCCCCCGAGGTCGGACGCTGGGCGACCGCCTTCTCGATCAGGGCCATGCCTTCCTGAACCCGCACGCCGCGGTCGATCCAGCTGTAGCCGAGATAGTTCAACAGCTCCGGATCGTCCGGCCGCAGGTCCAGGGCGTGCTTCAGGTCGACCTGGGCGTCGTCCCAGCGACCGAGCCGCTCCAGCACCACGCCGCGCATGTAGAACACGCGCCAGTCCGGGTTGGTGCGCTTGGCCAGACGGTCGAGCACGCCGACCGACTCCTGCTCGTGTCCGGCCGCGCGCAGGACGTCGGCCAGGGCCAGTTCCGAGGTCGTGTCGCCGGGCGTGGCGGCCACCGTCTCGCGGGCCAGGGACACGGCCGTCTCGCTTTCGCCCGCGGCCTGGAAGCTCCAGGCCAGCCGGCTGCGCGCGTCGACATAATGGGGCGAGCCGGCCTTCACCGTGGCCCAGGCGCCGCGCGCCGCCTCCTCGTCATCGACGGCGCTCATGGCGTCGCCGACCATCATCTTGGCCTCGTCCATCTCCGGATCCAGCCGCAGCGACAGGCGCAGATAGGCCAGGCCCAGTTCCATCTGGCGTTCGGCGGTCAGGGCCGCGGCGGTCATCCACAGCGCCTCGGCCGCGCCCTGCTTCAGGGTAAGCGGCGCCGGCGGACGGCCGCGCTTGATGGCGCGGGCGCGGGCCCGCTGCAGCGAGCCGTCGGACGGGGTCTCGGCCAGGCCGACGTCGTAGACCGCGATGGCCTCGTTGCGGCGGCCGGCGCGCTCCAGGAACTCGCCGTAGTGGATGCGGAACAGCGAGGCGCCGGCGGTGTCCCCGGCCAGCTGCTGATAGGCGGCCTCGGCTTCCTTCTTGCGCCCGTGGGCCTCCAGCAGGCGCGCGCGGCCCAGCTGGGAGAACAGCTGGGTCAGGCGATCGGTCTGCGGCTCCGCCAGCGCCCGGTCCCAGTCGCCCGCGGCCGCGGCCAGCCAGGGCTTCAGCAGGGTCCCGCCCATGGTGTGCGGGAAGGCGACGGTCGTATCCTTGAAGGCGGCGTCGGCCTGGGGGCCGTGTCCGCCCGCCAGGGCTTCGACCGCCCAGGTCATCTGACCCAGGCTGCGGACGCCGGCCGGCCCCTCCTCTCCGGTCGGGACCAGCGTCGCCGCGTGCGAGACGTCGCCGCTCATCAGCGCGGCCAGGAAGGCCCGCTCGCGCACGCCGGCGTCGTCGGGATCGGCCGCGGCGGCGGCCGCCAGGTAGCGAGCCGCCAGGCCGCTGTCGCCGCGCTGCATGGCCGCCCGCCCGGCCAGATAGTTGCCGTAGACCGAGCCGCCGTCCGAGAGCATCGCTCCCACGTCAGCGGGGGCGGCGACCGCCGTGCCGCCCTGGACGAGGAGGGCGAGGAGCGCGGCGATGGAAACCGAACGAAGCATGGCTAGGCGCCCCCTGGTGCGAACCGCGACCCGTCGGATCACATGTTCGGATAGTTAGGACCGCCGCCGCCCTCCGGCGTGGTCCAGACGATGTTCTGCGACGGGTCCTTGATGTCGCAGGTCTTACAGTGAACGCAGTTCTGGGCGTTGATCTGGAAGCGCGGATTGTGGCCCGTCTCGTCGTAGAGGACCTCGTAAACCGCCGCGGGGCAATAGCGCTGCGCCGGCTCGGCGTATTTCGGCAGGTTGATCTCGATCGGGATGTTCGGATCGATCAGCTTCAGGTGGCTGGGCTGATCCTCCTCGTGGTTGGTGTTCGAGATGAACACCGAGGACAGCCGGTCGAAGGTCAGCACGCCGTCGGGCTTGGGATAGGCGATCGGCTTGTAGTCCGCCGCCAGGCCCGTGGACGCCGCGTCGGTCTTGCCGTGCTTCAGCGTGCCGAAGAACGAGAAGCCGCCCAGCAGCCAGTTGGTCATCATGTCGACGCCGCCGGCCAGCATGCCCCAGGTGTTGCCCAGCTTGGACAGCAGCGGCTTCACGTTGCGCACCGAGCGCAGTTCCTTGGCCACGCGCGAGCCTTCGTAGGCGCTCTGGTACTCGACCAGCTCGTCGCCGGCGCGGCCGGCCTGCAGGGCGGCGAAGGCGGCGTCGGCGGCCAGGCGGCCGGTCGAGATCGCGTTATGGCTGCCCTTGATGCGCGGCACGTTCACGAACCCGGCGGAGTCGCCGATCAGGGCGCCGCCCGGGAAGCTCAGCTTCGGCACCGACTGGTAGCCGCCCTCCACGATCGCCCGCGCGCCGTAGGAGACGCGGCGGCCGCCCTCCAGGTGGTGGCGGACCGAGGGATGCAGCTTGAAGCGCTGGAACTCCTCGAACGGCGACAGGTACGGGTTCTTGTAGTTCAGGTGCACCACGAAGCCGATCGACACGTAGTTGTCGCCGAAGTGGTACATCCACGAGCCGCCGCCGGTCTGGTCGTCCAGCGGCCAGCCCAGCGTGTGCTGGACCAGGCCCGGCTGGAACTTGTCGGCGGGGACCTGCCACAGCTCCTTGACGCCGAGGCCGTACTTCTGCGGTTCGCGGCCGGCGCACAGGTCGTACTTGGCCATCGCGATCTTCGACAGCGACCCGCGCGCGCCCTCGCCCAGGAAGGTGTACTTGCCGTGCAGCTCGATGCCGGGCTGGTAGTCGGGCTTCTCGTGACCTTCGCGGTCGACGCCGAACACGCCGGCCACGACGCCCTTCACCGCGCCGGCCTCGTCGAACACCAGCTCCGAGGCGGACATGCCCGGATAGATCTCGACGCCCAGCGCCTCGGCTTCCTGCGCCAGCCAGCGGCACAGGTTGCCGAGCGAGGCGATGTAGCAGCCGTGATTCTTCATCCACGGCGGCGTCGGCAGCCAGGAGATGTCCAGCTCGCCCTGCGGGCCGAGGACCAGGAACTTGTCCTTGGCGACCTTCGTCTCCAGCGGCGCGCCGCGTTCCTTCCAGTCGGGGAACAGCTCGGACAGGCCGACGGGGTCGATCACAGCGCCCGAGAGGATGTGCGCGCCGACTTCCGAACCCTTCTCCAGAACGGCCACGGAGGTTTCCGTGCCCGCCTCGGCGGCGAGTTGCTTGAGCCGGATCGCGGCGGCCAGGCCGGCCGGGCCCGCGCCAACGATGACGACGTCGTATTCCATGGACTCGCGCGCCGGCTGGTCGGCCATCGTCGTACTTTCGGTCTTGAGGGGCGCGCGAAGCAGGCGCGCCGGTTGATCGTTCCGCGGCTTTATCCGAATGTGACGCAAGGGCGGTCAAGGCCGACCGCCTCTGGTTTCATGTAATCGCCCGTGCATCCTTCCGCAGATCCCGCCGACCTACGCGCGCTGGAAAGCCTGTTCGCCTTCTGGCGGGACGCGGGTGTCGAGGCCGCGTTCGCCGACGAACCGGTCGACCGGACCCTCGCGCCGCCCCGCCCGGAACCCGCAAAGCCTTTGCTGCAAGCGGTTTCGCCGGTCGCCCGCAACGCGCCGGATCTGTCGAGCAGCCTGATCGAGGCGCGACGGCTGGCCGCCGGGGCCCAGACGCTGGAGCAGCTCGAAGCGGCCCTGTCCGGCTTCGACGGCTGTCCCCTCCTTTATGAGGGGGCCAAGCGGCCGGTCTTCATGCGCGGCAGTTCGACGCCCGACGTGGTGGTGATCGGCGAGGCGCCCAGCGCCGACGACGAGGCGCAGGGCCGGCCCTTCGCCGGCGCGCCGGGGCGGCTGCTGGACCGCATGCTGGCCGCCGCCGGCCTGACCGAACGGGCTCTGATCACCAACACGGTCTTCTGGCGTCCGCCCGGCGACCGGCCGCCCTCGCCGCAGGAGCAGGACGTGTGCGCGCCGTTCCTGGAGCGAACGATCAGCCTGACCCGGCCGCGACTATTGCTCGTGGTCGGCGCCGCCTCCGCGCGCTCGGTTCTGAAAAAAGACGAAGGAATTCTCAGCCTGCGCGGTCGCTGGGGCGAGTGGCGCGCCGAGGACGGTTCGCTGGCTCTGCCCGCTCTACCGACGCTGCATCCGGCGTTCCTGTTGCGCCAGCCGTTAGCCAAGAAGAAAGCTTGGTCTGATCTTTTGTCGCTGACCGCACGGCTTGATCCGCTCGCCTCCTGAGCGTTACAACCTGAAAGGTCACGCCGTAGGTGGTAACGAGCCTGAGGCCCGGGACGGGGTTCGGGTCGGCTCAGAGGGGTTCGGATGAAGTCGGTACGGAGCGCGGCGATCGCGCTTTCCGCCCTGATGTTCGTCGTCGCCGGCGCCCCTGCGCGCGCCGCCGAAGCGCCCAAGGCCCTGTCGCCCTGGGACGCCCAGCTGTACGCCGCCGCCTTCGACGCCGTGAAGCGCGGCGACTTCGCCTCCGCGGATCAGAACACCGCCCGCGTCTCCGACAAGAGCCTGCTCGGCTTCGTCGAGTTCCAGAAGCTCTTCCACCCGACCGCCTACACCGCCACCTACGCCGAGCTGATGGCATGGCTGGACAAATACGCCGACCTGCCCGGCGCCCAGCGCGTGCGCGCGCTGGCGGCCAAGCGCAAGCCGACCGAGACCTCGATCGACGGGGTCGTCCCGACCACCGTCACCCCCGCCGGCCAGCGCACCTGGGAAAGCATCGACGCGGTGCTCAACGCGGTGCAGACCGGCGAACGGTTCGAGCCGCTGACCCCGAAGGCCGCGCGCGAGGCGCTGAACGCCGGCGACCTGACCAACGCCCGCAAGCTGGCCGCCGAGACCGGCGACTGGTGGGTGGCCGGCCTCGCCGCCTGGCGCCAGCGCGACTACGAAGAGGCCTTCCGCCGCTTCGAAATGATCGCCCTGGACGTTACCGAGGACCCGTGGGTGCGCTCCGGCGGCGCCTACTGGGCCGCCCGCGCGGCGGTCGCCCGGGGAACGCCCCAGGACGCGCCGGAGCTGCTGCGCGTGGCCGCGCAGTTCCCGCACACCTTCTACGGCATGATCGCCGAGCGGCAGCTGGGCCTGGAGCCGGCCCTGCGCACCGGCCCGCAGCCCTACCTGCCGCAAGGCGCCCAGCCGGTGGTGATGAAGACCGCCGCGGCCGGCGGCGACCTCGCCACGCCCGCCCTGCAGCAGCTGATCAAGACCAGCCCGCGCGCCAAGCGCGCCGTGGCCCTGGCCCAGCTGGGCCAGACCATGGACGCCGGCCTCGAGCTGCGCGCCGGCATGGCGGCCGCCCGCACCGAGCCGGAGCGCGCCGACTGGACCGCGCTGGCCATGGCGCTGAACGACCAGCTGTCGGCCAGCCGCGCCCGCGACGTGGTGGACGCGCGCGACTATCCGATGCCGGACCTCGGCGTCGACGTGCCGTTCACCGTCGACAAGGCCCTGCTCTACGCCCTGATGCGCCGCGAGAGCCGCTTCAATCCGTCCGCCCAGAGCAATGTCGGCGCCTACGGCCTGATGCAGGTCATGCCCTCGACCGCCGCCTGGCTGACCGGCGACGACAAGCTGGCCAAAAAGCCCGAACTACTGCTCGACCCGGCCACCAACCTGCGCGTCGGCCAGGCCTACATCGCCTACCTGGCCAGCCAGGGCCCGGTCGGCAACGACATGCTGCGCGTGATCGCCGCCTACAACGGCGGGCCGCTGCGGGTGATGGACCCGGCCAAGCAGCTCGGCCCCGACGCCGACGTCCTGACCTTCATCGAAAGCATCCAGGTCCCGCAGACCCGCGTGTACGTCGAGGAAGTCATGGCCGCTTACTGGGCCTATCGCCGGATCCTCGGCCAGGACACCAAGTCGCTGGACGCGGTCGCCGCCGGCGCCAAGCGGGTCGACATGCGCCTGGACACCCCGGGGGCGTCGTCGCCGCAGATCGTGGCCACCGCCGCCCTGGCCACCGGCGAGAAGTGATCACAGGCGTTCGCGCCGTCGCCACGCCCTGAGCGCAGCGCCGTCGTCGACGTCCGCCAGCACCTCCAGCACCGTCGCCTGACCGCCCAGCGCCGCCTGCGTGTCGGCGAAGGCGTCCGGCGTCGACCACCGCACGCCCGGAAAAGCGATCCGCCGCGCCCTCGTCGGGGTGAGCGCCAAAATCCAGAAGCCGCCGTCCTCCGCCGGCCCCAGCGCCGCGCCGGTCCGACGCGCCGCCTCAAAGGCGCGGGCGATCCGCGCTCGCGAGACCTCCGGCGCGTCCGTACCGATCACCGCCACCGGGCCGCGGGCGTGCGCCCGGATCGCCCGCCGCAGCCGCTCGTCGAGGTCGCCGCCGCCCTGGCCTTCGCAGGCGACGCCCGGAAATCGCGCGGCGTCCGGCGTGATCCGCACCACCAGCCGCCAGCGCGGGTCCCTCAGCCGCCGCAGCAGCCGCGCGGTCATGGTCCGGTAGGCGCGCCACGCCTCCACCGCGCCGACGTCGCGGGCCAGCCGCGACTTGCCGACCCCGATCGCGGGCGCGCGGGCGAAGACGATCAGGGTGGGCCGGCTCACCGGCGCGCCTCATAGCGCCTGGCCAGCTCGCGCGGGTCCGCGCCGGCCAGGAAGCGCGCCAGGATCGTCCAGTTGCGCGCCGTGCGGGCCAACCACCCTTCGCGCCGGAACCGTTCGGCGCTGGTCACCGCCCGGGCCGCCAGCGGCCGCAGCCGCGCGCGCCCCAGCCGGCGCACGATCTCCACGTCCTCCAGCAGCGGCCAGTCGGGATAGCCGCCGACCTCTTCATAGAGGGCTTGCAGCAGCAGCAGCCCTTGGTCGCCGTAGACCAGGCCGAACAGCCGGTTGCGAGCGGCGACGCCGGCCGCCCACAGGCGCGCCGCCGCGCCCGCATCGTCGAACCCCAGGCGGAAGTAGCCGGCCCGGTCCGGCCAGGCCTGCAGAAGATCGCGCACCGCCTCGATCCAGCCCGGCTCCAGCCGCGTGTCGGCGTGCAGGACCAGCAGCCACGGCCCCTTCGCCGCTGCGCAGCCCGCGCGCAACTGCACGCCCCGGCCCCGTTCCGCTTCGATCAGCCGGGCTCCGGAAGCGTCGGCGATGGCGCGCGTCTCGTCGGTCGAGCCGGCGTCGGCGATCACCACCTCGCGGATCAAGCCCTCGACCACGCCGGGCACCAGCGCCGCCAGCGTCTCCGCCAGCCGCGGCCCAGCGTTCAGGGTCGGAATCACCACCGAGATCACGCCGCGATCAAAGCGCGACTGCAGCCCCGGTCAATCGTCCTCCACCAACGCGCGCAGCCGCGCCAGCGCGTCGTCCCATTGGGCCGACACCTCGTCGAGGTAGGACCGCGCCTCGGCGATCGGCTCGGGCTGGTAGGTGAAGCGGCTCTCGCGGCCGATGCGCAGGCTGCTGACCAAGCCCGCCTCCTCCAGCACGTGCAGGTGCTTGGTGACGGCCTGGCGGGTCAGGCTGGTGTCGGACGACAGGGCCGAGATCGAGCGCGCCTGGCCGTCGCTGAGCCGGGCCAGCAGGCGCAGGCGCGTGCGGTCCCCCAGCGCCGCGAACACCGGCGCCGGGCCCCGCTCGCGCAGTCGGGCGCCAGGCTTCGACACGCTAGCCTTCGACATGGGCGCGGATGTTCTGCATCTGGGCGGCCCAGCCGCCGTCGTTCATGCGGAAGGCCTCGGCGCGGCGGTGAGCCGGGACGTTCTCGAAGCCGGACTCCACGACGGTCAGGCGCGTGCCGCCAGCCGTCGGCTCCAGGCTGAACTCGACCAAGGTCGGGGTCTCCGTGGAGTAGTCGACGTTCGGATCAACCGCGTAGGGATGCCAGGTGTAGGCGAACACCCGCGCCGCCTCGTCCATCCGCACGATGCGGGCCTGCCAGACCACGTGCTCGAAGCCCGGATGGGTGATCTGCCCGCGCGCGACCTCGCCGGTCACGAACGGGCCTTCCACCTTCACCTGGAACCACTGGCCGAACTGGTCGGCGTCGGTCAGGGCCCGCCACACCCGCTCGAGCGGCGCCTTCAGGTCCACGGTCTTTTCGATACGGCCGGACATCAGCAACCTCCTGGTTGCAGGATTGATAGACCAGATCACGCCAACTAGCAACCGTTTGGTTGCGTAAAAATCTTCAGTGAAACGGCCACGCTTTCGCCGCAAGCTCGCAGATCAATGGTCCGCCACACGCCGGAGCCGCCCGTGATCGTCCGCTCGCTCGCCGCCCTCGCCGCCGTTCTCATGCTGTCCGCGGGCCCCGCGGCCGCCCAGACGTTGGAGGATCCCGACGCCACCGTCGTGGAGGACCTGATCGTCAAGGGCCGCCTGCCCGGACCGGCCTGGTGGAAGGTCTCCGACGGTGACAGCACGGTCTACATCCTGGGCGTTCCAGACGGTCCTCTGCCCCCCGGGACGACCTGGGACCACGCGGTTCTGGAAAACCGGTTGAAGGGCGCCCACACCCTGATCGAAGGGGTCAGCGTCGCGGCCGGCCTGCGCGACGTGCCCGCCTTGCTGAAGATGCGCAAGCAACTGCGCAGCGACACACCGATGGAGGCGAGTCTGCCCGCCGACCTGCGCGCGCGCTTCGTCTCGGCCCGCGAACGCGCCGGCCGCCCGGCGGATCGATACGCCGAATGGATCCCGCTCGTCGCCGGCGTCCGGCTGGCGAGCGACCTACGCGGCCGCGGCTGGGCCGACGTCGAGCCGCAGGTCCGCAAGGCCGCCAAGAAGGCGAAGGCCAAGGTGCGCGGCGCCGCCCGTTACGAGGCCGTGCCGATGGCCAAGCGCGTACTGGCGAACCTGACCCCCGCGGTGCAGCAGGAGTGCCTGACGGCCATCCTCGACGATCTCGAGGCTGGCGACGCGCCCGCGCGGCGAGCGGCCGAGGGCTGGGCCCGCGGCGACGTCGCCGCCGCCATCGGCGCCCCGCGCCGCTCCGACCGCTGCCT
>NZ_JAAIVC010000014.1 GCF_010975005.1 Caulobacter sp. 17J65-9 | reverse complement strand
CCGCCGGGCTGGAGAAGCTGAGCCCCGACGGCGCGGCGGCCGCGCGCCGGGTGTGGGAGAGCGGCGAGACCTCCGACGCGGACACCGGCTGGGCCTTCCGCCCGCTGCAGGGCCTGCGCGAGCGGGTCGGCGTGGTCGGCCTGCGCGGCCTGGCCCCCGACGCGGAGGGCCGAGTCTCGGCCCTGCTCGAGCAGGGCGCGGTGGCGCTGGAACGCGCGCAGCTGGCTTCGGCAGCGGCCGAGAACGAGGCCCTGCGCCGCGCCGACCGGCTGCGCTCGGCCCTGCTCAACTCGATCAGCCACGATTTCCGCACGCCGCTGTCCAGCGTGCTGGGCTCGGCCACCACCCTGCTGGAGTTCGGGACCGACCTGAAGCCGGCGGTCCGCCGCGACCTCCTGGAAAGCATCGCCCAGGACGCGCGCCGGCTGAACCGCTACGTCGGCGACCTGCTGGACATGGGCCGGCTGGAGGCCGGGGCGCTGAAGCCGCGGCGTAGCTGGACCGACGTGCGCGAGGTGCTGGACGCGGCCGCCGAGCGGCTGGGCGAACGGCTGGGCGGGCGGACGATCGAGCGCGACTTCGCCCGCGACCTGTCGAAGGTCCGCACCGATCCCGTCCTGCTGGAGCAGGCCGTGCTCAACATCCTCGACAACGCCGCCGCCTACGCGCCGCAGGACTCGCGCATCGAGATCGCCACCCACGAGGACCTGGCCAACGTGCTGATCACCATCGAGGACGAGGGCCCGGGCATTCCCGCCGACGCGCTCGACCGGGTGTTCGACAAGTTCCGGCGGCTGCAGGCCCCCAGCGACCGCGGCGAGGGCTTAGGGCTCGGCCTGTCCATCGCGCGCGGCTTCATCGAGGCCATGGGCGGGCGGATCGCGGTGGTCAGCCCGGTGGCCGAGGGACGCGGCTCGCGCTTCCTGATCGCGCTTCCCAAGGCCGTGCCGACCGCCAAGGAGCTGCTCTGATGTCCGCCCACCGGCCCCGCGTGCTGGTCGTCGACGACGAACCGCAGATCCACCGCTTCCTGGGCCCGGCCCTGGACGCGGCTGGCTACGAGGTCGTCCGCGCCGACGACGCCGCGTCGGGCCTGCGCGAGCTGGCCCGCAAGGCCCCCGACGCCGTGGTGCTGGACCTCGGCCTGCCGGACATGGACGGCAAGGAGGCGCTGGCCAAGGCGCGGGCCTTCTACGACGGCCCGATCCTGATCCTGTCCGCCCGCGACCGCGAGACCGAGAAGATCGACGCGCTGGACCTGGGCGCCGACGACTATGTCGAGAAGCCGTTCGGGATCGGCGAGCTGCTGGCGCGCCTGCGCGTGGCGCTGCGCCACCGCGTGCAGCGCGAGGGCATAAGCCCGGTCGTGCGGGCCGGCGAGCTGGAGATCGACCTGGTCGGCCGCCGCGTCAGCCGCGCCGGCCAGGCCGTGCGGCTGTCGCCCAAGGAATACGACCTGCTGGCCCGGCTGGTGGAGGGCGGCGGCAAGGTGACCACCCACCGCCAGCTGCTGACCGCCGTCTGGGGCCCGGCCCACGCCGAGGACGTCGCCTATTTGCGGGTGTTCGTCGGCCAGCTGCGCCAAAAGCTGGAGGCCGACCCCGCCGCGCCCCGGCGCATCCTCACCGAGCCGGGGGTCGGCTACCGGTTCTCGGCGGACTGAGGAAAGCTCCCTTCTCCCCTTGCGGGAGAAGGTGGCCGGCGGAGCCGGTCGGATGAGGGGTGCAAGCGCCTCGGCTTCCGAGTGAATCGACCTTTATCCCAAGACCTTGAGACGTCCCGCCGTCACCCCTCATCCGACGCGCTCCGCGCGCCACCTTCTCCCGCAAGGGGAGAAGGAAGCCCCCCCTGACCCCACCTCACATCGTCACCTGCGCGCCCATCTCCACCACGCGTCCGGGCGGGATTCGGTAGAAATCGGTGGGGTTGGTCGCGTTCTTCATCAGGAAGATGAACAGCCTGTCCTGCCAGGCCGGCATGCCCTCCTTGGCCGAGGCGACCACCGAGCGGCGGCCCAGGAAGAAGGAGGTCGACATGATGTCGAACTTCAGGCCCTGCCGCCGGCACAGGCTCAGCGCCTTGGGCACGTTCGGGTTCTCCATGAAGCCGTAGGTCAGCTTCACCCGCTTGAAGTCGGCGTTCAGCGGCTCGATGGCGACGCGGTCCGCCTCCGGCACCCGCGGGGCGTCCGAGACGACGACGGTCAGGATGACGTTCTTCTCGTGCAGCACCTTGTTGTGCTTGAGGTTGTGCATCAGGGCGACCGGCGCGACCGTGGGATCGGAAGTCAGGAACACCGCCGTGCCGCCGACCCGGTGCGGCGGGCGCACGGCCAGCGACGCGATCAGGTCGGCCAGCGGCAGGGAGTCCCGCCGGGTCCGCAGCGCCAGGATTCGCGTCCCCTTCGACCAGGTCCACATCACCAGCACCAGGCCGGCGCCGAGCGCCAGCGGAAACCAGCCGCCCTCGTGGATCTTCAGCGAGTTGGCGCCCAGGAAGGTCACGTCCAGCGCCAGCAGCGGCGCCACCAGGGCCACCGCGCCGGCCCGCGGCCACTTCCAGCAATGGCGCGCGATCACGAACAGCAGCAGCACGGTGATCACCATGGTGGCGGTGACGGCGATGCCGTAGGCCGAGGCCATGGCCGAGGAGGTGCGGAAGGTCATCAGCAGGAACAGCACGCCCACCATCAGGAAGACGTTGACCTGCGGCACGAAGATCTGGCCCGCGACGGTCTCGCTGGTGCGCTTGATGGTGACGCGCGGCAGCAGGCCCAGCTGCACCGCCTGCTGGGTGACCGAGAAGGCGCCCGTAATGACCGCCTGGCTGGCGATCACGGTGGCGGCGGTGGCCAGCAGCAGCATCGGCCAGTAGGCGACCTCCGGGATCATCCGGAAGAACGGGTTGGCCTGGGCGCTCGGGTCGGCCAGCACGGCGGCCCCCTGCCCCAGATAGTTCAGCACCAGGCACGGGAAGGCCAGCACCAGCCAGGCCACGCGGATCGGGTCCTTCCCGAAGTGGCCGATGTCGGCGTAGAGCGCCTCGGCCCCGGTGACCGCCAGGAACACGCTGCCCAGGATCACGAAGCCCAGCACGCCGTTCTCGAGCAGCAGCCGCACACCCCAGTGCGGGCTCAGCGCCAGCAGGACGGCCGGGTTCTGCAGAACGTGCATCAGGCCCAGGCCCGCTATGGCCAGGAACCAGACCACCATGATCGGCCCGAACAGGGCGCCCACGCGGGCGGTGCCCCGCGACTGGACCAGGAAGAGGGCGACCAGCACGGTCGCGGCGGCCGGCAGCACGAACGGGTCGACCGCGTGGCCGACTCCGGGCGCGTCGCGCAGCCCCTCGACCGCCGACAGCACCGAGATGGCCGGCGTGATCACCCCGTCGCCGTAGAACAGCGCCGCCCCGAACACGCCCAGCACGAAAATGAACACCGAGCGGTAGCCGATCGCCCGCTGGGCCAGGGCCATCAGGGCCAGGGTGCCGCCCTCGCCCCGGTTGTCGGCCCGCAGCACGAAGATCACGTACTTGACCGTGACGATCAGGATCAGCGCCCAGACGATCAGGGAGACGACGCCCAGCACGGCCGGCTCGGCCGCGCCGCCGCGCACGTGGCTGAGCGCCTCGCGCATCGAGTAGAGCGGGCTGGTGCCGATGTCGCCGAACACCACGCCCACGGCGCCGACCATCAGGGCGAACAGGCCGTGGCCGGGCGGGCGCGCGGCTGCGGCGGAACGTACGGCTTCTGGTTGGTCGACGGCGATGGCCACGGGCGGTTCCCCTTCACCCGACTGCGGGCGAGCGGGGGTCTAGCGCCGGCCTGCTGCAGGTTTCGATGGCGAACCGGGGCGTGGGGCGTAAGGACCGCATAAAGGTCGGCCGGCGTCCGCAAGGCTACGGACTGGCCCCATACGGGCGAACACTGGACCCTGCCCTTTCGAGGCTCCCTTCCGGGAGTCGCCGCCTGGCCCCCCGGGCGGCGCGGGGGCTCCAACGAGCGACATCGCCCGCTGGAGTCCCCGGTCGGAGCGCAAAAAAAGAAGCGCGGGCCGGGGGCCCCGCGCTTTTTCAGTTTTGGAGGAGCCCGGCTCTGCCGGCCGGGAGATCAGGCGGCCTTGGGCCAGGCCGCAGCCTTCCAGTTGGGCGTCAGCTCGGCGTGCGGGGGGCACTCGGCGATGGCGCGCTGCGGCAGGCCGGCCAGCTGGTTGGCGAAGTCGTGGTTGACGTCGCGGTGGTGGGCCTCGTCGGCGCGGACCACCAGCACCACGTCGCGCAGGGTCGCGGTGTCGGGCAGGTTCCAGTAGCGCTTGGCGATCTCGGGGGCCGGCACGTTCTCCGAACGGCCCTCGTCGATCTCGGCGAGGTAGTGGGTGTAGCTGATCACCGCCTCTTCCTCGAAGTAGCCGACAACCCGGTGGGCGGTCTTCGGCGACATCAGGTAGAGCAGGAAGAAGAAGTTGTAGAAGATCCCCTGGGCCAGCAGCACCACGGCGCGCTCGAACAGGGTCGGCTTGCACACCTCGATGAAGGTCATCAGGTGCATGCGCTCGTTCTCGGCCTCGTCCATCAGCGTCTTGATCCAGCCGCGGTCGTCGCGCATCCGGCGCAGCGCCTTCAGGTGGCTGAAGGTGGCGCCGACCATGCCCGGCACCGCCGCCACCGTCTCCAGCACCACCGCGCGGTGGCCGTAACGCTTGGCGAAGAAGGTGTCGGCGAACAGGCGCAGCGCCTTCACGAAACCGAAGGCCACGCGGTCCGAAGCGCCGTGGGCCCGATGGTGAACCGAAAGGTCGACAAGGGGAGCGGTCATGAGAGCACCTCTCTGATGGCCCGAAGGCCGGTCCGGCCGTAAGCCGGTGTTGAGGGAGAGGTACGCCCGGCCGCCGAACGGCGACATTCAGGTCTTCGCCATACGGGGAATCCCTTAGTCTCCGTGCGCGTTGGGTATTCTCTAGATTGGCGCGGTCCTGAACCGCGCGCGCGTGTCGGGACGGCCATGCTGAGGGAATTGCCTAAACTGTCCTGGTTCGACCCGACCTCCTGGAGTCCTGGCCGGCGGAGCTATGTCGCCCTGGCGCTGGGGGTGCTGTTCGCGGCCGCGGCCCTGGTCGTGCGCTGGGCGCTGACGCCGCTGCTGGGCGACCGGGAGGTCTTCCTGTTCTTCGTGCCGGGCGTGGTGGTGGCCGCCTCCTTCGGCGGCTGGCGACCCGGCGTGGCGGCGACCGTGCTGGGCGCGGCGGCGGGCCTGGTGCTGTCCCATCCGCTCGACCTCGGCGACGCGCTGAGCGTGGTCATCTTCGTGGCCCTGGGCGCCTCGCTGGGCGTCGGCGGCGAGTGGTACCAGCGCGCCCGCGACCGGGCCGACGCCCACCGCCGCGACCTGGCCGCGCGCGAGGCGCACCTGCGCTCCATCCTCGACACCGTCCCCGACGCCATGGTGGTGATCGACGAGGCTGGCCTGATCGTCACCTTCAGCCCGGCGGCCGAACGCCTGTTCGGCTGGAGCGAGGGCGAGGTGGTCGGCCGCAACGTCTCCATGCTGATGCCCTCCCCGCACCGCGAGGCGCACGACGGCTATCTGACCCGCTACCTCACCACCGGCGAGCGGCGGATCATCGGCCTGGGCCGGGTCGTGGTCGGCGAGCGCCGCGACGGCTCGACCTTCCCCATGGAGCTGGCGGTCGGCGAGATGAGCTCGGGGGGCCAGCGCTTCTTCACCGGCTTCGTGCGCGACCTGACCGACCGCCACCAGACCGAGGCGCGCCTGCAGGAGCTGCAGTCGGAGCTGGTCCACATGTCGCGCCTGACCGCCATGGGCGAGATGGCCTCGGCCCTGGCCCACGAGCTGAACCAGCCGCTGGCCGCGGCCACCAACTACCTGAAGGGCACCGGCCGGCTGCTGAAGGCCGATCCCGTGCCGCTGGACCGCGTCGCCGAGGCCGTCGACAAGGCCGGCGAGCAGGCCCTGCGCGCCGGCGACATCATCCGCCGGCTGCGCGACTTCGTGGCCCGCGGCGAAACCGAGCGGCGGGTTGAGAACCTGCCGCGGATGATCGAGGAGTCCAGCGCGCTCGCCCTGGTCGGCGCCCGCGAGCGCGGCGTGCACGTGCGCTTCGCCCTGGATCCGCACGTGGATCAGGTGCTGGCCGACAAGGTGCAGATCCAGCAGGTCCTGCTGAACCTGATCCGCAACGGCCTCGAGGCGATGGACGACGCGCCCACGCGGGTGCTGGAGATCCGCGCCGTCCCCGCCTCCGACAACATGGTCCAGGTCAGCGTCGCCGACACCGGCTGCGGCCTGGCTCCGGAAGCCGCCGCCCAGCTGTTCACGCCGTTCTTCACCACTAAGGCCGAGGGCATGGGCGTGGGCCTGTCGATCTCGCGTACCATTGTGGAAAGCCACGGCGGGCGCATCTGGGCCGAGCCGAACCCGAACGGCGGCACGGTCTTCAACTTCACCCTGCGGGCGGTCGGCCCCGAGCATTTCGACGAACAACTGGACGAGGACGCCGATGACTGAGCCGGTGGTGCACGTGGTGGACGACGACGCGGCGGTGCGCGACTCCATCGCCTTCCTGCTGGAGAGCGCCGGGCTGAAGGCGCGCACCTGGGACGCCGCGACCGCCCTTCTCGACGCCTACGACGAGCTCGAGCCCGGCTGCGTGGTCACCGACGTGCGCATGCCGCAGATGAACGGGGTGGAGCTGGTGCGCCGGCTCAAGACCCTGGGCGCGCCGCATCCGATCGTGATGATCACCGGCCACGCCGACGTGCCGCTGGCGGTCGAGGCCATGAAGGCCGGGGTCGCCGACTTCATCGAAAAGCCGTTCGACGACGAGTTGCTGCTGGCCGCCGTGCGCGCGGCGCTCACTCAGCGCGAAGGCCTGGAGCGCCAGGACGCCGAGCGCGCCGCCGTGCGCGAGCGCCTGGACGCCCTGTCGGGCCGCGAACGCCAGGTGCTGGACGGCCTGGTCGCCGGCAAGGCCAACAAGGTGATCGCCTTCGACTTAGGGATCAGCCCCCGCACGGTCGAAATCTACCGCGCCCACGTCATGTCGAAGATGCAGGCCGGCAGCCTGTCGGAGCTGGTGCGTATGGCGTTGGCGGCGGGGTGACTGAAACAAGATCTCCCCCCACTGGGGGGAGATCTTTTCACCTCAACCGCGACCGCGGCGTCGGCGCCAGCCGCATGACCTCCGGCGGACGGACCAGCCGCCGCTCCAGCCACGCCGGCAGGCGCTCCGGCCCCGCGCCCCGCGCCAGCCAGACGAATGCGTGTTCGCCCTCGCGCACCGGCAGGGCCGGGAAGGTGTTCGCCGCGGCCTCCGTCTCGAACACGCCCAGCACATCGCCCGCCGGCCGGACCTCCGCCTCGAACCACGCCTTCAGGTCGGCGTCGGCCGGTTCGGCCAGGTAGAGGACGGTGGCGGTGATCACGCTCTCCCTCCCCTTCATGGGGAGGGTGGCCCCGGAGGGGCCGGGTGGGGAAGCGGTCCGGTCCCCCACCCTGGCCGCTGACGCGGCCTGTCCTTCCCCATAAAGGGGAGGGAGAACGACCCGGCGCAGCAGCAGCACGTCGTCGGAGTCGATCATGGTGTCGTTGGCGGCCTCCCGGTGCGCCTTCCACACCGGTCCGCCGTAGAAGGCGCCGAGCGCCTCGCGCCGGCGCTCCATGTCGGGGAAGCCGCGCATCCAGACGAAGCGGTCCGGCGCGTCGAGGTCGCGGAACTGGCCCAGCAGGGTCATGCCCGCCGCCTCCTGGGTCTCGACGAACTCGCGCTCGAACAGCGCGATCAGGTCGTCCCGGCGGCCGGGCTTGAGGGTGTAGCGGCGCAGTTCGACGACCGGCGGACAGGGTTGCACGGACGGGGCTCCAGCGAGGACGGCGGACGGGACCAGGGCGAGGCCGGCGGCGAGAACGGCGCGGCGGTTCACTGGAACCCCGTGCGGCTGAACTCCATCACCCAGTTCACCTCCCAGGTCCGGCCGCCGTCGATCGAGAACGCCTGCTCCCAGCGGGCCGACACCGGCGTGACGTCGGACCAGACGAAGCGCACCTTCACCGGTCGGCCGTCGTCTTCGTCGTCGCCGAGGAACTCGCCGCGGCCGTCCTCGAACCGCCCGTGAACCGGCGGAAATAGGCCGCCTGTGGCGCTGTTGATCCAATAGAGCGACCACTGCGCGCTGGCGCGGTCGAAGGTGCGGACCGTGGCGCCGGAGAAGCCCTTGGTCGGGAAGACGATCTCGTCGACGTTGGCGACCCCGCCCAGCAGGGGCCGACAGGTCATGGAGCCGGGGAACTCGTCCCAGTCGTCGGCGCCCACATGGCGCTGTTTCAGCCGGCGGTTCGTGACGGCCCAGGCGCCGGTCAGGAAGTCGAAGTCGTCGTGTCGGGTCGACGCAGGCGCGGACATGGTCGGGTCTCCTCAGTCGCCAGCCCGGACGCGGGCGAGCACGAGGTCCTCCTACGACCGATAATCTGACATCGAATGTCAGCTTTTCTGGGCTAGGATCGAAAAATGCGCGCGAGCCGCCTCCTCTCGATCCTGATGCTGCTGCAGGTCCGCGGCGCGACCACCGCCGGCGCCCTGGCCGAGGAGCTGGAGGTGTCGGTTCGCACCGTCTACCGCGACCTCGACGAGCTGAGCGCCTCGGGCGTGCCGGTCTACGCCGACCGTGGCCGCAACGGCGGCGTGCGCCTGTTGGACGGCTACGGGGCCAAGCTGACCGGCCTGACCCTGGCCGAGGCCGAGGCGCTGTTTCTCTCCGGCCTCCCCGGTCCGGCCGAGGCGCTGGGCCTGCAGGCGGCGATCGCCGCGGCCCAGCTGAAGCTGACCGCCGCCCTGCCCGCCGACTGGCGCGACAAGGCCGGGCGCAAGGGCGCGCGCGTCCACCTCGATCCGGTCGGCTGGTACGCGCAGGGCGACAAGGTCGAGCACCTGACGGGGGTGGCCGAGGCCCTGTGGGCCGAAACGCGGATCGAGGTCGACTACGAGAGCTGGAAAGGCCCGGTGCGCCGCACGCTCGACCCGCTCGGCCTCGTGCTGAAGGCGGGGCTCTGGTACCTGGTCGCCCGCGCCGGCGAGAGCGTGCGCACCTACCGCGTCGCCAACATGCTGGCCCTGACCCGGACCGATGAAGGTTTCGCCCGCCCGGCGGGGTTCGACCTCGGGGCCTGGTGGAGCGAACGGACCCAGGCGTTCGAGCAGGAGATCTACGCCGGCGAGGCGGTGCTGCGGGTCACCGGGACGGGCCTCGCCCGCCTCTCGCGCCTGGGCCGCGTCGTGGCCGAACGCGCCGCGAGCGCCGGGCCGCCCGACGCGGACGGCTGGCGCACCGTGAGCATCCCCATCGAATCCGTGACGCACGCGCTCGGCGAAGTCATGAAGCTGGGGCCGGAAGCCGAGGTGCTGAGCCCGCCGGACCTGCGCGCCGCGATCGCGGCCGAGGCCCGGCGGCTGGCGGCGCTTTACGCCGAGGCGCGCTGAGCCTCGGGCGCGCCGACGTAGCGCTCGAAGGTCTGCTGCTTGCCGAACGGCATGGCGTGCTGGGCCACGAAGCCGGCCGGCACGCTCTCCAGCTCAATCACGCCGTATTCCTCCGGCCAGGTCCCGGCCGGCGGGCGGCGGAAGGTGCCCATCATCATGTCGATCAGCGGCAGGTGGATGGCGTAGTTGGCGTCGACATAGGCCTCGTCGCGCGCGTGGTGCCAGTGGTGGTAGCGCGGGCAACAGACCACGTATTCCAGCCAGCCGAAGTCGAGCCTCAGGTTGGCGTGGGCCACCACCGCCTGGACGCCGGCCAGCACCACGTAGGCGTTCACCGCCTCGGCCGAAAAGCCCAGCACCACCAGCGGCAACAGCACCGCGCAGCGAGTCAGGACGATCTCGACCAGGTGCACGCGGCTGCCCGCCAGCCAGTCCATGTGGCGGCTGGAATGGTGCACGGCGTGGAAGCGCCAGAGGAAGCCCAGCTTGTGGTAGGCGCGGTGCAGGCCGGCCTGGAACAGGTCGGCGAAGAACACGCACATCAGGAACTGCACCCACACCGGCAGGCCCTGCAGGAAACCCTTCAGTGCCGGAAAGACGGCGAAGGCCGCCACCGTCGCCGTGGACGCGGTCACGGCGATGAAGATGAACTGGATGAGCATGTGGCTCATGAAGAAGTAGCCCATGTCCGTGCGCCACTCGGGGCGCAGGGGCGACATGGGGCGCACCGCCATCATCCGCTCGATCGGGATGAAGACGATGGCCGAGATCACCAGGCTGATCAGGAACCAGTCGAGGCCCAGCGAGAACGGCGTCTGCGCGATCGGGCCGAAGCGCACCGTGGCCCCGCCCAGCAGCACCGCCAGGCCCGCGCTCAGCACGCCGGTCAGGGCGATCTTTCGGTTGCGGCCGGTCAGGACGGCGAAGGTGCCCAGGCCGAAGGCGGCCACCAGGCCGATCAGCAGCAGGGTGCGCGCGAAGTGCTCGGTGTAGACGGCGCGGAACTGCTGGCTGGTCAGGAGATCTGGAAAATGGAAGGCGAGCACGCCCAGCAGGGACATCAGGCCCAGCCCGCAGGCGATGCAGGCGATCCAGGAACGCTTTGATTGAACCACGGCCGCCGCTCCCCTTCTGCGTTTGCAGACGCCCAGCTCTAGGCGGTCGGGGTTAACGGGACCTGTCGCCGAAGGCGGCCCGCCCCAGCGCGGCGCCGGGACGAGCTGCGCCCAGGCTTACTTGGACGGCGCGGCCGGAGCGGCCGGGGCCGGAATGCTATCGGCCGCGTCGCGGGCCGCCTGGCCCACATTGTCGGCGGCGGCGCCGACGCTTTCGGCCGCGTCGCTGACCGCGGCGGTCTCGACCGCTTCCTGGCGATAGAAGCCGCTCAGGAAGTAGGCCGCGACGGCGATGACGATCAGGCCCAGCACGATCGCCACGATCGCGCCCAGGCCGCTTCCGCCGCCGCCGCGCTCCACCACCGTGGTTCCGGCATTCTCGTTGCGCTCGACGACCCGCTCGCGGGTCGAACCGTCGTTGCGCTCGGTCACTCGTTCGGTCGCCATTACTCTACTCCGTAACGCTACGGCGGTCGTAACGGGCGCACGGCCGAGCCGTTCCCTTAGGGGCGCGACGGAACCTCCACCGCGCATGCGCTTTAGATACCGCCGTTACAGTAGCGTCGGAGTAGCGTGTGAGGCAGTACGCGTTCACAGTCGCTTTCCTGGGCCTGAGCCTGGGAGCCTGCGTATCATCGCCCAAGGAGACGGTGCTCAATCTGGACACCACCGACAAGCGATGGACGTCGGGCGAGTGCGTGGCCGCGCGTAAGGCGGTCGCTCGCTACGACGACAAGGGCAAGGAGCGCGGCGTGGTCGGCCTCTTGGGCAACCTCGCCGCGCCCTTCGCCGGCACGGCCGCCTCGCTGGCCATGGACGCGGCCCAGGACGACAAGCGCGAAAAGCTGAACGCCCGAGTGCGCGAGGCCTGCATCAGCGACCCGCTGGGCAAGCGCGGCGGGGGATGAGCACCAAACCCCGTCACCCTCGGGCTTGTCCCGAGGGCCCATCGTTCCGCTGGAACATCAGCGAGGACTTTAGGCGCGAGCGACGGCGGCGCGAACAATTCCGCCGTTCGAGGAGCTGAGCCATGGGCCCTCGGGACAAGCCCGAGGGTGACGTACGGGGATCAGATCGGATCCGTCGCGAGCGTCAGGAAGAAGGCCGCCAGCGCCGCGGCGAAGGCCTTGGCCAGGAAGGCCAGCAGCAACAGGCTCGCCACCGCCACCAGCCAGCCGACCAGCGTCGCCAGGCCGTCGCGCTCGACCAGGCCCAGGCCCAGCACGGCGATGGCCAGGGCCGGCAGCATGTTTCCGAACGGCACCGGCAGGAAGACGATGATCGCCAGGATCAGCGCCACCAGGCCCACCACCCGCTCGGCCAGGAAGCCCAGCAGGAAGGTCATGCGCGGCCGCAGGCGGCCCTCCAGCTTGCGCAGGTAGGGCAGGATGCGCTCGACCAGGGCGGCGTAGTCGGCGGTGCGGAACTCGCGGTCGGCCAGGATGCGCGGCAGCCACAGGCGCGGCCGGCCCATGGCCAGCTGGGCGGTGATGAACACCAGCGGCGCGCCCAGGATGGCCGACAGGCCCGGCGGCATGGGCAGCACCAGCGGCGCGGCGAACACCAGCATCAGGGCCCCGAACGCCCGCTCGCCGAAATGGTCGAGGATGTCGCGCACGGTCAGGGTCCCGCCCTCGTGGTGGGCGAGCCCCTCCAGCAGGTCGGAGACCTGGGGGTGCGGATGGACGGCTTTGTTCAAGGGGTCACCAGGCTGTGCAGCGGGGCCGCATATGCGCCCGTGGCGGCGGTTGCGCTAGGCCCTTGCGTCGAAATCTCGCTGTTTGTCTCCCCCCAGATACGCCCTCAACACCGCCCCTCGCCCATCGCCGCCTGCACGGTCTCGGCCAGGAAGTCGATGAAGGCGCGCACGCCGGGCAACAGGCCGCGGCGCGAGGGGAAGACCAGGTGCACGATCCCCTCCCGGCCCGACCAGTCCGGCAGCACCTGCTCGAGGCGCCCCTCGCGCAGGTCGGCGCAGGCGACGATGTCCGGCACCAGGGCCAGGCCCAGGCCGTCCAGCGCCGCCTGGTGCAGCACGGCGAAGTCGCCGCAGGACAGCCGCGGCTCATGGCTCAGGGTCTGCAGCGCCCCGTCCGGCCCGCTGAGCGCCCAGGTCGCCGGACCCGAGCCTTCGTTCTGGCCCAGCGTCGGCAGGCCGGCCAAGTCGGCCACGCTGGAGGGGCGGCCGTGGCGGTCCAGGAAGTCGCGGCTGGCGACCAGGAAGCTGCGGCTTCTGCCCAGCTGCTTCAGTTGGAAGGCGGCGTCGGTGTCCAGCCGGTCGCGCACGCGCAGGGCGACGTCCACGCCTTCCTCGATCAGGTCGACCCGGCGGTTGGTCTGCAGGATCTGCACGCGCAGGCGCGGGTGGGCCTCCATGAAGGTCGGCAGGGCGCGCGCCAGGGCCGGCGCGAAGCTGATCGGCACGCTGGCCCGCACCAGGCCCTGCGGCTCGGCCCGCACGCGCGCCACCGCCTCTTCGGCCGCGTCGGCCTCCTCCAGCACCTGGCGGCTGCGGCGATAGAATTCCTGCCCGACCTCGGTCACGGCGAAGCGACGGGTGGAGCGTTCCAGCAGGCGCACGCCCAGCCGCTCCTCCAGCCGCGCCACCCGCCGGCTGAGCGAGGACTTCGGCACGTTGAGCGCCCGGGCGGCCGGCGCGAACCCACGATGGTTCACCACCGCCACGAAGAAGGACAGGTCGTTCAGGTCGCGCATGAGGCCCCACGCATCGTTCCACCGGGGGAACGGTCAGTTCTTATATTCCCATCTAATGTATCTGCCGCTGTTGCAATAGATGTACGCCACCCCGCGACGCCCCGTCGCGAACGTTTTTCAGAGGTGGCGCATGAACATCCTGCACGTGGACTCCAGCATCATGGGCGGCGACTCCGTGAGCCGCGCCCTCACCGCCGCGGTCGTGGCCGAGCAGCTCCGCCGCGCGTCGGACGCGCAAGTGACCTATCGCGACCTGGCGGCCGAGCCGCTGGATCACCTGTCCTCTTCCCTGTTCGCCGCTCGCGCCGTGTCGGAAGACCAGCGCAGCGCCGACCAGCAGCGCGACGTGGTCGCCAGCGACGCGACCATGGACCAGTTCCTGGCCGCCGACGTCGTGGTGATCGGCGCGCCCATGTACAACTTCTCGATCCCCAGCCAGCTGAAGGCCTGGATCGACCGCGTGGCGGTGGCCGGCAAGACCTTCCGCTACACCGAGACCGGCCCCGAGGGCCTGGCCGGCGGCAAGAAGGTGATCATCGTGTCCTCGCGCGGCGGGGTCTACAACGGCACCCCGCTGGAGGCGATCGACCACCAGGAGCGCTACCTGCGCTCGGTGTTCGGCTTCCTGGGCGTCACCGACGTCGAGTTCGTCCGCGCCGAGGGGGTGAACCTGGGCCCCGACCACAAGCGCGACGCCATCGAGGCCGCCCACCGCAGCATCGCGGACGTCGCCCTGGCGGCCTGACCGCCAATCCTGTCGCCGGCGCCCTTCCCCCTCCCTGGCGCCGGCGGGACTGACCAAGGGCGTCGGCTCCGGCCGGCGCCCTTTTTCTTTTGCGCGTGACGGAAGCGGCCGGCCCTAGACAAAACGATATTTCTGGTTATATCGACATTATGACCCGTGACGACGCCGCTCTCGAAGTTCAGATGGCCGACCGGTTCGCCGCCCTCGGCGCGCCGGCGCGGGTACAGTTGCTGCGGCTGCTGGTGCGGGCCGGCGCCGACGGCCTAACGGTCGGGGAGCTGCAGAAGCACTCCGGCCTGGCCCTTTCCACCCAGGCCCATCACCTGAACGCGCTCGTGCGCTCCGGGCTGGTGGTCCAGGAGAAGCTCGGGCGCGAGGTCCGTTCGCGGGTCGACTTCCACGCCGTCCAGTCGCTCGGGACGTTCCTGATCGAGCGCTGCTGTGAAGGGTTCGGAGGGTGTTCGTGACCCTCCCCCTTTTTGCCCCAAAATAACGATCAAACCGGTTTTATAGGAGAACGGGCATGAAACGCCTGCACGTCCATGTCAGCGTCAGCGACCTGAAGAGGTCGATCGGCTTCTACAGCGCCCTGTTCCAGGCAGAGCCGAGCGTGAGCAAACCCGACTACGCCAAGTGGATGCTGGAAGACCCGCGCGTGAACTTCGCCATCTCCGCCACGGGCGAGCACGCGCCGGGACTGAACCACCTGGGCGTCCAGGCCGAGACGGACGGCGAGTTGGAGGCCCTGCACGCCGCCCTGGGAGCGGCCAACGTCAGCACCCACGACGAGACCTGCGCCAAGTGCTGTTACGCCGAAAGCGACAAGCACTGGGCCACCGACCCCGACGGCCTGGTGTGGGAGACCTTCCACTCGATGCGCCAGATCGCCGTCTACGGTGACGACCGCGCCGCCGCCGTGCTGCTGCCGGCCAGGCCGGAGGCGGCGGCCGAGACAGCTCAGACCAAGGGCTGTTGCGGCGCCTGATTCCAGACCGTCATCCCGGCCGAACCGCGCTGCGGCCGGGATGACGGATCCAATTCATTCCATTATTCTCGAAATATGGAATCGAATATCGCCGTCGCCGCTCTTTCCGCCCTCGCCCACCCGGGCCGCCTGGAGGCCTTCCGTCTGCTGGTGCGCGCGGGAAGCGAGGGCATGGCCGCGGGCGACATCGCGCGCGCCACCGGCTCCCTGCCCAACACCCTGTCGGCCAATCTCAACGTCCTCGCCGGGGCAGGTCTCGTGCAGTCGCGCCGCGACGGCCGTTCGATCATCTACAGCGCCGCCTACGAGCGCATGAGCGACCTGCTCGCCTTCCTGGTCGAGGACTGTTGCGACGGCCGGTCCGAGATCTGCGGACCGGTGGTGGAGAAGGCCGCGCGCCCCCTGTGCGGCGCCCCGAGCTGCTGAGATGACCTTCAGCCTCTCCCGCCGCCTCGCGGCCGAAGCGCTCGGAACGGCCGCCCTGCTGGCGGTCGTGGTCGGTTCCGGGATCATGGCCGAGACCCTGGCCGGCGGTAACGTCGCCCTCGCCCTGCTCGGCAACACCCTGGCGACCGGCGCGGCGCTGGTCGTGCTGATCAGCGTGTTCGGCCCGATCTCCGGGGCGCATTTCAACCCGGTCGTGACCCTGGTCATGCTCATGCGCGGGGAACTGGGCCGGAAGGCCGCCCTGGCCTACGTCGGCGCCCAGCAGGTCGGCGCCGTGCTGGGCGTCTGGACGGCCCACCTGATGTTCGCCGAGCCGGTCCTGCAGCTCTCGACCAAGACCCGCGACGGCCTGCCGCTGGGCTTCGCCGAGGCGGTGGCGACCTTCGGCCTGATCGGGACGATCCTGGGCGGCCTGCGATTCCGGCCCTCGGCCGTGCCCGCCCTGGTCGGCCTCTACATCACCGCCGCCTACTGGTTCACCGCCTCGACCAGCTTCGCCAATCCGGCCGTCACCGTGGCGCGCGCGCTCAGCGACAGCTTCGCCGGCATAGCCCCGGCCTCCGTTCCCGTCTTCGTCTCCGCCCAGTTCGTCGGCGCGCTCGCCGCCGCCGGCGTGTTCGGCTGGCTGCTCGGCCGCGCGCCCACGCCCCTCCGCGCCGCCGCCCCTCAAGCCCAAGCCGCCGAGTGACCCCATGAGCCCCTTTCCGGTGATCGTCTTCCACAACCCGGCCTGCGGCACCTCCCGCAACGCCGTCGCCATGATCCGTGCGGCCGGCTACGAACCGACCGTCATCGAGTACCTGCAGGACGGCTGGGATCGGGAGCAACTCGTCGAGCTGTTCGGCGAAGCGGGGCTGTCGCCCCGCGAGGCTCTGCGCGAGAAGGGCACGCCCGCGGCCGACCTCGGGCTTCTGGATTCCGCGACGACGGACGATCAGATGCTCCATGCGATGGTCGCCCACCCGGAGCTCGTGAACCGCCCGTTCGTGGTGACGCCGAAAGGCGTCGTCCTGGCCCGCCCGTCCGAACGGGTGTTCGACGTGCTCGAGCGCCGGCCCGACCGCTTCGTGAAGGAAGACGGCGAGGTGGTGGAGCTGGGGCCGCGGTGAACGCCCGCCCTCAGCCCGTGCGGCAGAACTGCATGCCGGCCGGCGTGGTCAGGATCACGCGGCCCGCGTCGCCGGTGAGGCGATAGCCGCCGTCGGCGTGGTAGTCGAAGCCGGTGTCGGTCCACGACGGCCCCTGCTCCATGCGCACCGGCGGGCTATTGTCGGCGATCACGACGACCGCGTTCTTCGGCGCGCTCAGCACCCGCCCGTCGAGGTCGGCGGTCCCCAGGAACAGGGTCCGCTGCGAGCCGAACTCGAACCGGGCGGTCAGCCGCTCGCCGCTGTCGCAGACGTAGGTGGCTTCGGAAACCTGGACCGGATTGGGCGGCTCCATCGGTCCGCCGGCGCAGGCGCCGAGCGCCGCCGTCGCGGCCAGCAGGGTCGAAGTCGCGAGCAAGGAACGCAGGATCATCGGGACATACTCCGTCCCCGTCGATCCCGGGCCGAAAGGTACGCGCTAAGCCCCCGTCGCCGTCTTCGGCCCAGGCGTGTTCGGGGCGCCTTTACGCTCCAATGAACGTGCGTACGTCGGAAAAGGTGCGGCCCCTAAGCCGAAGGGAGGAGGAGCGGAGGCGTGGCGGCTTCCTTCTCCCCTTGCGGGAGAAGGTGGCGCGCGGAGCGCGTCGGATGAGGGGTGTCTGCGCGACGCCTGAACCGGCTGGCGCGGCCACGCTCCTCATCCTGACGCCTCGGCGCCGCCACCCCTCATCCGGCCGGCTCCGCCGGCCACCTTCTCCCGCAAGGGGAGAAGGAATTACGCACGCCTCACTTCACCTTGCTGATCTTCGAGCCCTGCAGGTCCACGCCCGCCATCAGGCCCTGCTGGCCCCAGACGAAGGCGTAGACGTCGTCGCGGGCGGTGGTGGTGCTCAGCTGGGCGGCCTTGCCGGCGTCGACCACGACCACGGTCGGCCCGACCCCGAACTCCCAGCCCTTGGCGTCCTTCAGCGAGGCCAGCGCCCGGTCGTTCATGAAGTACAGCGCGTAGGAGAAGGCCTGCACCCCGGCCGAGAAGCCCCAGGTCAGGCCGGTGAACTGATAATCGCCCGCCGGCCGACCGCCCTCGAACAGCACGCCGCGGCCGCCCTGGCCGCCGAACACGAAGGCGGCGCGGGTGATGCGCGGGAACACCAGCACGGCGCGCGACTGGCTCGCGATCGCCCGGGCGGCGGGGTTCTTGCTCTCCAGCTCCTGCAGGGCCTGCTGCGCCTCGGTCTGCAGCTTGGGACTGTTGCCGCCCCCCGTAGCGCAGGCGCTGAGCGCCAGCATCGCCCCGCCCGCCACGACGACGGCGCGCCGGGTCGCGTTCGAAGGTCCCTCGGTCATGAACTCTCTCCTGAGCCCGCCCACGAGCGCGGGATCATCTCCGACCGGAGCGGCGGGACCATCGGGTACATACCTGACCCGATGCGGGGGATTCTCTGACGCCGAGGTTCTGCGACTCGCACAGCCCCGTTATGGAACTGTGCAGCTAGACCGTGGTTTGAAGCGTAGCCGCTCGCACAAGCGCGGCGGCGAGGCAGGGCGGAACGAGTTTGTTGATGCGATTTGGGCAAGCGGCGGCGGCTTCGGCCCTGCTCGGGTTGGCGGCCGTCGGATCCCCGGCGCGCGCCGACACGCCCAAGGCCTCGGTCGAGGGCGTGACCAACGACGACCTGCGCAAGCGCATCGAACGCTCGATCGGTGTGGTCGAACATCCCGCCGACAGCCGTTTCCAGGCCCGCCAGCGCGCCAACGAGGCGGCCGAAGACGCCGTCGCCGCCCTACGCTCCGAAGGCTACTACGCCTACGAAGTCGAGCCGGAGCTGACCGACTCCGATCCGCCCAAGCCCGTGGTGCGCATCGATCCGGGCCCGCGTTTCCGGCTGGCCGACCCGCGGGTGACGTGGGTGGCGCCGCCGCCCGACCCGGAAAGCGCCGACGCGGCCGTCGCCGCCATCAAGCTGCGTCCCGGCGAACCCGGCCGGGCCGCCGACGTGATCGCCGGCGAGGGCCGGGTGATCTCGGCCCTGAACCAGAACGGCTACGCCGACGCCGCAGCCGAGCCGCGCGAGGTGATCGTCGACCACGCCGCCGAGACCGTGCAGCCGACCTTCCGCATCTCCGCGGGCGAGCTGGTGCACCTGGACGGCGTGCGGGTGGAGACCGCGGGGCGGACCAACCCCGCCTGGGTCGTCGCCCTGGCCCCGTGGAAGAGCGGCGCCGTCTACGACCCCGACGACGTGGCCGAGCTGGAGCGGCGGCTGCTGGACACGTCCGTCTACACCTCGGTCACCGTGGCCCTGGCGCCGGAATCCGACGCCGACGGCCTGCGCCCGGTGGTGGTCAGCCTGGCCGACCGGCCGCGGCGCGTGCTGGAGGCCGGCGTCGGCTGGTCCACCGCCGAGGGCTTCGGCCTGGACACCCAGTGGACCTGGTACAACCGCCTGGCCCGCGCCGACACCCTGACCGCCGAAGTCCGCCTGGCCGAGCTGGAAAGCCGCATCGGCGGCGCGCTCAGCCTGCCGCACTGGCGCAAGCCGGGCCGCACCCTGCGGCTAGCCGGCGGGCTGTTCTACGAGGACACCGAAGCCTACGTGCGCTCCGGCGTCGGGGCCGAGGCCGCCCTCACCCACCGCCTGGGCAAGACCTCCTTCATCACCTACGGCGTGAAGGTCGAGGCCAGCCACAACGAAGAGCCGGAATTCGATCCCGCCACGGGCCTGAGCCCGACGGTCGAGCGCGACCTGGTCACCTTGCGGGCGATCGGCGGCCTGGCGCTGGACCGCTCCGACAATCCTCTGAACCCCACGCGCGGCTGGCGGATCAACGGCCGGCTGGAGCCCACCCAGGTGCTGGGCGACGAGGAGCTGACCTACGGCCGGGTCGACGCCCAGGGCACCTACTACGTGCCGTTCAACCAGGGCCGCACGGTGGTGGCCGGGCGGCTGCGGCTGGGCTCGCTGGTCGGCGGGACCCTGCCCGAGATGCCCACGGCCGAACGCTATTTCGCCGGCGGCGGCGGTTCGGTGCGCGGCTACGCCTACCAGGGGGTCGGCCCCCGCTTCCCCGACAACACCCCCAGCGGCGGCCTGTCGCTGGCCGAAGGCTCGCTGGAGCTGCGCCAGCGCATCTTCGAGAACTGGGGCTACGTGCTGTTCAGCGACGTCGGCGCCGTGGGCCTGGAGCCGTCGCCCAGCTTCGACGGGGCCAAGTTCTCGCTGGGCGTGGGCGCGCGCTACTTCCTGCCGTTCGGCCCGATCCGCGCCGACGTCGCCGTGCCGGTCAACCCCGAAGAAGGCGACCCGAGCTTCCAGATCTACATCAGCATCGGGCAGGCGTTTTGAGCGGGGCCGGCGTCATCTCCCTTCTCCCGGTCGGGAGAAGGACGGGCCCCGCGCACCGGAGCGCGTCAGCGCGGAGGTCTGCGCGGGAGGATGAGGGACATCCGGCCGGCCGCCTAACCCCTCACCCTCCCACGCTTCGCGTGGGCCCCTCCCTCTCCCTCCGGGAGAGGGGAGAGAAGGAACCTTGGCCGCTCCCCACAGCTTTACCGTCGAAGCTCCACCGTAGCCGGGGGCAGGCGCTTTGACCGACGAGACCCCCGCTCCGGAGCGCGCGGAACGCCGACGCCGCACCGCCCTGTGGTGGCTGCTGGTCACCGCGGCCGTGCTCGTCGGCCTGCTGTTCGGCGTGTTCGCCGTCGGCCGCTACGGCCTGATCTCCAAACCGGGCCGCGAATTCGTCCTGACCCTGGTGCAGGGCAAGAAGGTCGGCCGCTTCGGCACCCTCGACGTCTACGGGCTGAAGGGCGATCTCTGGAACGACTTCACCCTGGAGCGGGTGGCTGTTTCCGACGCCAAGGGCGTGTGGCTGGAGGCCAAAAACGTCCGCGTCGACTGGAGCTGGACGCCGCTGATCGGCCGCCGCTTCCACGCCGAGCTGATCAGCGCCGAGGTGCTGCGCCTGATCCGCCGGCCGGAGCTGGAGCCGCAGCTGGAGCCGCCCTCCCCCATGCCGCTGTCGATCGACATCGACCGGTTCGAGGGCCAGATCGAGCTGCTGCCGGAGTTCTCCAAGGAGTACGGCCGCTGGACCATCGCCGGCGAGGCCGACATCGACCGGGAGGGTGCCAAGGCCGTGAAGCTGGACGCCAGGAGCGTCTCGCGGCCGGGCGACTTCGTCACCGCCGACGTGTCGATCGGCGGCCGCGGCGATCTGAAGGACACCCTCAAGGTCGATGTCCAAGCCGTTGAATCTAAAGGCGGACCTATCGCCGGCTCGCTCGGCTATTCGCCCGACCTGCCCTTCACGCTGAAGGCCAGGATCGGCGGCGCGACCAAGGACGGCCGGGTCGAGGCCCTGCTGAAGTCGGGCGCCTTCACCCCGCTGCTGGTCGACGGCCGCTGGGACGACGGCGGCGCGCTGATCGGCGGGCGGATGGTGTTCGCGGGCTCCGACCTGTTCGCCCCCTTCGCCCGGCGCCTGGGCGACGAGGTCAAGTTCGGCCTGGCCGGCCGGCAGCGGGCCGCCGACCGGTTCGCGGTGGCCTGGGAGGCGCGCGCGCCGAACCTGACCGCCCGCTCGTTCGGCGTGTTCGAGCCGAAAGGCCGCACGGCGCCCGACGGCGTGCGCCTGGACGTGGCCACCGGTTCGATCTCCCGGCTGATCGGCCACGACCTGGCCGGGGCCGGCCGCATCAAGGGCGTGTGGAACGGCGATCCGACGGCCTGGCGCTTCACCGGCGACACCTCGGTCGAGCAGTTCACCGCGGTCGGCTACAGGCTGGGCAAGGCCGCCGGGCCTATCGAGATCGCCTGGAAGGCCGGGCGCTGGGACGTCAAGACCAAGCTGACCGGGACCGGCGGCATGGGGAACGGCGTGCTGCCCCGCCTGTTCGGACCGCGCCCGCGCGCCGACATCGAGCTGGCGCGGCTGAAGGACGGGCGCTTCCTGCTGACCCGCGTGGACGCGACCGGCGCTGGCCTGAAGATCAAGGGCTCGGGCGCGCGCGGCCTGACCGGGACCCTGACCTTCCAGGGCCAGGCGACCCTGACCGACCCGTCGACCATCCGCAAAGGCGCCAAGGGCGAGATCGTCGCCGACTTCAAGGGAAACCGTCCCCACGGCGTGAACCGCTGGAACGTCACGGCCGACGCGCGGGGCCGGCGCTTCGCGACGGGGCTGTCGCAGTTCGATCGACTGATGGGGACCGAGCCGCGCCTGAAGGCGACCGGCGCCCTGGTCAACAACGTCATCGAGATCGATCGCGGCCGGCTCGAGGGCAAGGCGGCCCAGGCCGACGGCAAGGGCGCGATGGGCCTGAACGGCAGTCTGAACCTGGCGCTGGACTGGTCGGCCAAGGGCCCGTTCCAGGCCGGCCCGGTGGAGATCGCCGGCCAGGCCAAGGGGACCGGAAACCTGACCGGCAACCTCGGCGCGCCCCGCATCGACCTGAAGGCGCGGCTGCAGCAGATCGACACCCCGGTCATCACCCTGACCGACGCCATGGTCGACCTGACCTTCCAGAGCGATCCGCGCGGCTCGGACGGGCGCATCGGCGTGGTCGGCGGCTCGGCCTACGGCCCGGTGCGGGCGGCGTCGGCCTTCCAGTTCGTGCCCGGCGGCGTGACCCTGCGCGACCTGAACGTCGACGGCGCGGGCGTACAGGCGAAGGGCGGCCTGGCGCTGCGCAACAGCGCGCCCTCGGCCGCCGACCTGACCTTCGCCGCCGGCCCGGGCGTGTTCCTGGCGTCGGGCAAGCTGGCCGGCACGGTGCGCCTGACCGACGGGCCGGGCACGGCCGCCGCCGTGCTGGACGTCAGCGGGACCGACGTGCGCCCGCGCGGCGCCACCTGGGCGCTTCGCACGCTCAGCCTGAAGGGGACCGGCACGCTGGCGCGCCTGCCCTTCACCGTCACCGCCGACGTGGCCGGCCCCAACCCCGGCCGGTTCAACGGCACGGGCCTGTATTCGCGCGCCGGCCAGAGCCAGAGCGTCAGCCTGAGCGGCGACGGCGCCCTGCGCGGCGTGAAGTTCAACACCCTGGCCCCGGCCGTGGTCACCCTGGATCCGGACGGCCGCAGCCTGAAGCTGGACGTCGGTGTCGGCGGCGGGCGGCTGACCGCCGACGCCAGCCAGGCCGGCGAGAACGTCGACGCCCGCGCCGAGGTGGCCGGCGTGCAGCTCAACGCGCTCAGCGACCGGTTCGAGGGCAAGCTCACCGGCAGCCTCGACCTGCACGGCCGCGGCGACCAGCTGGGCGGCTCGCTGGACGCCAGGCTGGAGGACGCCCGCAGCCTGGACGGCCCGCGCAAGCTGGCGGTCGACGCCACCGTGAAGGCCAAGCTGACCGACCGCAGCCTGGCGATCGACGCCTCGGCCTTCGACGAGGGCGGCGTGCGCGCCGACACCTCGCTGGTGCTGCCCGTCGAGGCCTCGGCCCGGCCGCTGCACCTGGCCATCGTGCGCGACAAGCCGATGAACGGGCGCTTCTCCGCCGCCGGCGAGATCCAGCCGATCTGGGACCTGCTGCTGGGCGGCGACCGCCGGCTCTCCGGCCAGATCTCGGCCGAGGGCTCGCTGGCCGGCACGCTGAACGCGCCGAAGGTGCAGGGCTACGCCAACCTGGAGGGCGGCCGTTTCGAGGACTTCGCCACCGGCCTGAAGCTGACCGCGCTGGACATGAAGACCCGGTTCGACCAGGGCGGCGCGGTCGTGGAGAGCTTCACCGCCGCCGACGGCGGCCGCGGCACGGTCACCGGCGACGGCCGGCTGGATCTGCGCGCCGGCGGCGCCTCCAGCTTCACCGTCTCCCTGCGCAACTTCCGGATCATCGACAACGACCTGGCCGACGCCCGGGCCACCGGCCCGCTGACCGTCACCCGCGCCGCCGACGGCAAGCTGGCCCTGGTCGGCGACCTGGCCGTCCAGGAGGCCGAGATCTCGGCCACCCGGGTCGGCGGCCGCGGCGGCGGCGTCGTGAAGATGGACGTGATCGAGATCAACAAGCCGTTCGGCGAGCAGCAGATGATCCAGCCGCGCGCGCCGGGGCCGTCGGTGGCGCTGGACGTCACCCTGAAGGCCGACAACCGCGTGTTTGTCCGCGGCCGGGGCCTGGACGTGGAGCTGGCCCTGGACGCCCACGTCGGCGGCACGGTCGCCCAGCCGGAGCTGAAGGGCCTGGCCACCGTCGTGCGCGGCGACTGGGAGTTCGCCGGGGCCCGCTTCGTGTTCGACGAGGGCGGCACGGTGGGCTTGAGCACCAACCTGGCGGCCATCGACCTGAACCTGCGCGCGGTGCGCGAAGACCCGTCGCTGACCGCCATCGTCGAGATCCGCGGCACGGCGCAGGAGCCCGAGGTCAAGCTGACCTCCGAGCCGGCCCTGCCCCAGGACGAGATCCTGTCCCAGGTGCTGTTCGGCCGCTCGGCCTCTCAGCTGTCGCCGCTGGAAGCCGCCCAGCTGGCCTCGGCGCTCGCCTCCATGGCCGGCGGCGGGGGCCTGGACGTGTTCGGCAACTTGCGCGAGTTCGCCGGCCTCGACCGGCTGACCTTCGGCGGCGGCGACCAGTCCGGCATGACCGTGGCCGGCGGCAAGTACGTCACCGAGGATATCTATCTGGAGATTATCGGCGGCGGCGTCGAAGGCTCGGCGGTCGAGGCCGAATGGCGCGCGCGTCGCAACCTGTCGATCGTCTCCCGCATCGCCGCCACCGGCGCCGCCACCCTGTCGATCCGCTGGCGCAAGGAGTCGCGCTAGCGAGGCCAGCCTCGGCCTTCACATATCGCCCGTCCTCCCGGCCGCAGCGAAGCGAAGCGCAGCGGAGAGCCGGGACCCAGCAAGCGCCGCGCTTGTTGCAGCCCTGGTCCGCAGCGTCGAGGTCGAGCTGCTGGGTCCCGGATAAGCGCTGCGCGCTTTCCGGGATGACGGCGTTTGGGATGCGATAGCCCTCCCCCTCGGCGCCGACCGCCCCCTGCGACTCCCGGGCGCGTGGCGCTGCTCCCTGGCCGGGCGTAGCAGCAACCTCGCGGCACAGCGGGGGGGCGGCATGATTTCACGGGACGACGCCAAGGCGGTCTATTTCGGGGCCAACGCCCTGGTCGGCATCGGCGCGGCCTTCACGGCCATGGGCGAGGCCGACAGCGCCGCGGTCGCGGCCGGCATGGCGGTGGTGCTGGCCGGCCTGATCGGCTCGGTGATCGCCTTCGGGGCGCTGGGCAAGACCGGCGCGCTCGACCCTAGCCCGGAGCGGGCCGCCCGGCGCACCCGCCAGACCATCGGCCTGGCGATGGCCGTGGCCGCCTTCGTGCCGGCGGTGCTGGGCATGGGCCTGCCGGCCGCGCGCCTGATCGACGTCGCCGCCGCCGGCGTGCGCCTGGCCGCGCCGTTCGTGCACACCCTGAACTGAGAGAGAGGCGACGCGGCCCCGGAAGCGGCCCCGGCGCGCGCCTGATCCGAGTTGGGGTGGAAACGCCGACGCGGTCGACGGAGGGCCGACGTCTCGGCCATCGAACCGCGCCGCCAGCTTGGCGCTTCCTCGAATCCTGCGCCCAACCAAGCGCAGACGGCGAAGGTTCCCCGTCACTGTGGCGGAACTGTGAAGCTTGGCTCTCGGTTGACCCACCGTTCGGAGACGTCCGGAACGGGGGAGACTCCATGCGCCTGATCCTGCTCGCGGCCTGCGCCGCCCTCATCGGCGGCTGCGCCGCGACCGGCCTGCCGCTGGTCCATCGCGACGACCAGCAAGCCTACGACGCCCGCCTGGCCGACTGGCGCGCGCACAGCTCGACCGGCTTCGCCGCCTACGACCGCGACGGGAACGGCCGGGTCGGCCCGGACGAGTGGGTCGAAGCCAACCTGCGCCTGGCCCGGCTGGCCGACCTGGACGACGACGGCGCGCTGGACCGCTACGAGGCGCTGTTCCTCCGCGATGTGCCCCAGCGCCGCAAGATCGAGGGCCAGGCGGCGCTGGCCGAGTTCGACCGGTTCTGGCGGGACAACGCGAAGGCCGGAAAGCTGCGCGAGAGCGAACTCGCCGCCCTGTTCCGCGCCGACTTCGCCGCCGACGACGTCGACCGCAACGGCGTGCTGACCTGCGCCGAGCTGTTCGCGCCGGGGCCGGCCTGCACGGCCGGCTGACCTCCGCAACCTGGCGCCAAAACCTTACGCGAACGCCGTCGCCGCTATGGCGCCGATGGCGACCAGCAGCAGCAGGACGCCCAGCCACGGGAAGCGCGCGCGCCGGCGCGCCGGGAAGGTACGCAGATAGACCGGCGGGCGCGGCGCGCCGGTCTCGTCGGCCTGGATACGCCTGGCGATACGAGACCTCACACCAGCGCTCCCGGCGCGACCACCTCGATCACCCGCAGCTCGCGGCCGCTGTCGTCGCAGAAGGCGTCGCCGGCCGACAGGCCGATCAGCGCCGCGCCCACCGGGGTCAGCACGGACACCCGCCGCGCCGTCAGGTCGGCCTCGGCCGGGGGGACCAGCACGACGCGGCGGATCATCTTCGAGCGGCTGTCGAAATAGGCCACTTCCGAGCCCAGCCGCACGGCCCCGACCGGCAGGTCGGCCTCGGCCACCACCTTCGCGCGCGCCAGCTCCTCGGCCAGCAGGGCCGGGCCCGGCGCGTCGGTCGACGGATGGTCGCCGACCAGGACGCTGAGCGCGTCGAAGTCGGCTTCGGCGAGGTGGAGGGGCGGACGCTCGGTCATCGGAATTCCTCTGGCGGCGGATCGGCGGCGGGGCTCCGGCTCGGTCGGAGACGCCCCGCAAAGCAAACAGGCGCGAGACAGCGAAGACCGTCCGCAGAACGGACAGCACGCCGGCCGCGCGCGGCAGGTGTCGGACATACGCTCTCGCAGCCCGGACAGATCAGTCCAGGCCTTGGTCAGCTATGATGAAAGCAACGGGAAGTCGTCCCCGGGTCTGAAACGCTCAGGCCCGGGGTGGAGCGCCTTCGAGCAGGCGGCCCGCATGATGCGATTTACGCGCGAAGGCGATACGTTTGCGCATGACGACTTGAGCGTGGCCCGCGAGGACGGGGGTGTCAAGCACGGTGAACCTCCCGTTCCCGTGAACGGGGCGCCCAGAAGGTCGTATGGCCCGGCTAAAGCCGGGCCGCACGGGAGAGGTGAATTACGGCAGCTTCGCCGCCAGCACGTCGAACTCGGCGATGGCCGGCGGGTGCTCGAACAGTTCGCCGGCGCGCTCGCTCAGAATGCGGGCGATCTCGCCGTCCAGGTGGGCCTGACGGCCCTCCTCGTCCGGGAAAGCGTCGAACACGCCGAACGAGGTCGGGCCCATGCGGATGGCGAACCAGGCGGTGGTGGCCGGCTCGGCCCGGGCCAGCGCCAGGGCGTCGCGCAGCAGGGCCTCCACGGCGGCCTCCTTGCCGGGCTTGGCTTCCAGGCGGGCGTAGAGGGCCTTGGTGGTCATCACGGATCTCCGTTCGGTTCAAAGCTCGAGCGCGTTCTGATCGCAAAACCGGATCCACTTTCGCGGAACGCGCTCTGGCCCGCCTCCTCCCGCAAAACCGCCCCCGCCGCAACCGCCACGGGCTCGAAAAGCTTTATGGGTCGGAGCCTCGCAGGGGATCGGAATGGAGACGCTGAAGCTGGCCCGGCTCGCCTGCGCCCTCGCGCTGCTGGCCGCGCCCGCCTGTTCGAAGCGCCCGGAGAGCGGCGCGGATCAGGGGCCGGCCACGCTGGCCGACTACGCCGCCGCCGCCGCCCTGGCCCGTACGCCGGACGGCCGCCAGGCCCGCGTCGTCGCCGTGGCCGAGACCCCCGACCACAAGACCGCCTGCGGCCTGCTGCGGGTCGGCGGCGACGAGGACATCCCTTTCCTGATCGAGCTGAACCAGCCCTTCGCGCCCGGCGAGACCACCCCGCCCCAGGTCGCCGCCGCCGAAGGCGCGACGCCGCGCACCACTCCCTACCTGGCCGAACGCGCCAAGCAGTACGCCGCCCGCTGCGCCGAACTGGGCATGGACCTGGCGACGATGCCGCGGACGGCGGGGGAGTGAGCGCGTCCTAGATCTCCCCCCGAGCGTCAGCGCTGGGGGGAGCAGGCGGCGAAGCCGCCGTGGGGGGCTCCAGCGGAGTGCGCGGTTTCCGTCGCGCCTGGGCGAGCCCCCTCCACCGCTTCGCGGTCCCCCTCCCCCACCGCTTCGCTCGGGGGAGGATTTTAACGCTCACCTGCCATCCTGCCCGCTCGTCGCTCAGAACGAGCAGGAGACTTCGCGATGGACATCGCCTCGGCCGGCCGCGAGCTGATCCGTATCGGGGTCGGCGGTCAGGACTACTGCGTCGCCGTCTCCGCCGTGCGCGAGATTCGCGGCTGGACGCCGGCCACGCCGATCCCCGGCGCGCCGGACTACATCAAGGGCGTGATCAACCTGCGCGGCCTGGTGCTGCCGATCCTGGACCTGCGCGTGCGGCTGGGCGCCGAGGCGGCCGAGCCCGGGGCGCGCAGCGCCGTGGTGGTCTGCGAGATCCACGGCCGCACCATCGGCCTCTTGGTCGACGCCGTCTCCGACATCCTGACCGTGACGGCCGAACAGCTGCAGCCGACGCCCGACGTCGCCCGCGCCGGCGAGGACCTGATCGACGGGGTGCTGGCCATGGACGGCTGGATGGCCGGCCTGCTCAGCCTGGAGCGCGTGGTCCCCGACGTGGAGATCGCCCAGGCGGCGTAAGTGGGGCGGGCCCCGGCCGGAGCCGGAACCCGCCACAAGCCTTCAGTGGGTGTAGCCGAAGCCGCCCATGTGCTGGCCGAAGCCCTGGCCGCCCCCCTGGCCGAACGCCTGGCCGCCGCCCGTGCGCGCCTGGATGGCGTGGGTCAGCACGATCGCCTTCACCAGGTCGCCGATGTCCAGCAGCGGGCCGCCGGACTGCAGCCGCGCGCCGACCACCGTGCGCACCAGCTCGCCGACGTCGCTCTCGCCGCCCAGCAGCGGGCCGCCGGCCTGGATCCGGGCGCCGATCACGCCGCGCACCAGATCGCCCACGTCCGACTGGCCGCCCATGCCGCCGCGCAGGCGGGCGCCGACCACCAGCCGCACGATGTCGCCGATGTCCGGCCCCGGCCCGCCGATCAGCGGCTCGCCGGTCTGCATGCGGATCGCCACGATGGCGCGCACCAGGTCGCCGATGTCGAAGTTCAGCGCGCGGCCGCCGCCCGTCTGCAGGCGCTGGGCGACCAGGGTGCGCACCAGGTCGGCGATGTCGCCGCCCTGGCCGGCGAACTCGCCCAGGCGCGCGCCGGGCGTGGGGCCGAACTGCTGACCGAAGCCCTGGCCGCCGAAGCCCTGCGGGGCGCCCTGCCAGCCGCCGAAACCGGTGTGGGTCTCCATCATCTCGGATACTCCTGCTGAACCTGAAACGTCGCGGCGCGAGCGACCGCATCGGCCGCCAAACCCTCACCGGAGAAGTATTCCCTCGGCGCGCCCCGGCCCCCGCCGCGGAGTAACCGCGTCGCGCGCACCCGAACCGCGCCCCACAACCCGACCCTCTACCTGCCAGTTCCTCAGGCCTTCCGTGGCCGACTACCCAAAAAGGCGTAGGGGCGCGGCGGATTTCATCCGAACACCTCGTTGTTGGCGCCCGCCCCTACTCCGTACGTCCCGGCGAAAGCCGGGACCCAGATTCATCCACGACGCTTTGTCGGCTTCACCTGGCCCCCGGCTTTCGCCGGGGCGTACGGATTGGACATCGCCCGCGGACTGGACGCATGCCCGGTGAATCCCGCCCGCCGCTTCCGAAATGGAAGCGTCCGCGCGTTGAACCGCGAACGTCGTTCCGGCTAGTGTCCAGCCCGCATGCGGATTCTCCCTGAAGACCGGCGCGTGCTCGACGCGCTGGAGGCGCGCGAGGCGCAGATCGTCGAGCGCGCCGTCGACTGGTGCGCGATCAATTCCGGCAGCCGGCACATCGCCGGACTGGAAAAGCAGAAGCTGATCCTGGCCGAGCTGCTGGACGACCTGCCCGGCGAGCTGCGCCATCGAGCGCTGACGGCCAGCCCCGAGGTCGCCGACGACGGCACCCTGCGCCACCAGCCGCACACAGACGCGCTCCTGATGACCGTGCGCCCGGGCGCGCCGGTGCAGGTCGTGCTGACCGGCCACTACGACACCGTCTATCCGGCCGAGAGCGTGTTCCAGAAAGTCGTGGCCCGCGACGACGGCGCCCTGAACGGCCCGGGCATCGCCGACATGAAGGGCGGCGTTTCGGTCATGCTGGCCGCCCTCGAGGAATTCGAGCGCCACCCCCTGCGCGATCGGGTCGGCTACCGCGTGCTGCTGTCGCCCGACGAGGAGATCGGTTCGCTGGGCTCCGGCGCCGTGCTGGCCGAAATCGGCCGCCTGGGCCACGTCGGCCTGACCTACGAGCCGGCCCTGTCGGACGGCACCCTGGCCGGGGCGCGCAAGGGCTCGGGCAACTTCCACCTGGTGGTGAAGGGCAAGGCCGCCCACGCCGGGCGCGACTTCGCGCTGGGCCGCAACGCCATCGCCGCGGCCGCCGAGCTGGCCTGCCGCCTGCATGCGCTGAACGGCGTGCACGAAGGCGTCACCGTCAACGTCGCCAAGATCTCCGGCGGTGCGCCGCTCAATGTGGTGGCTGACAACGCTGTCGTGCGTTTCAACGTGCGCGTGCCCGACGCGGAGGGCGCGGCCTGGATCGACCGGGCGATCGACGAGGTCTGTGCCCGGCCGCCGTTCGAGGGGATCAGCATCCACCGCCACGGCGGCTTCACCCGCCCGGCCAAGCCGTTCGACGCCTCGCAGCAGGCCCTGTTCGGGGCGGTGAAGGCCGTCGGCGACCTGCTGGGCCAGCCGATCGGCTGGAAGCCGTCGGGCGGGGTGTGCGAGGGCAACAACCTCTATGCGGTGGGCCTGCCCAACGTCGACACGCTGGGGGTGCGCGGGGGCGACATCCACAGCGAAGCCGAGTATGCGTGGCCGCAAAGCTTTGTGGAGCGCGCGCAGCTCTCCGCCCTGATCCTGATGAAGCTGGCCTCCGGCGAGATCGACGCCGCCGGCATCAGGGCGCTGCGCGACGCGGGCCCGGCAAGTACGAACGATCGGGCCCTGGCTGAGGAAACTGAGTGATGCTTGTGGTCCGTCCGGCGGGTCCCGCCGATTTCGACGCCCTGATGGAACTGGCCGTGCTGTCCGGCCCCGGCTTCACCAGCCTGCCCGAGGACGAGCCGACCCTGCGCGAGCGGCTGGAGGTCTCCCAGGCCAGCTTCCGCGGCGAGCTGGCCCCGCTGGAGTGCTGGTACACGCTGATGCTCGAGGACGCCGAGACCGGCCAGATCGACGGCGTGGCCGGCGTGAAGGCGGCGGTGGGTGTGAAGCGGCCGTTCTTCTCGTTCCGCGTGGTGGGCCTGACCCAGTACTCGGCCAACCTGGGCCTGAAGTTCGATCACAAGGCGCTCGTGCTGGTGAACGAGTGCTCCGGCTGGTCGGAGGTCGGCTCGCTGTTCCTGAAGGCCGAGAAGCGCACCGGCGGCGCCGGGCGCCTGCTGGCCCAGTCGCGCTACATGCTGATCGGGTCGGACCCGCAGCGGTTCTCCGAGAACGTGCTGGCCGAGCTGCGCGGCTGGTTCGAGGAGGACGGCTCCTGCCCGTTCTGGGAGCACGTGGCCGCCAAGTTCTTCCACATGCCGTTCGGCGAGGCCGACCGCATGAGCGCCGCCTCCGACGGCCAGTTCATCCTGGACCTCGCGCCGCGCCACCCCATCTATGTGGAGCTTCTGCCGGAGCCGGCGCGCCGCGTGATCGGCAACGTCCACCGCGAAGGGGAAGCGGCCCGCGCCCTGCTGGAGCGCGAGGGCTTCCGCGCGACGGGCCTGGTCGACATCTTCGACGCCGGCCCGACCGTGGCCTGCCCCCGCGACGAAATCCGCACCGTGCGCGACAGCCGCCGCCTCGTCGTGCGCCTCGTGGACGCGCTGGATCACGCGACGCCCTCGCTGGTTTCGGTGGACGATATCGAAAACTTCCGCGCCACCCGCGCAGCGGTGACGGCCGAGGACGAGCAGGTCCTGATGACCCGCGACGTCGCCGACCTGCTGCGCGTGAAAGGCGGGGAACTGGTTCGGGTGAAGGCATGAACGGGCGTCTGTTTATCGACGGCGAGTGGCGCGAGAGCGCGGGCGAACGACTGGTCTCGACCGATCCGGCCACCGGCGAGCAGGTCTGGACCGGCGCGTCGGCGACCCGCGGCGAGGTCGAGCAGGCCGTCCGCTGCGCCCGCAAGGCCTTCGAGGACTGGAGCGAGCGCCCGCGCGAGGAGCGCGTCGAGTTCATGCGCCGCTACAAGGCGGTGCTGCAGGAACGCGCGCCTCAGTTCGCCAAGGCCCTGTCGCGCGAGACCGGCAAGGCCCTGTGGGAGACCACGGCCGAGCTGAACTCGATGATCGGCAAGGTCGACATCTCGATCCGCGCCTATGGCGAGCGCACCGGCGAGCGCGAGGCGGAGATGGCCTTCGGCCGCGCCGTGCTGCGCCACAAGCCGCACGGCGTCGCCGTCGTGCTGGGCCCCTACAACTTCCCCGGCCACCTGCCGAACGGCCACATCGTCCCGGCCCTGCTGGCCGGCGACACCGTGGTGTTCAAGCCCTCGGAAGAGACCCCGCTGGCCGGCCAGATGCTGGTCGAGGCGCTGGAGGCGGCCGGCCTGCCCAAGGGCGTGGTCAACCTGGTGCAGGGCGGGCGCGAAACCGGCGCGGCCCTGATCGAGCAGCCGATCGACGCCCTGCTGTTCACCGGCTCGGCCCAGGCCGGCGATTTCTTCCGCCGCAAGTTCGCCGACAACCCGCACGTGGTGCTGGCGCTGGAGCTGGGCGGCAACAATCCGCTGGTGGTCTGGGACGTCGAGGACCCGCAGGCCGCCGCCTCGCTGGTCGTCCAGTCGGCCTATGTCACGACCGGCCAGCGCTGCTCTTGCGCGCGCCGGCTGATCGTCAAGGACGGCGCCGAGGGCGACGCGGTGATCGAGGCGGTGGCCGCGCTGGCCGACCGCCTGACCGTCGGCCCCTGGGACGCCAACCCCGAGCCCTACATGGGCCCGTTGATCTCGGCCAAGGCGGCCGACGGCGCGCTGACCAAGGCGCGGGGCCTGATCGAGATGGGCGGCAAGGTGGTGCGCAAGTTCCACCGCGTCGACGGCACGCACGCCTTCGTCACGCCGGGCCTGTTCGACATGACCGGGGTCGAGGGCCTGCCCGACGACGAGATCTTCGCGCCGGTGCTGCAGGTTTTCCGCGTCTCCGACTTCGACGCCGCCATCGCCAAGGCCAACGACACGAAGTTCGGCCTGTCGGCCGGCCTGATCAGCGACGACGAGGCCCGCTGGCGCCGCTTCCTGGCCCGCTCGCGCGCCGGCGTGGTCAACCGCAACCGCCCGACCACGGGCGCGGCCGGCGACATGCCGTTCGGCGGCGTGGGGGCCAGCGGCAACCACCGCCCAAGCGCCTACTACGCGGCCGACTACGTGGCTTACCCGGTGGCGACCTTCGAGGCCGACAAGGCCAGGTCGATCCTGGGCGAGATCAAGGGGCTGCGGCCCTAGTTCTTCCTTCTCCCCTTGAGGGAGAAGGACGGAGCCCGCGCGCCGGAGGGCGGAAGCCCGAAGGCCCGCGCGGGAGGATGAGGGGTCTCGCCGCCGCCGGCCGGCGTGCGACCCCTCACCCTCCCACGCAGACCTACGCTACGCTCCGGTGCGTGGGACCCTCCCTCTCCCTCAGGGGGAGAGGGGTCAGTGCGAGGGGGATGTGATGTCCACGGTGGAAGCCAACGCCGACGGCCTGGTCGGGCCGACGCACTCCTACGCGGGGCTCGCGCCCGGCAACATCGCCAGCCAGGTCAACGCCGGCGAGGCGTCCAACCCGCGCGCGGCGGTCCTGCAGGGCCTGGCCAAGATGAAGCGGCTGGCCGATCTGGGGATCCCGCAGTTCGTCCTGCCGCCGCACGAGCGGCCCTTCACGCCCTTCCTGCGCGCGCTGGGCTTCTCCGGCACGGACGCCGAGGTGTTGGAGCGCGCCTGGAAGGAGGCCCCTGCCTTCGCGGCGGCGGCCTGCTCGTCCTCGCAGATGTGGGCGGCCAACGCAGCCACGGTCACGCCCTCGGTCGACGCGCCGGACGGGCGGGTGCACTTCACCCCGGCCAACCTGGTCACCAACCTGCACCGCAGCCTGGAGCACGAGCAGACCACGCGATCCTTGCGCCGGCTGTTCCCCGATCCGCGCCGCTTCGCGGTGCACGACGCGCTGAACCCGGTCGCCCACCTGGCCGACGAGGGTGCGGCCAACCACGTGCGCCTGGCCGCCGAGCACGGCGCGCCCGGCGTCAACCTGCTGGTCTGGGGCCGCGAGGCCTGGGAGCGCTGGGAGGGCAAGTACCCGGCCCGCCAGACGCTGGAGTCCTGTCAGGCGATCGCCCGCCGCCACGGCGCGCACCGCCCGGTCTTCGCCCGCCAGGCCAAAGCGGCCATAGACGGCGGCACCTTCCACAACGACGTGGTCTGCGTGGGCACGCGGACGGCCCTGCTGTTCCACGAGCTGGCCTTCGAGGACAAGGCGGGCACGCTGGCCGCCATCCGCGCCGCCGCCGAGGGCCTGTTCCAGCCCGAGTTCGTCGAGATCTCCGCGGCCGACCTGCCGCTGGAGGACGCGGTGAAGTCCTACCTGTTCAACTCGCAGCTGCTGGTCGTGCCGGGCGAGGACCGCCTGGTCCTGCTGGCCCCGACCGAGACCGCCGACAATCCGCGCGCGCATGCGGCGGCGCAGTCCCTGGCCACCGCCAACGGCCCCATCGGGCGGGTCGAGTACGTCGACGTGCGCCAGAGCATGCGCAACGGCGGCGGCCCGGCCTGCCTGCGCCTGCGCGTGGTGCTGACCGAACAGGAGCTGGCCTCGGCCAACGCCTTCCAGCGCCTCAACGCCGGCCTCTACGGGCGTCTCTGCGAATGGGCCGAGCGCTGGTACCGCGAAGAGCTGCGCCCCGCCGACCTGGCCGACCCGCAACTGCTGACCGAGACCCGCGGCGCGCTGGACCAGCTGACCGCGATCCTGAACCTGGGCGGGGATTTCTACCCGTTCCAGCGGGTCTAAATCCTCCCCCTCTGGGGGAGGGGGACCGTGCTTAGCCCTTGGGCGAAGCATGGTGGAGGGGGCTCGTCTTGGCGCGACCGCGCAGCTGAGAGGGAGCACTCCGCTGGAGCCCCCTCCACCGCTTCGCGGTCCCCCTCCCCCACCGCTTCGCTCGGGGGAGGATTTACCCCGCCAGTAGCGCCTCGATCTCGCCCGACGTCCACAGCACCCCGTACGGGATCCCCGGGTTCAGCATCGCCGCGCCGTCGCGGGCCAGCTTCAGCATCTCCACGCCCGGGCCCTGGATGTAGGACACGCCCACCGGATAGACCTGCCCGATCCGGGCCGGCGCGGTGAACAGGATGATCGCGGCGCGCCCGTCCGCTTGCGGCGCGGTGGCCAACTGGACCCGGTCGCCGGGCTCCAGCTTGCGGCCGCCGTCGACCACCGCCTGGGTCAGGGCGCACAGCGGCGCCGCCAGCAGGGCGTCGCGGAAGGCCGCCTTGCGGGCCGGGTCGGCGTGGGCGGCGACCATCAGCGCTTCGAGCTCGTTCAGCGGCTGAAAGGTCAGGTGCGCGTCGTCCATCGGGCGTCTCCGGGCCGGGCGGCCACCTTCGTCTCAGCTTCGTCGCTTGTCGAATCCTCGTCGCACCTCGCGCCCTTCGCGGTCCGGCCGGAGCTAGAGCGGAGGGGACGCGCGGGGCGGGATCGGCCTGGGACCCGGCGCAGACGCCAGAGGACCCCACCATGACCGTCCGCAAGACCGTCGCCTTATTGACCGCCGTCGCCGCCGTCGTGGCCGCCGCCCAGCCGGCCGCCGCCCGCCAGGAGCGCCCGCCGGCCGAGGCCTGCGCCATCGCCCGCTCCATCATGCAGAACCAGGGCGACGTCCAGGCGGTCGCCGCCGCCCCGGCCAAGCCGAACGAGACCGAGCGCTCCAAGTCCGCCCGCAAGCTGCTGGGCTTCGCCGCCTCGGCCCTGCAGGCCGCCGCGCCGCAGATCGCCGCCCGCTCCGACAATCCGCTGACGGCCGCCGCCACCCAGGTCGCCGTCGACGTGGCGCGCGACTCCGCCAAGGGCGGCGCCCCGGCGGGCGGCGGTTCGGCCGCGGTCAGCGCCAAGGCCCGCGAACAGGGCCTGGCCCAGGCCGGCTGCTGACGCTTCAGGGCCGGGGGCGGGCGTAACGCCGTTCGCCCCCTACCGCCCCGCTCGCCGCGTCATTAAGTGGGTGCGAGAACCCGGCCGCCGCGCCGGGGTTTTTTGCACGCACACCGGCGAGAGGACGACCCATGAAGGGCTATGTCGACGACATCGAGCGCCTGACCCAGGAGAACACCGACTTCCGTCGCGTGCTCTACACCGCCCGCTCCACCCAGCTGGTGCTGATGGCCATCCCCGCCGGCGGCGAGATCGGCGAAGAGGTGCACGACAAGGAGGACCAGTTCTTCCGCGTCGAGAGCGGCGAAGGCGAGGTGCTGATCGACGGCGTCACCCACAAGGTCGGCGACGGCTCGGCCGTGATCGTGCCCAAGGGCGCGCGCCACAACGTGAAGAACGTCGGCGCCGAGCCGCTGAAGCTCTACACCCTCTACAGCCCGCCCCATCACCGCGACGGGATCGTCCACCGCACCAAGGCCGAGGCCGACGCGGACGAAGACGAGCACTTCGACGGCAAAACCACCGAGTGATCGGCGGCCTCGACCCGGACGTCCTGCCCCGCTTCTTCGTCGCCATGGCGGTGGTGGAGCTGACGCCCGGGCCGAACATGGGCTACCTCGCCTCCCTTTCGGCCGCGTGCGGCCGGAAGGCGGGGCTGACCGCGGTCGCCGGCGTGACGCTGGGCCTGGCCGCCTACATGATCGCCGCCGCCTTCGGCCTGACCGGGGTGCTGCTGGCCTATCCCCTGCTCTACCAGGCCCTGCGCTGGGCCGGGGTGATCTACCTGCTGTGGCTGGCCTTCGAGGCGTGGTCGGCCGAGCGCGAGGCCGCGCCGCGCGGGCCGCAGGGCGCGGCATGTTACGGCGAGTGGTTCCGGCACGGCCTGTTCGCCAACCTGCTCAACGTCAAGGCGGCGGCCTTCTACGTGGTGCTGCTGCCCAGCTTCATCTCGCCGGCGCGGCCCGCCCTGCCCCAGGCGCTGACGCTGGGGGCCATGCACCTGTCCATCAGCGTCGTCGTGCACAGCGCGATCGTGCTGCTGGCCGCCAGGGCCGGGACCGGGCTGGGGGCGGCGGGCGACCATCCGAAGGCCCGCAGGGTGCGCCGCGCCTTCGCCGTCGCGATCGCCGTGGTGGCGCTGTGGCTGGCCTGGGACACCCGCGGCTGAGCCGGACCCGCGCGAGCCAAAGAAGAAGGGCGGCGCCGCTCTCGCGACGCCGCCCTCTCCCGCCCCGGGGCGCGTTGAACGCGCTCTAGTAACGCTTGCCGATCCGCACGCCGATGGTGCGCGGCTGGATCGGAACGGTGTAGGCGCGGGTGCCGCAGACCGCCTCGGCGCAGGCCACCGTACGGGTGACCTCGCCGCGCTCGTCGAGGGCGTTGAGGATCGACAGCTCCGCGGTCCAGTCGTTCTTCTCCACCCCGAACACGACGTCGGCGCTGGTGTAGCCAGGGATCCGGCCGACGATGCCGCGCTCGGTGGTCCGCAGGTCGGTCCAGGCGCCGCTCTGGGTGACCAGCGAGCCCTGCAGGTGGGCGTCGAAATCGGCCCAGGTCCACTCGTAGCGGGCCGTCAGGTTGGCCTTGAGCTTCGGCGTGACCGGCAGTTCCTGGCCCTTGGGCGCCAGGGGGCTCGGGCAGTCCGTCACCGGCGTGCCGTCCGGATCGGTGAAGCCGCAGTAGTTCGCGCTGAGCTGGGCGTCGGTGTAGGCGGCCGAACCGGAGATGGTCAGGCCCTCGTTGACCCGCCAGTTGATCTCGGTCTCGACGCCCTTCATCTCGGCCTGGGCGGCGTTGCGGATCTCGGTCAGGCCGTTGGGGCCCAGGATCGAGAACTGGAAGTCCTCCCACTTCTCCATGAACACCGCGCCGTTGAAGCGCAGGTTGCCGCCCCAGGTGGTTTTCCAGCCCAGCTCGTAGTTGGTCAGGAAGTCCGACAGGTACGGCGGCAGGGTGCCGCGACGGTTCAGGCCGCCCGGACGGTAGCCGGTCGACCAGGTCGCGTAGACCATCCGGTCTTCGTCGAACTTGTAGGTCAGGTTCAGCTTGTGGGTGTTGCCGTCTTCCTGGACGCTCTTGTCGAAGCTGGTGCACGGCCCGCCCGGCACCACCGGGGTCGGCGAGATACAGGCCGCCTCGCCCGTCGAGCCGCTGTACCAGGACGAGAAGCCGAAATAGCCCTTCAGGCTGTTGTCGACCTTGAAGAAGCGCACGCCGCCGGTGACCGACAGCTTGTCGGTGATGTCGAAGGACGCCTCGCCGAAGGCGGCGGTGTCGATGTCGACGCGCTCCTGCTTGGTCAGCCACAGGGTGTCGTCCCAGCCGGTGACCGACTCGAAGTCGGCCAGGCCGTCGATCCGGTAGTCCTGCTGAATGTTGTGGTACTGGCGCTGGTAGAAGGCGCCGACGATGAAGCGGAACCGCTTGTCCTGCGGCGAGGCCAGCCGGATTTCGTGGGTCTGCTTGGTGTAGCGGTCCTTGGCCTGGATGTACTGCGACGGGTCGCCCAGCGGCGTGGTGGTGTCGTCCACCCAGTACTGACCGTAGTTGTACAGGTTGTCGTAGAAGAACGAGTAGTCGGAATAGTCGGACTCGGAGTCGACGTTCCGCTTCAGGTACGACCCGGCGTAGGTCAGGTCGAAGTCGCTGATCCGGCCCTCGATGGTCATGGCCGCCTGCACCCAGCGGTCGTGCGAGCTGTCGGGCTTGTAGCGGTCGACCTTCAGGTCGCCGACGTCCGGATCGAAGCCGAACACGCCGTTGGTCTTCTGGTCCTGCGCCATCAGCTGCGGCGTGATGGTCCAGTCGTCGTTCAGGTCGATGCGCAGGGCCGCGCGCGCGCCGTAGGTGTCGGCGTCGTTGAAGTCGTCCTTCACCAGCGCGTTGTTGTTGATGGTGAAGTCGGGAATCTCGTCGCCGCCGGCGTCGGCGTTCTCGCCTTCGTGGTAGGTGCGCGTGCCCGGGACGTTGTCGATGTAGCCGGCGTCGTGCTCGTACCAGCCGACCAGGCGGACCGCGACGTTGTCGGCCAGCGGCTGGTTGACGAAGCCCTCGGCCACGTAGCCGACGCCGCCGTGCGCCACCGTGTTCACGCCCGCGTCCCAGCCGGCCTCGAAGCCGGCCATGCTGGGCTTGTTGGTGATGATGCGGATGGTGCCGGCCTGCGAGCTGGCCCCGTAGAGCGTGCCCTGCGGCCCGGCCAGGCTCTCGACCCGCTCGATGTCGTAGACGTGGATGTCCAGCGGGCCCTGGATGGTCGTGACCGGCTGTTCGTCCAGGTACATGCCGACGCTGGGCATGGAGCCGGAGTGGTTGCCGTCGCCGCCGCTGGCCACGCCGCGCATGTAGATGCTGGTGAAGCCCGGCCCGACCGTCTGGTAGGAGACGCTGGGCAGGAACTTGGCGAAGTCGTTGAAGTCGGCGACCTGCAGCTGCTCCAGCTTCTCCGTGCCCATGGCCTGGATGCTGAACGGCACGTCCTGCAGGCTTTGCGACACCTTCTGGGCGGTCACCACCACCTCGTCGAGGGTGGCGGTCGCGGTGTCCTGGGCGGCGGCGACGCCGACCCCGGTGAGCATGGTCGACGCCAGAAGCGTCGCAGAAAACAGTTGAGCACCCCGCAGTTTAGCGGGCGACAGCCGACGCATACTCATCCCCCCAGGATCAGCCTCAAGCTAAGCGGTAGTGTCGCGCCGGAGTCATGGTAACTGTCAAGCTGGAAGAAAAGCCCGATTTCACGAACGTGTCGCCGACGACACGGCGAAGACGTGCCGATACGGCACGAATTCTAGAAATCGCCTTTCAACCCAAGGAAATGTCGCTCAGGCCCGAGCCTGCCGGCGTTGCAGCCGCCGCTCCCAGGCGGCCACGATCACCAGCACCGCCGCCGCGCCGGTGGACAGCCACAGCGGCGTCAGCACGCCCGCCAGCGGGACCAGGGCGGCCAGCATGGCCAGCCCGCCCAGCCGGCTCGGCGACCAGTAGCCGAACACCGTCCGCTTGAAGAGCAACAGGCCCAGCAGATACAGCGCCGGCCCGCCCAGAACGGCGGCGACCATGGCCGGCTCCAGCGCCCCCAGCGGCTCGTGCAGGGTGAGCTCGTCCTCCACAGCCGCAACGATGATCCCCGCGACGATCGGCAGGTGCACGTAGGTGTAGGCCGACCGGCCGATCCGGCCCGGGTCGGCGGAGCCTGCGATGCGCTGGCTGGCGGCCTCGTACACCCCGTCGAAGTAGAGCCACCACATGGCCACGCTGCCGGCGAAGGCGACGACGAAGGCCGCCGCGGTGTCGAAGGTCCAGACCAGTTCGGCGAAGGTCGCGCCGGTGACCAGGACGGACTCGCCCAGGGCGATGATCACGAACAGGCCGCAGCGCTCGGCCAGATGCCCGCCTTCGATGTTCCAGTCTCCGGTGGACGAACGCCCCAGTCCCGGCGACCAGTAGCCCGCCGACGGACCGAGATACTCGATCAGCACGGCCAGCGCCCAGAACGCCAGCCGCGCCTCGCCCTCAACGAAGGCGCCGGCCAGCCAGGCCGCGCCGGACGCGACGAACCAGGCCCCGATCCGCTGAAAGCTGCGCGTCAGGGTCGGCCTGTGGGGCCCCAGCGCCCACAGCATGAAGCCGGTGCGCCCGACCTGCATGAAGACGTAGGCCGCCGCGAAGGCCAGGCCGCGGTCGCCGAACGCCCGCGGCAGCGAGGTCGACAGCACCAGGCCCGCCAGCATCAGCACGAACAGGCCCAGCCGCACCGGACTGCGTTCCGGATCCAGCCAGTTGGTCAGCCAGGAGGTGTAGACCCACACCCACCACACGGCCATGGCCAGCAGGCCGACCTCCAGCACGCCGCCCAGGCTCAGGTCGTGCAGCAGGGTGTGGGACAGCTGGGTGACCGCGAAGACGAACACCAGGTCGAAGAACAGCTCGACGAAGGTGACCCGGGCGTGGTCGTGGCCGCGTCGTTCACGCAGCAGACCGCTCGGCGCGGCGAAGATGGTCATGCCCCAGGGCCCCTACGCGGCGGCTCAATCCTCCCCCTCTGGGGGAGGGGGACCATGCGTAGCATGGTGGAGGGGGCTCGTCTTGGCGCGACGGCGCAGCTGAGACCGAGGCGCTCCGCTGGAGCCCCCTCCACCGCTTCGCTCGGGGGAGGACCTACAGCCCGAAGCCGCCGTCGATGCGCAGGTTGGCGCCGGTGACGTAGCCGCCCTGGTCGCTGGCCAGATAGGCCACCAGGCCGGCGATCTCGTCGGCGTGGCCGTAACGCCCTAGCGCCATGATCCCGCGCAGGGTGTCGGCGAAGTCGCCGGCGGCCGGGTTCATGTCGGTGTCGACCGGGCCGGGCTGCAGGTTGTTGACGGTGATGCCGCGCGGACCCAGCTCGCGGGCCAGCGCGATGGTCAGGGCGGCCACCGCCCCCTTGCTGGCCGAGTACGCCGTTAGGCCCGGGAACGGGGCGATGTCGGAATTGACGCTGCCGATGTTGATGATGCGCCCGCCGTCCTTCATGTGGCGCTGGGCTTCCTGGCTGGCCACGAACACGCCGCGCACGTTCACCGCCAGGGTGCGGTCGAAGTCCTCCAGGGCCAGCTCGCCGATCGGCCCCAGAGCCAGGACGCCGGCGTTGTTGACCAGGATGTCCAGCCCGCCCAGCGCCTCGACCGTACGCGCGACCGCCGCCTTCACCTGGGCGGGATCGGCGGCGTCGGCCTGGATGGCCAGGGCCTTTCCGCCGTCAGCCTCGATCGCCTTCACAACCGCGTCGGCCTTTTCGGACGAGGCCGTGTAGGTGATCGCCACCGCCGCGCCGTCGGCCGCCAGCCGCTTGGCGATCGCCGCGCCGATGCCCCGCGAACCGCCGGTGACCAGGGCGACCTTCCGCTTCAAATCCGTCATGTCTGGACCCATCTTCTTATTTCGGGAACGATTGCTCCCGATCCATGGGGCGGCAGGTGGGGAACCGCCCCGAGGGGTTCAAGAGATATTCGGAACGATCGTTATGGAAAATGTCGACCCGACCGCCCGCCGCCCGCGCGGCCGCCCGCCCGGCTTCGACCGCGAGCTGGCGCTGGACAAGGCCATGCGGCTGTTCTGGGACCGCGGCTACGAGGCGGCGTCGATGGACGAGCTGACCGTCGCAATGGGCATCAGCCCGTCCAGCCTGTACGGCGCGTTCGGCGGCAAGGCCCAGCTCTACGCGCAGGCGCTGGACCACTACGTGGCCGGGCCGGGCGCCTACGTCTTGCCCATCCTGGCCGCCGACCTGCCGACGCGGACGGCGTTCGAACGGCTGTATGAGACAGCCGCCTTCGAACTGACCCGCGCCGACCAGCCGCGCGGCTGCATGGTCGCCGCGACCGAGACCCAGTGTTCGCCCGCGGCCGAGGGCGTGCGCGCGGCGGTGGCCGAGCGGCGGCTGCAGGCGGTCCGGGCCTATGAGGATCGGCTGCGCCGCGGGATCGAGAGCGGCGACCTGGCCGCCGACATCGACGTCGGCGCGCTGGCCCGCTTCCTCATGACCGTGCAGCAGGGCCTGTCGGTCCAGGCTCGCGACGGCGCCAGCCGCGAGGAGCTGCTGGCGGTGGGGCGCACGGCGATGCGGGCGTGGCCGGAGACCTAGCCAAAAACCTCCGTCATCCCGGCCGCAGCGCGAAGCGCGGAGAGCCGGGACCCAGCAAGCTCGAGATCAACGGTCCAACGCGCTGCAACAAGCGGCGCGCTTGCTGGGTCCCGGCTCTACGCGGAGCTAACGCTCCGCTACGGCCGGGATGACGGCGTGTTGAAGTCAGGCGCCTCCGGATAAGCGTCCAGCACCGGCCCGAGCGCCGTCTTCAGCGGCCCCAGCCACGGCTCGTACGCCTTCCAGTGCTCGACCGCGTCGGTGAAGATCGGCTGGCGCACCTGTTCGGAGCTGGCGGTGCGCACCGCCCGCTCGGTCTCGTAGAAGCGCAGGCAGCCCTCCTCGAACGGGAGGCCGCAATAGTCGAGCAGCGCCCGCACCTCGGTTTCCGGGTCGGCGACCATGCGTTCGTAGATCACCCGATGCACGGCGCCCGGTGCGACCCGGTCGAACCAGGCCATCAGCTCGACATAGTCGGCGTAGTAGCGGCCCAGCTCGGTCAGGTCGTAGGTGAAGCCCTGCCCGCGGGCGAAGTGCTGCTTGAAGCCGGAGAAGCAGCAGCCCAGCGGGTGGCGGCGCGCGTCGACGATCTTCGCGTTCGGCAGCATCAGCCGGATCAGGCCGACGTGGGCGAAGTTGTTCGGCATCTTGTCGATGAAGAACGGCCGGCCGGTCTTGCGCTGCACGCGGGTGCGCTCGAGGTACTCTTCGCCGAGCGCGCGCAGGGCGTCGGCGTCGAGCTCGGCCAGCGCCTCCGGATAGGTCGAGACGGCGCTCCTGGTCTTCTTGCCGCCGATCCGCTTGGCCATGGAGACCACGTCGGGCAGCTCCATGGTCCCCTCGACCTGCGAGTGGCTGGAGAGGATCTGCTCGATCAGGGTCGAGCCGGCCCGCGGCAGGCCGACCACGAAGATCGGGTCGGGCGCCGAACACCCCTGCCCCGCCCGCTGCGCGAACACGGCCGGGGTGAAGAAGGCCTTCGACCGGTCGACGTGGGCGCGGTTCTCGTCGGCGTCATAGTCCAGCCCCGCGCGGCGCAGGGCGTTGCCCGCGGCGTAATGCTCGAACGATCCAGCCGCCTCGCCCGCGTCCTCCAGCGCCTTGCCCAGCGCGAAGTGCAGGTGGAAGCGGTCTTCCTCGGACAGGTCGGCGCGCTGCAGCTGGGCCCGCATCGCCGCGACGTCGTCGTCGGAGAAGCGCACGGTCTTCAGGTTGGCCAGGCTCCACCAGGCCTCGCCCAGGCCCGGCAGCAGCGCGATGCACTTGCGGTAGGCGTCGATCGCCTCGCCCTGGCGGCCCAGCGTCTTCAGGGCGTGGCCGTAGCTCATCCAGGCCTTGGGCTGTTCGGGCCAGCGGGCCAGAACGGCGTCGTAGCAGTCGATGGCCCGCTCGTACTCGCCGATCCGGCCCAGCGCCGCGGCCTTCAGGATCATGTAGCCGGCGTGGCCCGGCTCGCGGGCCAGCAGCACGTCCAGTTCGGCCACCGCCTCGGCGCCCTTGTTCTGGCGGTAGAGGGCCAGCGCATAGTTGTGCCGCGCCATGGCGAAGCCCGGGGCCAGCTCCAGGCAGCGGGCCAGCAGCTTTTCGGCGTCCTCATAGCGGCGCAACCGGCCGGCCACCTCGGCCAGCATGCGCATGGCCGCCACGTCGGTGGGGTGGGCCTTCAGGAAGGCCTTCAGCTGGCGCTCAGCCACGGCCAGGCGGTTCTCACACAGCGCCTCGGCCGCCTCGACCAGGCGCGGGTCCTTCACCGAAGAGACCAGGTGTCGGGCGTAGGCCGCGTCGGCGCCGTCGGTGTCGCCGGTCAGGGTCAGTTGATCGCCCAGGGCCCGCCAGGCGAAGGCGTGGTGGGGGTTATGGCGGACCGCGCGGTGCAGCGCGTCGACCGCTTCACGGGTGCGCCCCGCGTCGGCCAGGGCGAGCGCGGCCTCGACCTGGGCCGCCGGCCAGTCGGGCGCCGCCGTCGCCAAGGGGGTCAGCACCGCCAGCGCGCCGGGAATGTCGCGTGCGGCGCGGAGCGCCGTTCCAAGCAGAAGGGTCGCCTGCGGATGGCCGGGGGCCGCGGCCAGGATCTCGCGGGCCTGCTGCGCCGCCAGCGCCGGGGCGCGTTCCAGCAGCCGCGCGCCGTGGGCCAGCGCCGTCGCCAGAGAGCCTGAGGGCTCGGAAGCCGTACGCGTCACCAAAACCCCCGCCCCCGCGAAGTCACGCCACGAATGAGCGGCGCTTCGCGCGGGCCTGTCAATCGTCCGGAACGCCCACGCCCGGCCGCGTGTTCGGCGTTGGAATTCAAACGAAAGGACGAGCCCATGGGACTGCTGGACCAGATCCTCGGCGGCGCGGCCGGCGCGCCGCGCGGCGGACGGCGCGGCGCGGCCGGCCCCTCGCCCGTGGTCAAGG
>NZ_JAAIVC010000149.1 GCF_010975005.1 Caulobacter sp. 17J65-9 | reverse complement strand
GCGGGGGCGGCGCGCAACGGCGTGCGCCTGTCGCTGGGGGCGGCGCGGGATCGCGAGTCCTTGAGCCGCGCGTTGCAGGCGCTGGCCGCCACCTTGAAGTCCGGCCCGGCCTTCGCGCACCTGGTCTGAGGCCGTTCAGCCCCGCTTGCGGGCGAACCGGTCCTTGCGGTGAACCTCGTCGATCAGGGGGCGGCAGGTGCGTTCGATCTCGCGGATGGCCGCGTCCACCCGCTGGGCGATCGGGTCGGCGTCGCGCGCGCCCCAGCCGACCTCGCGCTCCATCTGGTCGCGCGCCTGCGCCGCCTCGGGCGTGGGCGAGGGCGTGTCGTCAGCATAGCTGCGCATCAGGTCGCCGGCGCAGCGCACCACGTCGTCGCGCGCCGCCATGATCTCGTCGAAGGGCCGCGCCGCCGGCTCGCCGAACACGGCCATGAAGCGGTAGCGGTTGGCCTGCAGCTCGGAGAACAGGGCCATCTCGCGCGACAGTCGCTCGACCGGGGCGGAGGCCGCCTGGCGCCGGCGCGCCTCGGCGTCGTCGTCGGCCGCGCCGGGGCTGGGGGCGTCGGCGAACACGTCGGGATGGGGAAAGCGGGCCCAGGTCAGGGCGTCGCGGGCCCGGTAGAACTGGGCCAGCACCTCCTCGGCCAGCTCGGTCTTGCGCCGTCCGACCGCCTCGGCCCGCCACGCCCCCAGGCCGCGCAGGCCGACCCAGCCGGCGATCGCTGCGGCAAGGCCCGTGAACAGGTCGCGGAGCGCGGAGGCCCAGGACGGGAAGTCATGCATGGCCGCGCCTCCGCGTGCCCCCGGACGCCAGGCTAACACGCGGGTCCGCCCGGCGCTCGCCTTGAAGGCGGCCGCCCGCAGGGCTACACGCAGCCGCGACAATGACCCCGCGCGACATGGACATTCTGGTCGTCGGCGCCGGCGCGCTCGGCCTGGCGACGGCCGCGGCCTTCGCGCTGAACGGCGCGCGGGTGACGGTGTTCGACCGGTCCGAGCGGCCGGCCAACGCCTCGGCCGTCGCCGCGGGCATGCTGGCCCCGGTCTTCGAAGCCGTGCTGGAGGAAGCCGACGCCGACCGCGCCGCCCTCTACCGGTACGGACGCGACCTGTGGCCGGCTTTCGCCGAGGCCTGCGGGATCGAGCTCACCCGCGACGGGGCCGAATGGGTCGGGCCGGCCGAGCCGCTGGCCGGCCGGGCGCGGGCGTTGGGCTTCACGGTCGAGCCGACGGCGAACGGATGGCGCACGCCGGATGACTGGCGGCTCACCCCGGCCCAGGCGCTCGACGCCATGCGCAGGGCGGTGCTGGCGCGCGGCGGCCGGTTCGTTGCGGCCGGCGTCGCGCGGATCGGGACCGATCCGCTGGAGGTCGTCGACGAGACCGGGCGTACCTGCCCGGGCGACGCGGTGGTCGTCGCGGTCGGCTGGACCGGGAGCCCGCCAGAGGGGCCGGCGGAGCTGACCCGCCTCATGGGCCTGGTCGAGCCGATCAAGGGACAGATCGTGGAGCTGGGCGGCGAGGGCGCCGACGCGATCGGCGGCGTGGTGCGCGCGCCGGGCGTCTACCTGCTGCCACGGGCCGGGAGGGTGATCGTGGGCGCGACCATGGAGCCGGGCGTCACCGACTGCGAGGTCGAGGCGGAGACGGTGGCGCGGTTGCGGGCGGCGGCGGTCGCGGTCGTTCCTGAGCTGGCGGCCGCCGAGGTGGTGCACGCCCAGGCCGGGGTGCGCGGCGCGGTCCCCGATGGTCTGCCGATCGCAGGCGCCGTGCCCGGCGCGCCCGGCGTGTTCGTGGCGCTGGGGCCTCGGCGGAACGGTTGGCTGCTCGCGCCGCTGGCGGCTCGGACGCTGACGGCGGCGGCGGCCGGAGAAACGCCCGGGCCGTACGCCGCCGCCATCGGGCCCGACCGGTTCGGCCTGGCCCGCCCTTAGCGGGTTATTGGAAGCCGAAGCGCAGCGGGATGCTGACCTCGGCGCCTTCGACCGGCGCGCCGTCGACGGTGCGCGGGCTCATCTTAAAGTACTTCGACAGCTTGATCGCCGCGTCGCCGAAGCCGTAGCCGGCCGGGTCCTCGGAGGTGACGGCGCAGTTGCCGACCGAGCCCGTGGCGGTGACCCGGCACTTCATCACCACCCGGCCGCTGACCTCCTTCTCGAGCGCGCCCAGCGGATACCAGCGGGCCATCTGGTCGGAGGTCGGCTTGCTGATCCACTTCGGGTTGGCGATCACCGGCGGCGGGGCGACGGCGGGCTTGGTCTCGACCGAGGCCACGTCGATGTCCTTGCTGGGCGCGACGATTTCCGGGCCGGTCGAATAGACTGCGGGCGGCGTGTCCGGCGGCGTGAACGGCGCAATCTGGGTCGGCGGCGTCGGCTGCGGCGTGGCCTTGTGGATCGGGGTCGGCGGCTTGGGCGGCGGCCGATCGATCGGCTTCTCGACCGGCGGCGGCGGCTTCATGGTGATCACCACCGGCGGGATCGGATCTTCCGTCTGGATCAGCGGCGGCGTCTCGAACTTGCGTTGATAGAGCCAGACCCCGCCGGCGACGTGCAGGGCGGCGGAAGCCGCGATCGCCATCCACATCCAGCGCGGCATCGGCTTGCGAGCGGTGCCCATGTCCAGCGCGTGGACGACAGCGCCTCCGTCGGCGGTCCTCAGCATCATCATGGCCGTCTCCTCGGTGTGCGTTTCCCGCCGTGTTCACCCGGCGTTCCTCGAACATTACGAGTTTGTAAGGTTACGTAGCGGCAGTATTGCGTTCGAAAAGCGGCGGTCCTTAACAGCGGCGTGACGTGGCGTTAGGTCGCCGTTAACCACGCCGACCGAGCTTTCCCTTCGATGACGATAGGCAAGGTGGGATTCGAAGGGGCCGGAGTTGAGGCGGCGATTCGTCGCGCCTCGAACGCCACCGGCGTGGACTTCGAATTTCTTCTGAAGACTGCGAAGCGCGAGAGCGCGCTGAACCCGCGCGCCAAGGCGGGCTCGTCCTCGGCCTCGGGCCTGTTCCAGTTCGTCGACCAGACCTGGCTCGCCACCCTGAAGAAGCACGGCGCCAAGCACGGCCTGGGCGCCTACGCCGACCAGATCCAGCAGGGCGCCGACGGCAAGCTGCGGGTCAGCGGGGCTGCCCGGCGCGCGGTCATGGACCTGCGCTTCGACGCGCACGCGTCCTCGCTGATGGCCGGCGAGCTGGCCGCCGACCACGCCGCCTACCTGCGCGGGCGCACCGGGCGCGAGCCGACCGCCGGCGAGCTGTACGCCGCCCACTTCCTGGGCCCGGCCGGCGCGGCCAAGCTGGTCGAGGCGGCCGATCGCCAGCCCGGCCTGTCGGCCGCGCGCCTGTTCCCCGACGCCGCCCAGGCCAACCGCTCGATCTTCTACCGCGACGGCCGCCCGGTCAGCGTGGCCGAGGTCTACGCCAACCTGACCCGCACCGGCGGCGGCGCGCCCGCGGTCGACCCGGACGCTGTCCCGTCAGGCGAGCCGGAGCTGGACGGCGGGAATTTCATGCTGGCCCAGCGGCTGGACCGCCTGAACTCGGACCGCGACCTGCTGGGCCTGATGCTGGGCGGCGACGGCCAGGGCTCGGCGGCCGACACCCTGTTCACCGCCCAGCTGCTCTCCGCCTTCGGGCCGGACGAGGACGAGCGGGCTTAATCCTCCCCCGAGCGAGCGCAGCGAGCGGTGGGGGAGGGGGACCACGCGTAGCGTGGTGGAGGGGGCTCGCCTTGGCGCGACGGAAACCGCGCACTCCGCTGGAGCCCCCCACGGCGGCTTTCAGCCGCCTGCTCCCCCCAGCGCTGACGCTCGGGGGGAGATCTGGCTCACCTCAGCGAGAAGACCGTGACCACGCCCTCGGCCATGGAGGCGAGCGCCTCCTGGCGACGGAGGTTCCTCGGCGTCTGCCGGCGCGAGGCGGCGCAGGCGGGCGGCTTCGTCGGCGAGCTTCTGCTCGGCGGCTTCGGGCGTCTCGCGCGGGGCGCCGAGGACGGTGCCGCAGTCGCACTGCGCGCCCGTGGTCAGGTACTGGCGCTCGCCCCCGCGCAGCACCTTGCGGACGGAAGGATTGTCGACCGGGTGCGCCTTGCGGCCGTGGCGGGCCATCACCGCGCGGATCGCATCAGCGTCGGCGGTGGGCGCGATCAGGGTGATGAAGTGGCACATGCGGTCAGGGGGGCGACGGGCCCCGAATATGTCAGGCCGACGCCGCCCGGTAGGCGATGGGGGCGCACATGCTGGTCACGTTGCCGGACCGCTCGCCCGCCGCTCGCGCTGCCTTGACCTCCTCGGGCGTCAGGCGACCGCTGGCGATCATCGCTTCCTCGGTGGTCCCCGAGATGTCGCGCACCAGGCCGGTGAAGTGCGCCGCACGCGCGATCTCGGCGCGCAGCATGGCCTGTTCCGCATCGCTGAAGCGGCGCGGCGCCCCGCTCAGGCTGTTGAACACCGACCACGCCTCGACCTCGGCCGACGCGGTGGTCTGGGCGTCCCGCGCCCAGTGCGAGATCTGGGAGTAGCGCGTCACCTGCGCCGGCGACACGTGGGCGGCCGCGCCGGAGGCGACCATGGTGTCCCAGCTGGTGATCTCCCACGAGTGGGGCGCCGGCTGCGGGATCGGCCCGACCGTCCCCAGCTGGCCCCGCCGGGCGCCGTCGTCGACGATGGCGCGCAGCTCGGCCAGGCGCTTGGTGGCGCACGCGGTAGTAGCGGCCTGCTCGGCGCGATGGCGGACGAAGGCGACGTAGTCGGCCTTCAGCGCCCGCTCGCCGATCTCGACCTCGTGTTCGTGCCGGAGGTTCTCGACCATCTGCTCGCCGCTCAGCGCGATCAGGATGCCGACCACGATGACGCCGATCTCGGCGGCGAACTCACGCGCGCCATGCGGCGCCTTCGGCTTATGAACATGCATGCTTCGTCCCCCCGGACTCCGACGACGCTCGTAGCGCAGGCGGCGGCGGCTGGGAAGTCGGGGGGGCGGTGTTCCGCCGATAGGGCCGGGAGAGAAGCGCTACGCCACCTTCTTCTCGCCCCGCGAGCCCGCGCGCGCCGCGTCGGCGACCGCGCGGGCGACGCCGGCGACGGTGACGGGTTTGCGCAGCACGCTGTCGGCGCCGGCGGCGAGCATGGCCTGGGCTTCCTCGGCGTCGCCGCCGATCACCGCCACGACCGGCAGGTTGGCCTCGGGGCCGTCGAGTTCGCGCAGGGCGCGCGCGGTGGTCGGGCCGTCCATGCCGGGCATGCGGCCGTCCAGCATGATCAGGTCGATTTCGCCCAGCGCCAGCAGGTCCAGCGCGCGGCGGCCGTCCTGGGCGTGCAGCACCTTGTGGCCCAGCTGTTCCAGCACGGCGCGCAGCATGGCGGCGTTCAGCGCGTCGTCCTCGGCCACCAGCACGCGCATGGAGCGGGTCTGGGTGATTGGCTCGACGGCCTCGACGGCGGCGGCCTTCGGGTCGAACGGCAGCTCCAGCCAGAAGCGGCTGCCGACGCCCGGCGCGCTGTCGCAGAACACGTCGCCGTTCATCAGGCGGGCGAGGCGGCGCGACAGCGACAGGCCCAGGCCCGCGCCGGGGACGCCCGCGCCGGTGCGCACCACGCGCGAGAACGGCTCGAAGGCCTGGTTGATCTCGCCGGCGGTGAGGCCCGGGCCGGTGTCGGCCACCTCGAAGCGGGCGCGGCCGGGCTGGGCGATGAAGACGCGGACTTCGATGCGGCCGCGCAGGGTGTACTTCACCGCGTTGCCGATCAGGTTGTTGAGGATCTGGCGCACGCGGGCGCTGTCGCCGATCACGGCGCCGCCGCCCGAGAGCTCGTCGCCGACCTGGGCGACCATCTCCAGCCCCTTGGCGTTGGCCGGCGGGCGGTGCAGCAGGACCAGCTCCTGGACCAGGCGGCCGGCGTCGATCGGCTTGGGCGTCAGGGTCAGGCGGCCGGCCTCGGCGGTTTCGGAATCGAGGGTTGCGTCCAGCACCTCGACCAGGTCGCGGGCGGCGTGCAGGGCGGCCTTCAGCTGTTCGCGCGAGGGCGCGCCGCGCGAGCCGGCGCCCAGCGCGCCGGCCAGCACGTGGGCGACGCCCGACAGGCCGTTGCGGATCTCGTGCGACAGGGTGGCCAGGATCAGCGACTTGGAGCGGGTCAGCTTCTTGGCGTCGGCCAGGGCGGTCTCGCGCTCGGCGATCAGGCCCTCGCGCTCCATGGCCAGTTTGAAGTGGCCGCGCAGGTGGCGGTTCAGGATCAGCGCCAGGGCGAGGGCCAGCAGCAGGCCCGACAGCACCATGTTGCGGCTGGTCTCCGGCGCGTGGCTGGCGTCGAGCGCCAGCACCGGGGCGGCGGCGGCCAGCGGGCCAAGCACGGCCAGCGCCGGCAGGTAGGGCGACGAGAAGAAGATGACGCCGGCGGCCGCGCCGCCGCACAGCATCAGCAGCAGGGGCGACAGCAGGCCCGCGGCCTGGGCGTAGGCGCAGGTGGCGTAGAGCGCGCCGACCCACAGCGCCGCGCCGGCGCTCTGCACCACGGCGCGCAGGCGCACGTCGTCCCAGCGGTCCTCGTCCTGGTGCATCCAGCGCATGGCGGCGTAGATGCCGCCCCAGTTCAGGCCGTACAGCAGCACGCAGCCCAGCAGCTGCAGCTTGCCCTGCGCGAACACGCCGACGGCGAGGAACATGACCAGGGCGACGGCGAAGAAGCCGAGGGCGTAGGGCAGGAGCTTCACCTGGGCGTCCAGCGCCTGCCGCGCGACGGCGCGCCGGAATTCGGCCGGGGGCAGGGCGGTGGGATCGACCGACGCGGGTTCCAAAAGCGATCTCCTGACTCGGGTCGAACCTAGGCCCCGACCCTTGCTGTCCGGTTACGGAACACTCGATCGCCGCCGGGAAAGTGGATTTGCGGCTGCGGCGTCAGGCCGCGGCTTATCCCCAAGGAATCTGGGCGGTTGGTTGCGAACGGGTGGCCAAAGGTAAAATTTCATTAGGATTGAACTCGCATTTTCCAGGCGTCTTCCGATCCGAATCAGATTCGGGGCCGCCATGACCTTCGCGCGTCCGCGCCTGTCCGAAGCCGACCTGCGCCGGCTGTCCAAGCACGAAACGCCGGACGCTCGCGCGACCGCGACCCACAAGCTGTGCCGCACGCTGGACCGCATGCCGCTGTCCGAGCGCGACCGCGCCGCCGCCCAGGACATCCTGCGCATTCTGGCCGCGGACGCGGTGGAGCTGGTGCGCCGTTCGCTGTCGGTGACCCTGCGCTCATCGCCGCTGCTGCCGCGCGACGTGGCGATGAAGCTGGCCGCCGACGTGGAGGCCGTGGCCCTGCCGGTGCTGGCGGAATCGCCGGCCTTCACCGACGAGGACCTGATCGAGATCGTCCGCCGCGGCGCGCCCGAGCGCCAGGTCGCCATCGCCCAGCGTCCCAAGGTGGCCGCGCGGGTGACCGGCGCGATCATCGCCTTCGGGGCCGAGCCCGCGGTCGCCGCCGTCTGCGCCAACGACCACGCCGAGACGCCCGGGCAGGCCCTGTCGCTGGCCCTGCAACGCTTCCCGCAATCGCCGGCCGTGGCCCAGGCCGTGGCCGCCCGCTCGGCCGTGCCGCCGCACATCGTCGAACAGCTGGTCGGCCGGCTGGAAGGCGCGGTGCGCGATCAGCTGATCAAGCGCCACGGCCTGTCGCCGGAGCTGTCGCTGCGCCTGGCCGCCGGCGCCCGCGAGCGCGCCACCGCCGACATCGTCGACCAGATCGCCGACGCCCGCGACCTGGCCGCCTTCGCCGCGCACCTGAACAAGCTGAAGCGCCTGAACGCCTCGCTGCTGCTGCGCGCCCTGGCGCGCGGCCAGATGAGCTTCTTCGAGCACGGCCTGGCCGAGCTGGCCGGCGTGCCGCACTCGCGCGTCTGCATCATGGTCCATGACGCAGGTCCCCTGGGCCTGCGCGCGGTGTGCGAGCGGGCCGGCCTGCCGACCCGCCTGTTCGCCGCCTTCCGCACCGGTGTGGACGTGTGGCGTTCGCTGCAGCACGAGGGCCTGGTCGGCGACCGCGAACGCCTGCAGGAGCGCATGCTGCAACGCTTCTTGACCCAGCGCCCCTACGCCCCGCGCGAGGACCTGGAATACCTCCTCGAGCGCCTCGACCGCCGCGAAGACGACCTGCGCCCGCGCCACGCCAACGCGGCTTAGCTCACCCGCTCGCCTGACGCGCCGGCGACCCCACCACCGTCGCCCCTGCCGGCACGTCTCGGGTCACCACGGCGCCGGCGCCGATCACCGCGTCGTCGCCGACGCTGATCCCGGGCAGCAGGATCGCGTTTCCGCCGATCCAGACGTTGTCGCCGACCCGCACCGGGCGGGCGAGTTCGAGCAACTCGCGGCGCAGGGCCGGGTCGCGAGGATGGTCGGCGGCGTAGATCTGCACGCCCGGGCCGAGCTGGCAGAGCTTGCCGATGGTCACCTCGGCGCAGTCCAGGATCACGCAGCCGAAGTTCATGAACGTCCCGGCGCCGACGCGGATGTGGGCGCCGTAGTCGCAGCGGAACGGCGGGCGGATCACCACGCCGTCGCCGACCTCGCCCAGCAGATCGTGCAGCAGCGCGCGGCGGCGCTCAGGCTCGTCCTCGGACGTGGCGTTGTAGAGGCTGAACAGCCGCTGGGCGCGGGCGTGGTCGGCGGCCAGCTCCGCGTCGGGGCGGTAGAGCTCGCCTGCGAGCATCTTCTGCTTTTCGGTCGGGGGCATGGCCGCCCAACGCGGAGGAGAGGGAGGTCGATCCACCGTTCTCCTTCTCCCCTTGCGGGAGAAGGTGGCGCGCGGAGCGCGTCGGATGAGGGGTGTCGGCGGAACGCTTGATCCGACTGGCGCCCCAACGCTTCTCATCCCGATACTTCGGCGCCGGCACCCCTCATCCGACCGGCTCCGCCGGCCACCTTCTCCCGCAAGGGGAGAAGGGCAAAAAGAAACGGCCGGGCGAGGGCCCGGCCGTTCATGTCTCGAACCTGAGAGGAGGCTCAGATCGTCGCCAGGTGCGCGGCGACCTTGCCTTCCAGCTCTTCGGCCAGGGCGCGGCCGACCGGGTGTTCGTCGTCCTTGATCTCGTCGCGCACGGCCGCCTTGATGGCCTCGACGTGGGCGTCGATCAGGTAGACCGGGGCCTTCATCCGCACGTCCGGCTTGTCGGTCATCTTGCAGAGCGAGGCGGCGATGCGGGTGATCAGCGGATATTCGTAGGTCGCGCCCAGGCCCTTCAGGTCGTGGGCGCGCATGTACAGGCCCTCGGCGGTCTGGGTGTTGTAACCCTGGGCCTTGATGGCGGCCTGGGCCGCCTCGAGCTTGGTGATCTCGTCGTTCAGCCATTGGGCGAACTGGGCCGACAGCCCCTTCAGGGCGGCTTCGGCCTTGGCCAGGGCGGCCGGGTCGATGCCGCCGAAGCGGCCGCCGCCGACCTTCAGCCGCAGACTGGTCTGCGGCGGGATGACCTGGGCGGGGTTCGGCTTTTCCACGGCGAACGTCCTTTGCGAACTCTCGCGAGGAGCATGCCGGATAAGGAGTTAGGAAATCCTAACGCCATTCCTCCCCCGAGCGAGCGAAGCGAGCGGTGGGGGAGGGGGACCACCCGGAGGGTGGTGGAGGGGGCTCCAGCGAGGCGCGCCCTTCGGATCGGAGTGAAAGTACGCGGCGG
>NZ_JAAIVC010000148.1 GCF_010975005.1 Caulobacter sp. 17J65-9 | reverse complement strand
GCCTCGCCGCGCCAGGTCAGCGTGCCGTCGGGCAGCAGGCCGAACGCCTCGTCCGACTCGGCCGCGATGCGGCCCAGCCGACGCGCCACCTCCGGCCCGACCGCCCGCTGGGCGGCGGCGCGCAGGGCGCGGTCCTCCAGCGTCGAGCCGCCCTGGGCCGGGGCGAAGTGCAGGCCGTGCAGGTCGCCGACATAGTGGCCCTCGACCGTCACCGCGCCGTCCTCGCCGACGCCGGCCAGCACCTCGTCGCGCACGCGCAGGGCGCGCATCAGCACGCTGGTGCGCCGGTCGATGAAGCGCTGCATCAGGCGCTCGTGCAGGGTGTCGGACAGCCGGTCCTCCAGCCCGCGCATCTTCTCCTGCCAGTGGCCGGGCGACTTCAGCCAGTCCGGCCGGTTGGCGACGTAGGCCAGGGTGCGCACGTTGGCGAGCCGGCGCGCCAGGGCGTCGATGTCGCCGTCGGTGCGGTCCAGCGCCTGGAACTGCGGCGCGATCCAGCCGTCGGAGAGCTGCTGGCGCGGGCCGGTCAGGTGCTCGAACACGGAGCGCACCAGGCGCACGTGCTCGTCGACCGAGACCTTGCGGAAGTCGGGGAGCTGGCAGACGTCCCACAGCCGCAGTAGCCGCTCGCGATTGCGGCAGGCGGCGACGACGTCCTCGTCCTTGACCAGCTGGCGAAGCGTGGTCTCGTCCAGCGCCTCTTCCGACAGCTTCAGGCCGGAGAGCGGCGGCGGGGCGACCAGCGAGCGCAGCAGTTCGCCGAGCGAGCTGAAGTCCAGGCGCGAATTGCGCCACTCGGCCCCGCCCACCGGCTGGAACCGGTGCTCTTCGACCGCCTCGACCAGGTCCTCGTCCATCTCCGGGCAGTCGCCGGTGACCCCGAAGGTGCCGTCGGTGCGGAAACGGCCGGCGCGGCCGGCGATCTGGGCGATCTCCTGGGCGTGCAGCCAGCGGGTGCGCTTGCCGTCGAACTTGCGCAGGCCCGCGAAGGCCACGTGGTCGACGTCCATGTTCAGGCCCATGCCGATGGCGTCGGTGGCCACCAGGAAGTCGACCTCGCCGGACTGGTAGAGCTCGACCTGGGCGTTGCGGGTGCGCGGGCTCAAGGACCCCATCACCACGGCCGCGCCGCCGCGCTGGCGGCGGATCAGTTCGGCGATGGCGTAGACCTGGTCGGCGGAGAAGGCGACCACGGCGGTGCGCGCCGGCAGGCGGGTCAGCTTCTTGGGGCCGGCGTAGGTCAGTTGCGAGAACCGCTCGCGGGTGACGATCTCCACGCCCGGCAGCAGGTGGCGGATCAGCGGCGCGATGGTGCCGGCGCCCAGGAACATGGTCTCGTGACGGCCGCGGGCGTGCAGCAGGCGCTGGGTGAAGACGTGGCCCCGAGCCGGGTCGGCGCACAGCTGAATCTCGTCGATGGCCAGAAAGTCGACGTCGCGGGTCAGCGGCATGGCCTCGACGGTGCAGACGAAATACTGCGGCCGCGGCGGGACGATCTTTTCTTCGCCGGTGATCAGGGCGACCGAGCGGGGCCCCCGCGCGCGGACGATGCGGTCGTAGACCTCGCGCGCCAGCAGCCGCAACGGCAGGCCGATCATGCCCGACGAATGCGCCAGCATGCGTTCCACCGCGAGGTGGGTTTTGCCGGTGTTGGTCGGGCCGAGCACCGCCACCAGTCGCGAAGGGGCGGCGCCGGTGGAACGATCGCTCATGCTTCCAAGGTGGAGATTCGACCGTCGGGCGGCAAGCGGAGCTTCTTAGGGGAAACCCCTAAACGGCGCGTGGGTTCACGCTGACCCGCTCAAGCCGTCCAAGTCACGCCGCCTGCCGGGCCTCGGCGATCTCGGCGGCCTCGGCCAGGGCGGCGATCAGTCGGTCGGCGGCGATCGGCTTGGCCAGGTGACGGTCGGCGCCGGCGGCGCGTCCGGCCTCCAGGTGCTCGGCCAGGGCGTTGGCGGTGAGCATGTGGATCGGCGTGCGCGGCAGGCCCTGCTGGGCCTCCCAGCGGCGGATCTCGCGGGTGGCGGTCAGGCCGTCCATGAACGGCATCTGCATGTCCATCAGCACCAGGTCGAAGGCCGGCAGCTCGCGGAAGGCGTCCAGCGCCTCCTGGCCGTTCTCGACCGAGACCATCTCGACGCCGACCTGATCGAGGATCAGCTCGACCACCTTGCGGTTGGTCGGGTGGTCGTCGGCCAGCAAGACGCGCATCGGACGGTCGTCGGCCCCGGCGGTCTCCTCGAAGGCCTCCTGGGCGCTGGTCACCGAGCGCGGGGCCTCGGCCTGCGCCAACGGCAGCTGCAGGGTGAATGTCGAGCCTTCGCCCGGCGTGGAGTCGCAATCCAGGTCGCCGCTCATCAGCTCGGCCAGCTGGCGCGAGATGGCCAGGCCCAGGCCCGTGCCGCCGAAGCGGCGGGTGATGGAGCCGTCGGCCTGCTGGAAGCGGCCGAACACGCGTTCCTTGTCGGCGGCGTCGAAGCCGACGCCGGTGTCGCTGACCTCGAAGCGCCAGGCGCCGTCGGCGTCGCAGGCCGCCTTCAGGCGAACCTCGCCCCACTCGGTGAACTTCACCGCGTTGGACAGCAGGTTGGTCAGGATCTGCTTCAGGCGTACGGCGTCGCCCAGGACCCAGCCGTCGGCGGTCGCGGGGATCTCGACGCGGAAGGCCACGCCCTTCTCCTCGGCGCGCAGGGCCAGCAGGCCGGCGACCGAGCGCAGGGCGTCGCCCAGGTGGAAGGCTTCGACCTGGATCTCGACCTGGCCGGACTCGACGCGGGCGAGGTCCAGGACCTCAGACAGCAGGCGTTCCAGCGTCTCGCCGGAGGCGCGGATCAGCTCGACCATCTCGCGCTGGGCGGGGCTGAGCTGGGTGCGGGCGAGGACGTCGGCCACGCCCACCACGCCGTTCAGCGGCGTGCGGATCTCGTGGCTCATATTGGCGAGGAATTCGCTCTTGGCGCGGTTGGCGGACTCGGCGTGTTCGACCGCCGCCTTCAGCGCTTCGGCCGCGGCGTGTTCGTCGGTGACGTCCTCGGCCACGCCGATGATGTGGCGCGCGCCCTCGTCGCCGTAGGTGGCCAGCGAGCGGCCGCGGAATCGGCGCTTGGCCCCGTTCGCGACCGGGATCTCCATCTCTTCCAGATGCACCCGGCCGGAGCGGACCACGCTCTGGTCGAGGCGCCGGCGCAGCGCGGCCAGGCGGCCCGGCATCAGGTCGGCGTCGGTGCGGCCCAGCACGTCGTCGCGCTCGACCCCGAACACGCGTTCGGCGGCCTGGTTCATCAGCACGTAGCGGCCGCTGCGCGCGTCCTTGGCGTAGAGCACGGCCGGGACGTGGTCGATGATGGTGTCGAGGAAGGACTGGGTCTCGATCTCGGCGGTGACGTCGCGCGACTGGGTCAGGACCCTGATCACCCGGCCGGCCCGGTCGAAGACCGGCGACACCACCGTGTCCCACCAGCGCGGCGCGCCAGCCTCGGCGGCCAGGAACACGCGGAAGCTCTTGGTCTGGCCGGCGGCCGCGGTCTCAACCGCGTGCTGGGCGGCGGCGGCGTGCTCGGCCGGCCAGAGCGAATGCCAGCTGTGGCCGCGGGTCACGGCCAGCTCGCCGGCCTGCAGCAAGTCCAGCCCGCGCCGGTTCATGAAGGTCACGCGGCCGTCGCGCCGAAGCACGGCCAGAGCGTTCTGGCTGGCTTCGGCTATGCCCAGAAACAGGCCGCCGCGAACCTGGAGTGGCGCTTCGTCCAACCGTCGATCCCCGCACCGGTCCGCTCCTTCTGAGGCGGCCGTTCGGATCAGTCTGCACCGGCAATCATGAAAGGATGGTTTTCCGCTCTCGGAATGAAACAACGCGCGGCGACCTCTGTTCTCGCCCTCGGGATTCGCTTTCGAGAACAACCGAATGAGCTCGCCCCGCGACGTCGCCGTCCTGGTCGGCAGCCTGCGCAAGGGCTCGCTGAACCTGAAGCTCGCCCACGCCCTGCAGGAGCTCGCGCCGGCGAGCCTGAAGCTGGAGATCGTCCCGATCGGCGACCTGCCGCTCTACAACGCCGATCTCGATGAGGATCCGCCGCCCGCCTGGCGGGCCTTCCGCGAGCGGATCGGCCGGGCCGAGGCGGTGCTGTTCGTGACGCCCGAGTACAACCGCTCGGTCCCCGGCGTGCTGAAGAACGCCATCGACGTCGGCTCACGCCCTTACGGCCACAGCGCCTGGGCCGGCAAGCCGGGCGCCGTGATCAGCGCCTCGCCCGGCGCGATCGGCGGCTTCGGGGCCAACCATCACCTGCGCCAGTCCCTGGTGTTCCTGGACGTGCGGCCGCTGCAGCAGCCGGAAGCCTATGTCGGCGGGGCTCACAAGCTGTTCGACGAGGCGGGCCGGGTGAACAACGACGACACCCGCAAATTCCTGCAGGCGTTCATGGACGCGTTCGCGGGGTGGGTGGAGAAGCAGCTCGCCGCCTGAGCTTAACAAGGTGCGCCAGGCGCCCCGAACAGCGGCGAAACGAATCATGACCGAATCAGCGACATCGCCCGATTCAGTCTTTGTTCCCTACTACTAATGGTAGATGATTCGAGCTCGGCCACAAACCCGTCCCGCCCCCAGCCGCGCGCGCCGGACGCCCTTTCCTTGCGCCGCGTCGGCGGCTATCTGAGGCGCGTGGCTCCGTAGCTCAGCCGGATAGAGCAGCGCTTTCCTAAAGCGAAGGTCGCAGGTTCGAGTCCTGCCGGGGCCGCCACGCTCTCCAGAAATCTCAACGACACCGGCGGTTTGGCCTGGATTCGTCCGGTCGCGCGCCGGGGTTGGCCAAGCCGGCGATCCGCCCCTGTTCTCCTCCGAACGGAGGAAGCGCGGCCGCGTGTCCTGCGCCAAATCGGGGGCGTCGGGACGGCCCCGGCTGAGCGGGGCGCCGGCTTTGATCGCTTCCGTGGCCGAGCCCGTCGTTCGGCGCTGGACTTTGATTTCGGGTCGCGAACGGTTCCGCCCCGGCGGCGCGCGTACGGGGGGCAAGCTGTGTTTCGGCGGGACGGTCCGGTTCAAGGCGCGCCAGAGCCGCTGGCCGGCGCCCTTCGCGCCTGCAAGCGCCACCTTCTGACCGCCGGCGTGTTCAGCGCCCTGGTCAACGTCCTCTACCTCGCGCCGACCCTGTACATGATGCAGGTCTACGACCGGGTGATCCCGACCGGCGGCGAGATGACCCTGGTCTTCCTCACGGTCGTCATCGTCTTCGCGCTGGGAACCCTGGCTGGGCTGGACGCGATGCGTTCGCGCCTGCTGATCCGCGCGGGCCTGCGGCTGGACCGTCTGCTCGCCGGCGAGGTGCTCGGCCGGGTGATGGCGCGCCGGATGGGGCCGGGGGCGCCGCGCGCGGGCCAGGCCATGCGCGACCTCGACGCCTGCCGGCAAGTGCTGTCCGGACCGGGCGTGCTGGCGCTGATGGATACGCCCTGGACGCCGATCTACCTGCTGCTGTGCTTCTTTTTGCACCCGCTGCTGGGCGCGCTCACCCTGGTCGGCGGCGCGCTGCTGCTGACCCTGGCGGTGCTCAACGAGCGCGGGACCAAGTCCAAGCTGCAGGCGGCCGGTCAGGCCGCCGCCGCCGCCTACGCCGCCCAGGAGGCGGTCGGCGCCTCGGCCGACGTGGTGCGCGCGCTGGGCATGCGCCAGGCCATGGTCGGCCGCCAACTGGCCGAGCGCCAGAACGCCACGACGCTCCAAGCCGGCGCGCAGTTCCTGGGCGGCCAGTATTCCGGCGCGATCAAGTTCCTGCGCCTGACGCTTCAATCGCTGGCGCTGGGCGCCGGCGCCTATCTCGCCGTCGAGGGCCAGATCTCCGGCGGCGCGGTCATGGCCGCCTCGGTCCTGCTCAGCCGGGCGCTGCAACCGGTCGAGCAGGTGGTCGGGGCCTGGGCCGGCATCGTCCAGGGCCGCGCCGCCCTGCGCACCCTGGTGGAGCTGTTCGAGCAGTCGCCGCCCGAGGTCCGCGCGACCGCCCTGCCTGCCCCCAAGGGGCTGCTGCAGGTCGAGAGCGTAACCGTGCGCGCGGGCGCCGAGCAGTTCCTGCTGAAGAACGTCGCCCTGGCCGTGCGGCCCGGCGAGATCGTCGGCCTGGTCGGCCCCAGCGGCGCGGGCAAGACCACCCTGGCGCGGATCGCGGCGGGCGCCCTCTCACCCGACCACGGCGTCGTGCGGGTCGGCGGCGCCGACGTGAAGGACTGGGGCGGCGACCGCCTGGCCGCCCACGTCGGCTACCTGCCCCAGGACAGCGCCCTGTTCGCCGGTACGGTTCGCGACAACATTTCACGCTTCGCCGGTTGGACGGGCGCCGAGGCCGCGACCATCGACGCCGACGTGGTCGCCGCGGCCATGGCGGCCGGCGCGCACGAGATGATTCTGCGCCTGCCGCAGGGCTACGACACCGCCCTCGGCCCGGCCGGTCGCGGCCTGTCCGGCGGCCAGGCCCAGCGGGTGGCCCTGGCTCGCGCGCTCTTCCGCGATCCGGTGCTCGTCGTGCTGGACGAGCCCAACTCCAACCTCGACGGCGAGGGCGAGGCCGCCCTGCTGAACGCCATGCGCCAGCTGAAGGCGCGCGGCGCCGCGGTGTTGATCGTGGCCCATCGCACCGGTGTGTTGGCCATGGCCGACCGGCTGGTGGTCCTGCGCGACGGCGTCGTCGAGATGTCCGGCCCGCGGGCGGAGGTCACAGCCAGGCTCGCCGCGCCCGAGGCCACACCCGCGCCGCGGCCCGAAACCAAGCGCCTCAAGGCGGCGAGCTGAGCATGACCCTGGTTTCTCAAACGTCCGTCGCCCGAGTGGAGCCGTTCCGCGACGACGCCGGCGTCGAGACGCGCATCGGCGGCGCGCTGGCCGGCGCGTTCTTCGTGGGTTTCCTGGGTTGGGCCGCCTTCGCCCCGCTCGACGCGGGCGCGCACGCGCAGGGCGTCGTCGCCGTCTCGGGCAATCGCCAGGCTGTGCAGCATCGCGAAGGCGGCGTGATCACCGCGCTGCGGGTCAAGGAGGGCGACCGGGTCGCGCAAGGCCAGGTGCTGATCGAGGTCGCCGCCGGCGAGCTGCGCGCGACCGAGCGGGCCCTGACCAGTCAGGTCCTGTCGCTGAAAGCCCAGCGCGCGCGCCTGATCGCCGAACGCGACGGTCTCGCCGCCCTCGCCCCGCCGCCCGAGTTCGCCGCCCTGCCGGCCGAGGACCGTGAGCTGGCGGATCAGGCCCTGCGCCTGGAACGCATGCAGTTCACCGCGCACCGCCAGGCCATGGCCTCGCAGCGCGGCGTCCTCGCCCAGAGGGTCGGCCAGCTGGAACAGCAGATCCAGGGCCAGGGCCGTCAGCTCGACGCCAACAGCGAGCAGCAGCGCCTGGTCCTCGAAGAGCTGGACGGCATGCGCTCGCTGGAGCAGCGCGGCTATGCGCCCAAGACCCGGGTGCGCGCCCTGGAGCGCTCGGCCGCCGGCCTGCGGGGCGAGGACGGCGCATTGCGCGCGGACACCGCCCGCGCCCGCGAGGCGATCGGCGAGACCCGCATGCAGATGGTCTCGCTGGAGCGCCAGTCGCTGGAAGAGGTGGTCGACCAGTTGCGCCGCGGCGAAGAGCAGCTGAACGAAGTGGAGCCGCGCCTGAGCGCCGCGCGCGAGCAGCTGGCCCGCGCCCAGGTGCGCGCGCCGGTGGCCGGCGACGTGGTCGGCTTAAGCGTCTTCACCGTCGGCGGCGTGGTCCAGCCCGGCCAGGCCCTGATGGAGATCGTGCCCCGCGGCGCGCCGCTGGTGGTCGAGGCGCGGGTGTCGCCCAACGACGCCGACGGCCTGCGCGTCGGCCAGCCGGCCGAGGTGCGCTTCCCGTCCTTCCACCAGCGCGACCTCCCCAAGATCACCGGCCGCCTGACCCGGCTGTCCGCCGACAGCTTCACCGACGAACGCACCGGCGTCCGCTATTTCCGCGCCGAGGTGGCGGTGCCGCCGGCGCAGCTGGCCGCCCTGGCCGAACGGCGGGGCGGCGACACCGGCCTGAAGCCCGGCCTGCCGGTCCAGGTCGTTGTCGCGCTCAGGAAGCGGACGGCGCTTCAGTATCTCCTGGAGCCGCTGGAGCAGACCATGTGGCGGTCGTTCCGGGAGACGTGAGGCCGGCGCCTAGGCGTCGTCCTCGCCACGCCGCCTGGGCCCGGGCGCGGTGATCGGGCAGGGCGTCGCCTGAGGACGGGCGACCTCGAGCACGGCCAGGCCGGAGACCGTCAGGCCGGCGGCGCCGACGCGGGCGATCAGCGTCAGGCGCCTCAAGAGTGCGTTCAGGACCGGCACGAGCGCCTCAAGCCTGCCGATAACGTTCGGCGGCGCGGGCGTTGGCGAAGCCGGGCAGCAGGGCCTGGCGCGCGGCCTCGGAAGCCGCCCACTGGGCCGCGTCCGGCAGGGGCGGAATGGTGACCGGCTCGCGCCGGTCGAAGCCGACCAGGGCCGCGTCGACCAGCTCGTCGACCTCCATGACCGCGGGCAGGGCGTTCACGTCCTTGCCGGCCCGCGCCCAGATCTCGGTGCGGGTGGCGGCGGGCAGCACGGCCTGGACGTAGACGCCCTTGGGCCCGAGCTCGGTCTGCAGGCTCTGGGACAGGAACAGCACGAAGGCCTTGGTCGCGCCGTAGACGCTCGCGCCCATCTCCGGGGCCAGGCCGATGACCGAGCCCAGGTTCACGATCGCGCCCCGCCCTTCGGCGGCGAAGCGCGGGGCGACCGCGGCGGTCAGGCGGGCCAGGGCGGTGACGTTGAGCGCCAGCAGCCCGGCCACGGCCTCGGGGCTTTGGTCGAGGAAGCCGCCGGGCAGGCTGGCGCCGGCGTTGTTGACCAGCACGCCGATGCGGGCGTCCTCGCGCAGCCGGTCCTCGACCTTCGCCAGGTCGGCGGCGTCGGCCAGGTCGGCGCGCAGGACGTCGATGGCGACGCCGGTCTCGCGGCCCAGGCGCTCGGCCAGGGTCTCCAGCCGGGCCTGGTCGCGCGCGACCAGCACCAGGTCGTGGCCGCGCCGGGCGAAGCGGTCGGCGTAGACCGCGCCGATGCCGGTGGAGGCGCCGGTGATCAGCACCGCGGGTTTGTCGCTCATGGTCGGTTCCTTTCGTTGCCCCCGGCACGATGACGCGCCATATGGATATGAAAATCATAGGGGCGAGCGGCTATGGAAAAGAAAGCGACGAAACGCGCGCCGACGCTCTGTCCGGTCGCTCGCGCGGAAGACCTGGTCGGGGACCGCTGGACGGTCCTGGTCCTGCGTGAACTGTTCATGGGGGCGCGCCGGTTCGACGAGATCCAGGCCGGGACCGAAGCGACCCCGCAGATGGCCGCCGCGCGCCTGAAGCAGATGGAGGCCGACGGCCTGATCGAGCGGCGGCCCTACAGCCAACGCCCGCTGCGTCACGAGTATCACCTCACCGAGAAGGGCCGGGCCCTCTTCCCGGTGCTGCTGGCCTTGCGCGCCTGGGGCGAGACCTGGTGCAAGGCGCCGGGCGAGGCGCGGGCGGTGGAGTTCACCCACGACGCCTGCGGCGGCCCCGCGGGGCTGGGGCCGCTATGCGAGACCTGCGGGCGGCCGCTGTCGGATGGGGAGCTGACCGCCGAGCGGACGCCGGCCTACGCGCGCGAACGCGAGGGCCGGCTCCGGAGCTTCAAGGGGCAGGGCTAACCGCGCGCGGCGGCGAGTTCCTCGGCCAGGGTGCGGACCAGCTCGCCGGCCGGCAGGGCGCGGGCGAGCGGCGCGCCCTGGCCGGCCCATTGC
>NZ_JAAIVC010000147.1 GCF_010975005.1 Caulobacter sp. 17J65-9 | reverse complement strand
GTCGCAGTGGGCGGTGGTGCGGCCGCCGGAGCGGCAGTGGAACACCACCTCGCGGCCGGCGCCGATCGCGGCGGCGGCCGTCTCGAAGGCGGACAGCGGCGCGGCGACCGCGCCGGCGATGCGCTCGCGCGCCCGCTCGTCGGCTTCGCGCACGTCCACCAGGGTGATGGTCCCGGCCTTCAGCTTGCGGGCGACGGCGGCGGGCTCGAGCGGCTTCAGGGACGACATAATCACTCCGTGGGACAGAAAATCTCGGCGAGGGTCCCGATCACCCGCAGGGCGGCCGGGTCGGCGACCCGGTAGAAGATCGACTGGCCCTGGCGGCGGACGTCCACCAGCCCTTCCTCGCGCAGCACCGCCAGGTGCTGCGACAGGGCCGACTGGGACACGTCGAGTTGCTGTTGCAGCGCGCCTACGGAAAGTTCACCGTCGCCGAGCAGGCACAGGATCATCAGCCGCCGCTCGTTCGAAAGCGCGCGGAGCAGCTTGGCGGCGGCTCCGGCGCTGGCCTCGAAACGGTCGCGGTCTAGAGAAGCGTGATCGAGCATGCCGTGCATATATAAGCACTTGCTAATTTAGCAATGGCTAATATGTAGAACGCGACATTTGGGAGCTCCCGCCATGTCCCCCGACGTTCAAGGCTTCTTCGACACGCGGACCTCGACGGTCACCTACCTGGTGTCCGACCCGGCGACCAAGGCCGCGGCTGTGATCGACCCCGTGCTCGATTTCGACGCCAAGACCGGCAGGGTCTGGAGCGAGTCGGTCGACGCGGTGTTGAAGGCCGCGGGCGCGCAGGGGCTGCGGATCGAGCGGGTGCTGGAGACCCACGCCCACGCCGACCACCTGTCCGGCGCCCAGGTGCTGAAGCGCGCGACCGGCGCGCGGCTCGGGGTCGGCGGACGGATCACCGAGGTGCAGAAGACCTTCGCGCCGGTGTTCGGGGCCAACGACGTGGCCGCCGACGGCTCGGCCTTCGACGACCGCTTCGCCGACGGCGAGACCTTCCTGCTGGGCCAGATGGACGTGAAGGTGATGCACACGCCCGGCCACACGCCGGCCTGCGTGACCTACCTGATCGGCGACGCCGCCTTCGTGGGCGACACCCTGTTCATGCCGGACTTCGGCACCGCGCGGTGCGACTTCCCCGGCGGCGACGCGCGCACGCTCTACCGGTCGATCCACCGCATCCTCGCCCTGCCGCCCAAGACGCGCGTCTTCGTCGGCCACGACTATCCGTCCGGCGCGGGGCGCGAGGCGCCCGCCTGGGAAACCACGGTGGCGGCGGAGAAGTCCGGCAACAAGCATGTCGGCGCCGACGCGCCGGAGGACGCCTTCGTTCAGATGCGCACCGAGCGCGACGCCACGCTGGACCCGCCGGCGCTGCTGATGCCGTCGCTGCAGGTGAACATCCGCGCCGGCGCCCTGCCCCCGGCCGAGGCCGACGGGCGCACCTATCTGAAGACGCCCCTGAAGATCAGCCTGTAGACAAGATCAGCCTGTAGAGCGGCGCGGCTCGCGCGCCCGCACCGCCCGGGTCTCGCGCTTGTCCGGCGCGCTCTCCTGGAACAGCTTGCGGAACTCGTCGCGCTTCTCGTGGATCGAGGCGATCACCAGCCCCATAGGCTTGCCCAGATCGACCAGGGTGTTCTCGGCCAGCTGCAGGCTGGATTCCACCGTCTCCGGCACGGCGTCGGTCGCGCCCAGCTGGTACAGGCGCGCGGCGTGGCGCGCGTCGCGGGCGCGGGCGATCAGCGTGACGTCCTCGCGAGCCGCGCGGACGGTCTGCACCACCTCGTCCACCTTGCCCGGCGCGTCCATGGTCACCACCACGGCGGCGACCTTGTCGATGCCGCAGCGGCCCAGGAACTCGGCCCGGCCGGCGTCGCCGAAATAGACCCGCTCGCCCGCCTTGCGCGCCTCGTCGACGAGCTTGGCGTTCAGGTCGACGGCGGAGAACTCCACGTCGTGGCGGTGGAGCATTTCGCCCACCAGCCGCCCGACCCGCCCGTAACCGACGATCAGCACCTGCCCCGACACGTCTTCGGGATCCTCCGCCGCCTCGGGGACCGGTTCGAGGGCTGCGGGCGCGCGCACGGCCAGGCGTTCGGCCGCCCAGGCCAGGGCCGGCACGGCGAAGAAGCTGACGGTGGCCCCGATCAGCACGGCGCGCTCGAAGCCCGGATCGACCAGGCGGTGCTCCAGCGCGCTGTTCAGGATGACGAAGGCGAATTCGCCGGCCGGGCCCAACACCATCGCCGTCTCCAGCGCGATGCGCGGCGGCAGGCGGAAGGCCCGCGCGACGCCGAAGATGGAGACGATCTTCAGGGCGGTGAGGCCGACCGCGATGCTGAGGATCACGATCGGCTCGGCCAGCACCACGTCGAGGTCCAGCCGGATGCCGACCGAGACGAAGAACATGCCGAGCAACAGGCCCTTGAACGGCTCGATGTTGACCTCGACCTCGCGGCGGAACTCGGTCTCGGCCAGCAGCAGCCCGGCGATGAAGGCGCCGATGGCCATGGACAGGCCGCTGACCGAGGCCGCGACGCCGGCGCCGATCACCACCAGCAGGCAGGCGGCGACGAACAGCTCCTGGCTCTTGGACCCCGCCACCAGCTGGAACAGCGGCCGCAGCACGAGGCGCCCGACCGCGACGATGACCGCCAGGGCGAGCGCAGCGGGCGCCAGGGTCAGCAGGCCGGTCAGCCAGGAAGCGCCGTTACCGGCCTCCATGCCGCCCAGCACCGTCAGGGTGACCAGGATCGGCGCGACCGCCAGGTCCTGGGCCAGCAGCACCGAGAAGGCCGCGCGCCCGACCCCGGTGTGCAGCCGCTTGCGCTCGGCCAGCACCGGCATGACCAGCGCGGTGGAGGACAGGGCGAGCGCCAGGCCCAGCGCCACCGCGCCCGCCGGCGGCTGGCCCAAGGCCCAGGCGCACAGCCCCAGCAAGCCGCCGCAGACCACGACCTGGGCCATGCCGAAGCCGAACACCAGCCGCCTCATGGCCCGCAGGCGCTCCCACGAGAGCTCCAGCCCGATCATGAACAGCAGGAAGACCACGCCGAACTCGGCGAACACCCGGATCTCGTCGGCGTCCGAGATGGTGATGGCCGAGATCCACGGGTTGTCGCCGGCCAGCCGGCCCAGGCCGTCGGGGCCCAGCAGCACGCCGGCCAGCAGGAAGCCCAGCACCGGGCTCAGTTTGAAGCGATGGAACAGCGGCACGACGATGCTGGCCGCGGCCAGGAAAACGAGTACGTCCTTGTATTCCTGGGGCGCCACTTCCGTCGGCATTCGTTCGACCACCTCTCGCCTGAGCTCCCCACGACTCTAGCGTGGAGTCATGGCGGAAAGTTCACAGGCCGAGCGTAGTTCGCCGAGCGCCGCGCGAACATGACAGAATTTTAAGATGCGGTTGGAGCGGCCTGCTCCACAGTCGCGCCAGTCTTTCGAGAACAAGGCGAAGAAGAAATTCCGATGAAGAAGTTCCTGCTCTGCGCCGCCGCCCTGGCGGCGCTTGCGGCCGCGTCTGCCGCGCAGGCCGAAGACCGCGTCTGCCTCGACTCGGTCTGCGACAAGGTTTCCCTGTTCGGCGTCGCCGCCGACGCGCCGGCCGCGGGCGGCTCCGGCTGGACCAGCACCGAAGCGCCGAAGTACGGCACGTGGGGCTTCGACACCGCCGGCATGGACACCAGCGTGAAGCCGGGCGACAGCTTCTTCCGCTACGCCAACGGCAAGGCGCTGGACGCTCTGGTCATCCCGTCCGACCGGTCGACCTACGGCTCGTTCCCGCTGCTGCGCGAACTGTCCGACAACCGCCTGAAGGTGCTGGTCGAGAAGGCCGCCGCCGACACCGGCGCCGCGGCCGGCTCGGACCAGGCCAAGATCGGCGCCCTCTACAACAGCTTCATGGACGAAGCGCGCATCCAGCAGCTGGACGCCGCCCCGCTGGCCAAGGACCTGAACGCGATCCGCGCGCTGAAGACCAAGGCCGACGTGGCCCGCTCCATGGGCGCCTCCAACGCCGGCTTCGGCCGGTCGTTCTTCGGCGTCGGGATCTCGGAAGACGCCAAGGACCCGGATCGCAACACGCTCTACGTCGTCCAGTCGGGCCTGGGCCTGCCGGACCGCGACTTCTACCTGAAGGACAGCTTCGCCGATAAGAAGGCCGCGTACGAAGCCTATGTCGCGCGCATGCTGCGCAACGTGGGCTGGGAGAACGCCGGCCAGGCCGCCAAGGACATCGTCGCGCTCGAAACCAAGATCGCCGAGGTCAGCTGGTCGCGGATCGAGAGCCGCGATCGCGACAAGACCTACAACCCGATGACCGTGGCCGAACTGGAGAAGTACGCTCCGGGCTTCTCGTGGCGGAGCCAGCTGGCCGCCGCCGGCCTCGGCAAGGTCGACAAGGTGGTCGTCCGCCAGAAGACCGCCCTGCCGAAGATCGCCCAGATCTTCGCGGACACCCCGGTCGAGACCCTGAAGGCCTGGCAGGCCTTCCACACCGTCGACCAGGCCGCCCCGTACCTGTCCAAGCGCTTCTCCGACGCCCAGTGGGAGTTCCGCTCGCACACCCTGTCGGGCGCGCCGGAACAGCGCACGCGCGCCAAGCGCGGCGTGAGCTTCGCCGAGGGCGCGATGGGCGAGGCCATCGGCCGTGAATACGTCGCCGCGTACTTCCCGCCGGAATCCAAGGCGAAGATGGAGAAGCTGGTCGCCGACCTGAAGTCGGCTCTGAAGACCCGCATCGAGACCAAGCTCGACTGGATGAGCCCGGAGACCAAGGCCCAGGCGCTCGACAAGCTCTCCAAGTTCGGCGTGAAGATCGGCTATCCGTCCAAGTGGCGCGACTATTCGGCCCTGAACGTCGACGCGTCGGACCTGTACGGCAACGTCGCCCGCTCCAGCGCCTTCGAATGGGCCGAGGACGTCGCCAAGCTGAACAAGCCGGTCGACAAGGAAGAGTGGGGCATGACCCCGCAGACGGTGAACGCCTACTACTCGTCCACCCGCAACGAGATCGTGTTCCCGGCCGCCATCCTGCAGCCGCCGTTCTTCGATCCGAACGCCGACGCGGCCGTCAACTACGGCGGCATCGGCGGCGTGATCGGCCACGAGATCGGCCACGGCTTCGACGACCAGGGCCGCAAGTCCGACGGCCACGGCGTGCTGCGCGACTGGTGGACGGCTGAGGACGCGGCCAAGTTCAAGGCCCAGACCGACCGCTTCGGCGCCCAGTACGACAGCTACGAGCCGCTCCCGGGCGCTCACGTCCAGGGCGGCCTGACCATGGGCGAGAACATCGGCGACCTGGCCGGCATCACCCTGGCGCTCGACGCCTACCACGTGTCGCTGAACGGCGCGGAAGCCCCGGTGCTGGACGGCATCACCGGCGACCAGCGCGTCTTCCTCGGCTGGGCCCAGGTGTGGCGCTCCAAGTCGCGCGACGAGGCGCTGAAGCAGCAGGTCGTCTCCGACCCGCACTCGCCGGCCGAGTTCCGCGTGATCGGCCCGATGCGCAACGTCGACGCCTGGTACCAGGCCTTCGGCGTCCAGGAAGGCGAGAAGTACTACGTGAAGCCGGACGAGCGCGTCCGGATCTGGTGATCCGGCGGGCTCAGGCCTGACGAAACGAGACGGGCCGGAGCGGCGACGCTCCGGCCCTTTTTCGTTGCGGCGGCGCTTTGATTTCACCGTTCTTCGTCAAATTTTCGCCCGACGACGGGGTGAAACTTGTTGGAAGGCCACCGATCCGGCGCCCCCCGCCGACCGGCTGGCGAACATGACAGAATGTTAAGGGACGACTTGGGGCTTATGCTTCACAGTCGCCGCCAGTCTTTCGAGAATAAGGCGAGGAAGAAATTCCCATGAAGAAGTTCCTGCTCTGCGCCGCCGCCATGGCGACGCTGGCGGCCGCGTCCGCCGTGCAGGCGGAAGATCGCGTCTGCCTCGACTCGGTCTGCGACAAGGTCTCGCTGTTCGGCGTTTCCGCCGACGCCGCCGCCCCGGCCGGTTCCGGCTGGACCAGCACCGAGGCGCCGAAGTACGGCGCCTGGGGCTTCGACACCGCCGGCATGGACACCAGCGTGAAGCCGGGCGACAGCTTCTTCCGCTACGCCAACGGCAAGGCGATGGACGCCCTGGTGATCCCGTCCGACCGCTCGCGCTACGGCTCGTTCGACCTGCTGCGCGAACTGTCCGACAACCGCCTGAAGGTGCTGGTCGAGAAGGCCTCCGCCTCGGGCGCCGCCGCCGACAGCGACCAGGGCAAGATCGGCGCGCTCTACAACAGCTACATGGACGAAGCGCGCATCCAGCAGCTGGACGCGGCCCCGCTGGCCAAGGACCTGAACGCGATCCGCGCGATCAAGACCAAGGCCGACATGGCCCGCTCGATGGGCGCCACCAACGGCGTGTTCGGCGCGTCCTTCTTCGGCGCCTATGTCGACGCCGACGGCAAGAACCCCACCATGAACGCCCTGTACCTGTTCCAGGGCGGCCTGGGTCTGCCGGACCGCGACTACTACCTGAAAGACACCTTCGCGGACAAAAAGACCGCGTACGAGGCCTACGTCGCGCGCATGCTGCGCCAGGTCGGCTGGGAGAACTCGACCCAGGCGGCGAAGGACATCGTCGCGCTGGAGACCAAGATCGCCGAGGTCAGCTGGTCGCGCATCGATCGTCGCGACGACGACAAGACCTACAACCCGATGACCGTGGCTCAGCTTCAGAAGTACGCCCCGGGCTTCGCCTGGAGCGAGTACCTGAAGGCCGCCGGCCTGCAGAAGGCCGACCGCGCCATCGTGTCGGAAAACACCGCCTTCCCGAAGATCGCCAAGATCTTCGCCGACACCCCGATCGAGACCCTGCGCGCCTGGCAGGCCTTCCACACGGTCGATCAGGCCGCGCCGTATCTGTCCAAGCGCTTCGCTGACGCCCAGTGGGAGTTCCGCTCGCACACCCTGCAGGGCGCGCCCCAGCAGCGCGCCCGCGCCAAGCGCGGCGTGAGCTTCGCCGAAGGCGCGATGGGCGAGGCGCTCGGCCGTGAATACGTGACCGAGTACTTCCCGCCGGAATCCAAGGCGAAGATGGAGAAGCTGGTCGGCGACCTGCGCTCGGCCCTGCGGACCCGCATCCAGACCAAGCTGGCGTGGATGAGCCCGGAGACCCAGGCCCAGGCCCTGGCCAAGCTCGACAAGTTCGGCGTGAAGATCGGCTATCCGTCGAAGTGGCGCGACTATTCGGGCCTGACCGTCGACGGCTCGGACCTGTACGGCAACGTCGTCCGCTCGGGTAAGTTCGAGTGGGCGTACAACGTCGAGCGCCTCGGCAAGCCGGTCGACAAGGAAGAGTGGGGCATGACCCCGCAGACCGTGAACGCCTACTACTCCTCGACCCGCAACGAGATCGTGTTCCCGGCCGCCATCCTGCAGCCGCCCTTCTTCGATCCGAACGCGGACGCGGCCGTGAACTACGGCGGCATCGGCGGCGTGATCGGCCACGAGATCGGCCACGGCTTCGACGACCAGGGCCGCAAGTCGGACGGCGACGGCGCGCTGCGCGACTGGTGGACGGCGGAGGACGCGGCCAAGTTCAAGGCCCAGACCGACCGCTTCGGCGCCCAGTACGACAGCTACGAGCCGATCCCGGGCAGCCACGTCCAGGGCGGCCTGACCATGGGCGAGAACATCGGCGACCTGGCCGGCATCACCCTGGCGCTGGACGCCTACCACGTGTCCCTGAACGGCGCGGAATCGCCGGTTCTGGACGGCATCACCGGCGACCAGCGCGTCTTCCTCGGCTGGGCTCAGGTGTGGCGTGGCAAGTACCGCGACGACGCCATGAAGCAGCAGGTCGTCTCCGACCCGCACTCGCCGCCGGAGTTCCGCGTCATCGGCCCGATGCGCAACATCGACGCCTGGTACGACGCCTTCGGCGTGAAGGAAGGCGAGAAGTACTACGTGAAGCCGGACGAGCGCGTCCGGATCTGGTGATCCGGGCAGGCTCAGCCTGACGAAACGAGAAGGGCCGGGGCGGCGACGCTCCGGCCCTTTTTCGTACGGGGCGCCAGGCCTACTTCGCCTTGGCGCTCACGCTCTGGGCGGCCGTCTCGATCAGATCCGCCACCGTCTTCGGGCGGGAAACGTACACCGCGTGGCTGCCGGGGCTTTCGACCACGGTCGCGCCGGCGCGCCCGGCCATGGTGCGCTGCGCGGGCGGCGGGATCATGTGGTCGTCGGCGGCGACGAGATACCAGCTGGGCCGGGTCTTCCAGGCTGGGGCCGTCACTTGGCCGGCCAGGGCGTTCACGCCCCACGGGACCTGGCTGTCGGCCATGAAGGCGGCCTCCTTCGCGTCGACGTCGCCAGCGAAGGCCGCGTGGAACTTCGCCTTGTCCAGCATCAGAAACCCGTCCTGCGGCGGGAGGATCGGCGGGACCGGCGCGCCGGGCGGCGGGTTGGCGATCAGCGACTGCACGGACTCGCCCTTGTCCGGCGCGAAGGCGGCGACATAGACCAGCCCCTTCACCTTCGGGTCGGTCCCGGCCTCCGAGATCACCACGCCACCGTACGAGTGACCGACGAGGATCACCGGACCGGGCGCCGTTGCGATCGCCCGTTTGGCGTAGGCGACGTCGTCGGCCAGGGAGACGGTGGGATTCTGGACGACGGTCACGTTGTAGCCGTCCGCCTTCAGCTGGTCGTAGACGCCGCGCCATCCGGAGCCGTCCACAAACCCGCCGTGCACCAGCACGACGTCCTTCACTGCCCCGGGGCCCGACGGCGCCGGCGCGGCGTTCGCGACGCCCGCCGACACGGCGATCGCCAGGGCGGCGACCGTGGCGAGGGCCGCGGACGGTTTGGTCGATTTCATTGAGGCCTCCTTCGACGGGCCGGCGCGGTCCGCCGGCGTGGCGGTAGCGGAAGGAACTCGGACGGGACTGGACGATCCGGCGGCTCAACTCTTGAACCGGGACGATTGGACAAGCTCCCACCTTCTCGGCCGTCGATGCGCGGCGCCGGCGCGGCGACGCTCCGGCCCTTTTTCTTTGTCCGCGGTCCCCGTATGCACGAGGGACGGGAGGCGGACGGCATTGCAGGATCTCGACGTCATTCTGCGGGTGGGCGGCGCCGGCGTGCTCGTCACCCTCGCCCTGCTGCTGCTGTCCTATGCGCCGCGCGAGCGGCTGTTCCGCTACTTCCTGCCCTTCGCGCTGGGGCTGGCCGGCTTCCTGGCCGTCAACACCCCCGACGACGCCCTGGAGGCCTCGGGCCTGGTCCGGACCGTCGCGAGCGTGTTCAGCGGCAACGCCGTGATCTTCCTGTGGTGGTTCTGCCTGGCCGTGTTCGACGACGACTTCCGCCTGGGCCCGGTCGAGCTCGGCGGCGGCGCGGCCTGGTTTCTCGTCTTCCTGCTGGACCGCGGCTATCTCGGAAGCGGCCTGGAGGACGTCGACCTGTCCTGGCTGCTGATCGGGCTGGGCTCGGTCATGCTGGCCAACCTGGCCTGGCGCATTCTTCGCGGCCTCGAGGGCGACCTCGTCGAGGGCCGCCGCCCGGCGCGGATCGTGGTGCCGATCGCCGTCGCGACCCTGGTGCTCACCGACTTCGCGGTGGACGCCTTCCTGGGCTTCGGCTGGATGCCGCACTGGTTCACGCTGGCCCAGAACGCGGCCATCGTCGTCGTCACCGTGCGGCTGGCGCACTGGCTGCTGCGCGCCAATCCCGACGCCCTGACGCGCCGCCCGGCGGCCGCGGTCGAGAGCCCGGCGCCCGTCACGACGCCGGCGCCCGCCGCCGCCG
>NZ_JAAIVC010000146.1 GCF_010975005.1 Caulobacter sp. 17J65-9 | reverse complement strand
CGCCTGCTCGAGCGCCTGCCCCCGCGGCTGGGCCGGGAGGTCGTCGCCCTGGGCATGGAGGACCACTACGTGCGGGTCTTCACCCGTCGCGGCGACACCCTGGTGCTGATGCGCATGGCCGACGCCGTGGCCGAGCTGGCGGCCGTGGACGGCGCGCAGGTCCACCGTTCGTGGTGGGTGGCGCGCGCCGCCGTCGTCGCCTCCGCGCGGAGCGGCCGGTCCGGCGTGCTGCGGCTGGACACCGGGCTGGAAGTTCCCGTCGCGCGCCGCCGGCTGGCGGAGCTGAAGGCGCTGGGCTGGGCCTGAGCGCCTTCAGCCGCCGTTTTGCTTACTCCGCCGCCTCGAAGGCCGGCCGGCCCTGGACGCCGACGGCCGCGCGCAGCTTGTCGGCTTCCATGAGCTTGCCGTCCATCATGACCAGACGCGTGTGGCGCAGGTCGCCGATGGTCTTGGACGGATCGCCGTCGACCAGCACGAGGTCGGCGTCCATGCCCACGGCGATCGTGCCGGTGTGCTTGTCGGCGCCGACCAGGCGGGCCGGCACGGAGGTCGCCGCCGCCAGGGCTTCGGCCGGGGTGAAGCCGGCCTCGACGTAGAGCTCCAGCTCGCGCACCAGCTCCAGACCCGAGCCGTCGGTGCCGGCCACGATCGGCACGCCGGCCTTGTGCATGACGCCCACCAGCTCGACCAGCTTCTTGAAGCTGGCGCGGAAGTCGGCGCGAGTGGTCCCGTCGGCCGGCGCGAAGCCGCCTTGGCGGAAGCCGCGCTCCACCGTCGGCGGCAGGGTGCCCACATAAGGCGCGTAGGACGGCGACAGGTCGCCGTTCTCCGGGACGAACAGGCTCTCGGCCACCACCAGGGTCGGGTCCACCGCCGTGCCGCGCTTGGCCATGTCGGCGATCAGCGACTTCATCGGCTCGGCGTTCAGGTCCATGTCCTTGGCGTAGCGGCCCACGCCCTGGAAGCGCTGGATGCCGTTGGAGTGGTTCACCACGTCGTCGGGCATGGCCTGCATGGCCACGAAGTAGATGTGGGTGACCTCGTCGTAGCCGGCGGCGATCGCCTGGGCCGGGCGCATGCCGGCCGGCACGTGGCCGTGGACGTGCAGGCCCAGCTTGTGGGCCTCGGCCGCCGCCGGAGCGATCCAGGCCGGATCCATGGTGCCGTAGAACTTCACGCCCACCTGGCCCTTGGCCTTGGCGGCGTCGACCAGCTGGATCGCCTCCTCGCGGGTGGCGGCGACGTTGGCGATCTGGGCGGTGTTGGGTCCCTTCCCGTCAATCAGCGACGAGGCGTAGACGTGCGGCGACAGCAGTTCGCCGGCGGCGCGGCGCGCGCGCCGGGCCTGGGTCAGGGCGTCGTTGTTGCCGGGATCGCGCACCGAGGTGACGCCGAGCGAGAGCTCAGAGGGACCGGTGTAGTCGTCGCCCACGTGCATGTGGGCGTCCCACAGGCCCGGCGTCAGGGTCATGCCCTTGCCGTCGACGATCCGGGACGCCTTGGGGAACTTCACCTTGTCGATCGGACCGACCGCGACGATCTTGCCCTTGTCGACCACCACGGTCTGGTGCTCGGCGAAGCGCTTGCCGTCGACGAAGGCGCGCACGTCGTAGAAGGCCACCGGAACCGACGGCGTCTCGACCAGGGTGCGCGCCAGCTCCGGCGACTTCCTCGCCAGGGCCTCATCCTGCGCCTTCTCCAGCGCCGGCTGGTCGCCCTCGTAGCCGGCCCGAATGAAGCTGAGGCCGCCGATGGTGGCGAAGGTCGCGCCGTTGGCGTCCGTCCACACCGCGAACGGCGTGCCGCTGAGGCCCGTGATCGACCAGGCGGTCACGGTCTGGGCGCTCGCGCCGGTCCCGACCGTGGCGGTGGCCAGCTTCTCGGCGTGGGCGCGGCCGCCGGGCAGCATGTCGACGTCCTGGCCGGTGGCGATCATGCGCTCGATCGGAAGGTTGCCCGCGATCGGCGAGAAGCCGGCCGGCAGGTAGAAGGCGGGCCGCGTGTACTTCGCCGAGCCGCCGTCGATCTGCGACTTCCAGACGGCCAGGCCGTCGGCGACGCGGAAGGTCTCCGCCACGTCGCCCTGCGGGCTCGATCCGCGCAGCTCGTATTCAGCGATCGCGCCGTCGGCGCCCAGGCGGACGGTCTCGTCCTCCTCCCAGGCCTGGCCGCGCAGCAGCAGGCTCATCCGCGACATCACGGCGCCGTCGGGCGCGGTCCAGTACTGGATCTCGCCGTGCCGGCCGGCTGGCGACATGATGGTGAAGCGTTTCGCGTCCGCCGGCGGCTTGGCCAGTTCGGACACCGGCGTCTGCGCCGCAGCGCCGGTCGCGAGCAGAAGCGCCGCAAGCGCGGTCGTCGCCAGCAGGTTACGCATGATCGTCTCCCCCTATCGCCTTTCAGCAAGGGTTAGGACGAAGACCGGCGTCTTTCAACGCGCGTGCGACGCACGTGCGACGAAGCGCAGCCGCTCAGTAGGCGTGGCTCTCGGCCGGGCGCTCTTCCAGGTGGCCGTCCTTCAGCGCGAACACCCGGTCCATGTAGCCGGCCAGCTCCATGTTGTGGGTGGCGACCAGGGCGGCGACGCCCTGCTGGCGGACCAGGTCGTGCAGGGCCTGGAACACGGCGCGGGAGTTGTTCGGGTCGAGATTGCCCGTCGGCTCGTCGGCCAGCAGCAGACGCGGCCTGTTGGCGAGCGCGCGGGCGATGGCCACGCGCTGCTGCTCGCCGCCGGACATCTGCGAGGGCTGGTGCTCCAGCCGCTCCGACAGGCCCAAGGTGACCAGCAGCTCACGCCCCCTCGCCTCGGACTCGGCGCGCGGACGGCCGGCGATGCGCAGCGGCAGGCCGACGTTCTCCACCGCGGTGAATTCCGGCAGCAAGTGGTGGAACTGATAGACGAAACCGATGCCGGCCAGGCGCAGGCGGGTGCGCTGGCGCTCCGACAGGTCCGAGCAGTTCTGGCCGTCGATGGTGATGACGCCCTCGTCCGGGTGCTCCAGCAGGCCGGCGGCGTGCAGCAGGGACGACTTGCCCGAGCCGGACGGCCCGATCAGGCCGACCACCTCGCCCGGACGGACGTCCAGGTCGCAGCCCTTCAGCACCTCCAGCCGGCCGGCGCCGGTGACGTAGGTGCGGCGCAGGCCGCGGATCGAAAGAACGGGACGCTCACTCATAGCGGAGCGCCTCCACCGGATCGAGTTTCGACGCGCGCCAGGCCGGCGGCAGGGTCGCCAGGCAGGCGGCCAGCATCGACCAGAAGGCCACGAAGGCGACCTCGGACCACTCCACCTTGGCGGGGATTTGGGCCAGGAAATAGATCGACGGGTCGAACACCCGCGTGCCGGTCACCCACTCCACGAAGTGCTGGATCGGGCCGATGAAGATGCAGAACAGCACCCCCAGCAAAAGGCCCGCGAAGGTGCCGGCCAGGCCGATCGAGGCCCCGGCCATGAAGAAGATCCGCAGGACCGCGCTCTGACTGGCGCCCATGGTGCGCAGGATGGCGATGTCGCGGCTCTTGTTCTTCACCAGCATGACCAGGCCCGAAATGATGTTCATGGCCGCGATCAGCACGATGAACATCAGGATCAGGCGCATGACCGTACGCTCGACCTGCAAGGCGTCGAAGAACTCGCGGTTGCGGTCGCGCCAGTCGGTGAACAGCGCGCCGGGGCCCGCCGCCTGGATGATGGCGGGCTTCAGCTTGTCGATCTGGTCAGGGTTCTGGACGGTGATCTCGATCGCGTCCCACAGCCCTTCCTTGCCGAAGAACAGCTGAGCCTGCTCCAGCGGCATGTAGGCGTAGAGCGCGTCGAACTGCGACATGCCCACGTTGAAGGTGCCGCCCAGCAGGAAGGTCTTGCGCAGGGGCGCCGCGCCGAAGGCGGTCGAGCCGCCCGACGGCGAGATCATGGTCACCGGGTCGCCGGGCCTGAGGCCCAGGTTCATGGCCAGCACTTCGCCCAGCAGCACGACGTCGCCGCCGTACTCGCCCTCGCCGAAGCCGTCCTTGGAGCCGGCGCGGATGTTTTTGGAGACCAGCTTGGTCTCCTCCAGCGTGCGGCGGCTGACGCCGCGCACCAGGGCGCCCTGCACCTGGCCGGAGCCCAGGATGATGGCCTGGTTCTCGACCAGCGGAGAGACCTGCACCACGCCGGGCACGCCGCGCAGGCGCTCGACCATGGCGTCGCGGTCCGGCGCGCTCAGCGGCGCGCCCTGGATGAAGGCGTGCCCGTTGAAGCCGAGCATGCGGCCCAGCAGGTCGGCCCGGAAGCCGTTCATCACCGACATCACGATGATCAGCACCGCCACCGCCAGCGTGATGCCGACGAAGGAGATGATCGAGATCAGCGCGACGCCGCCTTCCTTGCGCTTGGCGCGCAGGTAGCGGAACGCCAGGTTCCGCTCCCAGGCGGAAAAGGGTCTTGCGGATTGCAGCTCGGCCATTGAGCTCTCTAACGCCCTTCCCCCCAAATGGGGTTCGTCCTTACGCGGCCGTCAACTTGGTCAGCGCGGCTTCCAACGGCAAGGTCTCGCGTTCGCCGGTCGCACGACGCTTCAGTTCGACCACGCCTTCGGCCAGGCCCTTGGGCCCGATGATCAGCTGCCAGGGCAGGCCGATCAGGTCCATGGTGGCGAACTTGCCGCCCGCGCGCTCGTCGCGGTCGTCGTAGAGCACGTCCACGCCGGCCTTGGTGAGGGCCGCATAGGCCTGCTCGCAGGCCGCGCCGACCGCCTCGTCGCCGTGGCGCATGTTGATCAGGCCGACCTTGAAAGGCGCGACCTGGTCCGGCCAGACGATGCCGTTCTCGTCGTGGCTGGCCTCGATGATGGCGCCGATCAGGCGCGACACGCCCACGCCGTAGGAGCCCATGTGCACCGGGCGCTCGACGCCGTCGGGGCCGGCGACCACGGCCTTCATCGGCTTGGAGTACTTCTCGCCGAAGTAGAAGATGTGGCCGACCTCGATGCCGCGGGCCGAAAGGCGAGCGCCTTCAGGCGCTTCGGCCTCGAACCTGGCCTGGTCGTGCATCTCTTCGGTGGCGGCGTACAGCGCCGTGCGCTGGTCGACGACCGCCTGCAGGTCGTCCCAGTCCACGTTCGGGCCGGGCGCGGGCATGTCGACCAGGTCCTTGTGGCAGAACACCTGGCTCTCGCCGGTGTCGGCCAGGATGATGAACTCGTGGCTGAGGTCGCCGCCGATCGGGCCGGTGTCGGCGCGCATCGGCACGGCCTTCAGGCCCATGCGGGCGAAGGTGTTCAGATAGGCCACGAACATGCGGTTGTAGGCCTTGCGCGCGTTCGCCTCGTCCAGGTCGAACGAGTAGGCGTCCTTCATCAGGAACTCGCGGCCGCGCATCACGCCGAAGCGCGGGCGCTGCTCGTCGCGGAACTTCCACTGGATGTGGAACAGGTTCTTGGGCAGGTCGCGGTAGCTGCGCACGTACGAGCGGAAGATCTCGGTGATCATCTCCTCGTTCGTCGGGCCGTAGAGCATCTCGCGCTCATGACGGTCGGTGATGCGCAGCATCTCCTGGCCGTAGTCGTCGTAACGACCGCTCTCGCGCCACAGGTCGGCCAGCTGCAGGGTCGGCATCAGGAGCTCGACGGCCCCGGCCCGCTCCTGCTCCTCGCGCACGATCTGCTCGATCTTCTTCAGCACCCGGAAGCCCAGCGGCAGCCAGGCGTAGATGCCGGCGGCCTCCTGGCGGATCATGCCGGCGCGCAGCATGAGGCGGTGCGAGACGATCTGCGCCTCGGAGGGCGTCTCCTTGAGCACAGGCAGGAAATAGCGCGACAGGCGCATGGGCTGAGAATCCGGGGGAGCGAAAACGAGGAAGCGTCCAATTAGCCGCTGCAATGCAGCAAAGGCAACCAATCTCCCCCCGAGCGAAGCGCTGGGGGGAGCAGGCGGCTGAAAGCCGCCGTGGGGGGCTCCAGCGGAGTGCGCGGCTTCCGTTGCGCCCAGACGAGCCCCCTCCACCACGCTTCGCGTGGTTCCCCTCCCCCAAAGGGGGAGGATTAAACCGGCGGGGCGCTCGGCATCGGGATCACGCCCGACCAGACCACCACCATGACCACCAGCCACACGATGGCCGAGACCCAGGTGGTGGTGATGAACTTGCGCTTCAGGTTGGGATTGACCGGGGCGCCGGGGTCGCCGCCGTCCTTCAGGTCGATGCCCATCTCCGCATGGGTCTTGGTGCCCAGCGGCAGCACCGCGAACAGCACCGTCCACCAGCAGACCAGGTAGATGGCGACCATCGTCATCGGGCCCATCAGTGCGCGTCCTTCGGGGTTTCCATCAGTTCGACCAGCACGCCGCCCATGTCCTTCGGGTGCAGGAAGATCACCGGCGTGCCGTGCGCGCCGATGCGCGGCTCGCCGGTGCCCAGCACGCTCGCGCCTTTGGCGCGCATGACGTCGCGGGCGGCGATGATGTCTTCGACCTCGAAGCACACGTGGTGCTGGCCGCCCTTGGGGTTCTTGGCCAGGAAGCCCAGCAGGGGCGAGGCGTCGCCGTGCGGCTCGATCAGTTCGATCTGGCTGTTCGGCAGGTCGACGAAGCAGACCCACACGCCCTGTTCCGGCAGGGCGAACTTCTCGCCGATACGGGTCGCGCCCAGCAGGTCGCGATAGAGCTTCACGCTCTCGTCGATGGACGGCGTAGCCACGCCGACATGGTTCAGGCGACCGATCATGTTTCCCCGACTAGGTCCTTGTTTCTCGCCTTTTAGTCCGCGCCTGAGCCGATCGTCCCGCGGCTCAGACGCGCAGGACGATGGTCTCGACGATCGGGCGGCGGTCCCAGATGTGCTGGGCGGCCTTCTTCACCGACCGCGAGACCGCAGTCTCCACCGTTTCGTCCTCGCCGCGGTCGTCCTTGGACAGCCGCTTCAGGGCCTCCTCGGCGGCGTCGGCCAGTTCGTCCAGGGCGTCGTCGATGGTGTAGTCCTCGTCGCCCGGCAAGCCGAGGCCGCGGACCTCGACATCGGTGACCAGCTTGCCCTTGGCGTCCAGCGCCATGGACACGAACAGCATGCCGTTGTGGGCCGCGTGGCGGCGCTCACGCAGCGCGTCGCCGCCCTCCGGCACCAGCACGCCGCCGTCGACGAACAGCCGGCCGGCCGGCACCTCGTCGATCACCTCGGGCTTGCCGGGGGCCAGGCGGACCATGTCGCCGTTCCGCGGCGCGACGGCCTGCGGCACCTGCATGTCCCTGGCCAGGTTGCAGTGCTCGAGCAGGTGGCGGCGCTCGCCGTGGGTGGGGACGGCGATCTGCGGCCGCGCCCACTGGTACATCTCTTTCAGCTCGTCGCGGCACGGGTGGCCGGAGACGTGGATGCCCGGGTGGTCGCGCTCGGTGTAGAGCCGCACGCCGCGGTCGGCGAGCTTGTTCTGCAGGTTGCGGATCGGGATCTCGTTGCCCGGGATCACGCGCGAGGAGAACACGCAGGAGTCCCCCTCCCCCAGGCTGACGTGCGGGTGGTTGCCCTCGGCGATGCGCGACAGGGCCGCGCGCGGCTCGCCTTGGCTGCCGGTGCACAGGTAGAGGATCTGCTCCTTGGGGAAGGACTTGGCCTCCGCCTCAGGGATGAACTCCTTCACGTCCTTCAGCAGGCCCACCGACTTGGCCGCGCCGGTGATGCGGTGCATCGAACGGCCGACCAGGCAGACGCGCCGGCCGGCGGCTTCGGCGGCCCTGACGACGCTGTCCACGCGCGCGACGTTGGAGGCGAAGCAGGCCACCGCCACCTTGCCCTTCAGCGTCTTGATCAGCGCGGCCAGGGCGACCTTCACCTCGCCCTCGGAGCCGGCGTGGCCGTCGACGAACACGTTGGTGGAGTCGCACACCATCGCCAGCACGCCCTCGTCGCCGAGGCGGCGGATGGTGTCGACGTCGGTGCGCTCGCCGATCACCGGGTCGGCGTCGATCTTCCAGTCGCCGGTGTGCAGCACGGTGCCGAGCGGCGTCTTGATCGCCAGGCCGTTCGGCTCCGGGATCGAGTGGGTGATGGTCACCAGGGTGACGTCGAACGGCCCGAGCTTGAGCGTGCCGCCCAGCGGCACCTCGATGATCTCGACCTCGTCCAGCAGGTCGGCGTCGCGCAGCTTCTCGCGCACCAGATAGGCGGTGAACGGGGTGGCGTAGATCGGCGCCTTCAGCTTCGGCCACAGCCAGCCCAGGGCGCCGATGTGGTCCTCGTGGGCGTGGGTCAGCACGATGCCGAGGATGTCCTCGCCCTCCATGTAGGAGGCGTCCGGGACGATCACCTCGACGCCCGGCGTGGTCTGGTCGCCGAAGGTCACGCCGACGTCGACCACGATCCACTTGCGCGCGTGCGCCGGGCCGTAGCCGTAGAAGTTCAGGTTCATCCCGATCTCGTTCGACCCGCCCAGCGGCAGGAACACGAGTTCGTCTTGTTGTTGTTTTTGATTCATTTCGATGCGGAGTTCGTGTTCCGCCGCCAGATTTCAAGCAGGCCGCGGATGGTGAGGTCGGAGTCGAACCGGTCGATCTTGGTCGTCGCTCCCTCGAACAGGGAGGCGACCCCGCCGGTTGCGACGACGGTCATGGGACGGCCGTACTCGGCCTTGATGCGGTCGATCAGGTGCTCGATGAGGCCGACATAGCCCCAGAACACGCCGGCCTGCATGGCGCCGACGGTGTCCTTGCCGATCACGTGGCTCGGACGCTCGATGGCGATGCGGGGCAGCTTGGCGGCGGCGGAGTGCAGGGCCTGCAGCGACAGGTTGATGCCGGGCGCGATCACCCCGCCCTCGAAGCCGCCGTCCTCGCCGACTACGTCGAAGGTGGTGGCCGTGCCGCTGTCGACCAGGATCAGCGGGCCGCCGTATTCGATGAAGCCGCCGATGGCGTTGACCAGGCGGTCGGCGCCGGCCTCGGAGGGCTTCTGGATGCGCACCTCGATGCCGAGGTCGGCGTTCTCGCCGACCACCAGCGGTTCGGTGCGCAGGTAGCGGCGCGACAGGTTGCGCAGGTTGAACAGCGACTGCGGCACCACGGTGGAGATGATGCAGCCGTCCAGGTCGTTCAGCGACAGCCCGGCCATCTGCAGCAGTTGGTGCAGCCACACGGCGTATTCGTCGGCCGTGCGGCTGGCCTCGGTGGCGGTCCGCCACTGGGCGATCCAGTCCGCCCCGTCATGGACGGCGAACAGCGTGTTGGTGTTGCCCTGCTCGATGGCCAGCAGCATGTCCCCGCCCCCTCGTCCTCAGGCCGCCGCGAAAAACACGTCGCCGGCGGTCACCCGGCGCAGCTCGCCCGAGGCGGTGCGCAGGCGCAGCGCCCCGTCGGGCTCAAGCCCCTCGGCGATCCCTTCGATGGTCTCATTGCCCAACCGGGCCACACACGCCTGGCCGAGCCCTTGAGCCTTCGCCGTCCAGGCCGTGAGCACGGCCGTGAAGCCGGACGCCTCCCAGTCGGCCAGCCGCCGCGCGAAGGCGGCGCGGAAGGCCTCCATGGCCTGATCCGGGGTCGGACAGGCCGCGACGTCGCCGCTCAGGTGGTCGGCCAGCCGGGTAGCGGGCCGCTCCGTGTCGTCAGGCGCATAGCCCAGGTTCAGGCCGCAGCCGATCGCCAGCCACAGGCGGCCGTCGGGCGTCGGGCCGGACTCGATCAGGATGCCGGAGGCCTTGCGGCCCGCCAGCAGCACGTCGTTCGGCCATTTGATGGAGACGACCGCGGCCGGGGCCCAGGTCTCGAACACGTCCGCCACCGCCAGCGCGGCGACGAAGGCGACCTGGGCGGCCTCGGCCGGGCGGCGGTCGGTGACGGCCAGCAGGGTGGCGGCGAGGTTGCCCTCGCCGGTCGCCCAGGCGCGGCCGCGGCGAC
>NZ_JAAIVC010000145.1 GCF_010975005.1 Caulobacter sp. 17J65-9 | reverse complement strand
GACCGCCTCCAGCCGCGCGCGCAGCTCTTCGCGCCGGCTGCGAGCCAGGCGCAGTTCGGCGCCGGTGGTGAGCCGCACCAGCGCGTCGCCGTCGGCCCCGGCGCGCACCTCGGCCACGCGATCCAGCGCCACCACGGCGCGGCGGTGGATACGCACGAAGCGGGCCGGGTCGAGCCGCGCCTGCAGGCCGGCGGAGGTGTCGCGCAGCAGGTGGACGGCCTCGCCCGCATGCAGCGCCTGATAGTTGCCCTGGGTCTCGATCCAGTCGACCTCGGCCAGGTCCACCAGGATCAGCCGCGCGCGGTCCTTGATCGGCAGGTGGGTGGGCCACGCCGACTCGGCCTCAGCCGCCGGCGCCGATCTCTCAGTGCGGGCGCGGGCCGCCCGGATCAGGCCGAGGAAGCCGCCCAGCAGCACCGTCACCAGCAGCCAGTTGGCCGACAGCTCGCGCCCGACCCCGGCTACTGACGGCAGCCTCCGGCCGTCCAGCAGCCAGGCCTCCAGCAGGCAGGACACGACGACCAGGCCGAAGGCCAGGGCCAGCACGGCCGCGGCCTGCACCGCGATGCTCCGCACCGTCGCCGCGGCCGTGACCCGGCGGGCCAGGATCAGCAGCACCGGGGTGGCCGACGCGCCCAGCAGGCCGGCGCAGAGGATGCGCAGCACCTCCCGCGACCAGGACGGCGGCTGCCCCGCTTCCAGCGCGCTGGCGATGTTGCCGGGCTCCAGCATGGTCACCGCCACCAGCCAGTAGACGAAGGCGAGCGCGATCCAGCGCCGGTCGGACGGCGCCGGGCGAACAGGCTGTGGAAGGGCGACGGCGGACGCGGTCATGGGCCTGCAAGTATGCGTCCGCGCGCGGGCGTGTCCACGGCGGCGGCCGGTATGTGACGAACTGCGGCCGGACGGGGACGGAGCGCACTCCCGGACAAGCCTGAGGCCGGTCACCCTCGACGCCTTGGTCCGGGAGGCGTGTTTGATGAAGAAGAATTGGATCTGGGCGCTCGCCGCGGCCCTGCTGCTGAGCGCCACGCCGGCTGCTGCGGCGACGACCGTGAGCACCGAGACCGGGCGCGTGCGGGGCGTCGAGGCCGACGGGGTCGCGTCGTGGCTGGGCGTGCCCTACGCGGCGCCGCCGCTGGGCGAGCTGCGCTGGCGTCCGCCGCAACCGGCGCGGGCCTGGTCGGGCGTGCGCCAGGCCAAGGCCTTCGCGCCGGCGTGCCTGCAGCAGGGCGTCTCCATGCCGGGCGAGCCGGACCCGAAGGTCGACGAGGACTGCCTCTACCTGAACGTCTGGGCCCCGGCCCACGGGGCGCGGCGCGCGCCGGTGATGGTGTTCATCCACGGCGGCGGCTGGACCAACGGCGCCACGGCGCTGCCGCTCTACTGGGGCGACCGGCTGGCTAAGCGCGGCGTGGTGGTGGTCAGCGTCAACTACCGGCTGGGCCCGCTGGGCTTCCTGGCCCACCCCGAGCTCAGCCGCGAGTCCGGCGTGGGCGCCTCGGGCAATTACGGGCTGATGGACCAGATCGCCGCCCTCAAATGGGTGCGCCGGAACATCGCCGAGTTCGGCGGCGATCCGGACCAGGTGACCATCTTCGGCCAGTCGGCCGGCGCCATGTCGGTGTCGGTGCTGACCGCCTCGCCGGCGGCGAAGGGGCTGTTCCACCGCGCCATCGGCCAGAGCGGCGGCCTGTTCGAGCCGCTGAGCCTGGCGCCCCAATACGGGCTGGCCGAGGCCGAGAAGCAGGGCGAAGCCTACGCCGCCTCGGTCGGAGCCAGCTCGTTGGCCGAGCTGCGCGCCCTGCCGGCGGCGCGACTGCTGCAAGGCAAGGCGCACCAGATCAGCCATCCCGTGGTCGAGCCCCGGGTGATGCCGATGTCGCCCTACGACGCCTATGTCGCCGGCAGGCAGGCCGAGGTGCCGGTGCTGGTCGGCTACAACGCCGAGGAGGCGCGCTCCCTCACCGACGTGACGGGGATCACCGCCGCCAACTTCGGCGACAAGCTGACCCGCGCCTGGGGCCCGCTGCCGCCGCAGATCGCGGCGGCCTATCCCTTCACGACCGACGAGGAGGCGCAGCGCGCTCGCGTCGACCTGGAGCGCGACCTGCGCTTCGGCTGGGACATGTGGGCCTGGGCGCGGCTGCAGCACGGCCACGCGCCGGTCTGGCTGTACCGCTTCGACCGCCACCCGCCCTTCCCGGCCGGCTCGGTGCGGGCGGACTGGGGCGCCAGCCATTTCGCCGAGCTCTGGTACATGTTCGACCACCTGGACCAGGAGCCGTGGGCCTGGAGCGCCGCCGACCGCGCCGCGGCCGACGCCATGGCCGGCTACTGGGTGAATTTCGCCCGCACCGGCGATCCGAACGGCCCGGGCCTGCCGGCCTGGGCCCCGTTCGACGGCGGCTCGAGCCTGTGCTTCGAGGATCGGCCGACGCCCTGCGACCTGCCCGACCGGAAGACGCTCTCCGCCTTCGACGCCGCCTACGACGCCGTGCGCGGCCAGCCGTTCGGGCGGTGAGGGCAAAGAAAAAGGCCGGGCGACGCGAGCCGCCCGGCCTCTATCGTTTGCGCTCCGACCTGCGTCAGGCCGCCTTGGCCGCCTTGCGCCCCTGCGCGGCGGTCCAGGCGTAGAGGCCGAACACCAGCAGGATGAACAGGCCGGTGGTCAGGAACAGGGCCTGGTCGCCCTCCACCCACGTGTTCGCGAAGACCGGGGCCAGCGGGGCCTCGGCGCGCGGATCGTCCTTGGCCATGCCGAGCCCGGCCAGCAGGCCGGTCTGGGCGGCGGCGACGATGCCGGCGTTGAACACGCCGAACAGGCTCTCGCCGACGATCAGGCCCGAGGCCAACAGCACGCCCAGGCGCTTGGAGATCTCGCCCGACGGCTTGTTGCCGACCAGGCCTTCGAACACCCGGCCGATCACCGCGCCGATGACCACGAACAGGGTCGAGGACATCGGCAGGTAGATGCCCAGGCCCACGGCCAGCGGCGGCAGGCGCATCAGCTTGGCCTTACCCAGCAGTTCGTCGACCAGGATGATGAAGGCGCCGATGGCGACCCCGGTCAGCATCTCGACCTCCGGCAGGTCGCCGCGCAGGATGCCGCGCGCCAGGTCGGCGATCAGGTTGGCCTGCGGCGCCGGCAGGGCGTGGGCGCCCGCGCCCTCCACCCCGGCGTAGCCGTAGGCCTGGCCCAGCACGACCAGCACCGGCGGGATCACCACCGCGCCGGCCAGCACGCCGAAGATCAGGGCGACCTGCTGCTTCCAGGGCGTGGCGTCGACCAGCTGGCCGGTCTTCAGGTCCTGCAGGTTGTCGTTGGCGATGGTGCCCACGGTGAACACCACCGCGGTGGTGAACAGGGCGAAGGCGATCAGGGTCAGGCTGGCGGCGTCGCCGACCAGCGGCTTGACGAAGACGGCCAGCAGGCCGGCGGCGCCGACCACGGCCAGGATGCCGATGCCCGACAGCGGGCTGTTGGACGAACCGATCAGGCCGGCCATGTAGCCGACCACGGCGGCGACCAGCAGGCCGATGACCACGATGTAGGCCAGCGCGGCGGCCACCAGCGGCACGGTCAGGGAGGCCAGCGCGCCGCCCTGCACGAAGCCGGTCAGCAGCACGCTGATCGGGATCAGGCTGAGCAGGCTGATCAGGCCGACGATGCCGATCGGAATGTCCTGCTCGGTGCGTTCCAGGGTCTCGCCGGAGCCGCGGCGCTTCTGGGCGGTGATGGCCGAGGCCAGGCCGCCGGCCACGGGCTTCACCAGCTTGATCAGGGTCCACACCGCCGCCGTGCCGATCACGCCGGCGCCGACGTAGCGCACGTGTTCCCGGAAGGCCGCGCCGCCGGCCGCCGCCATGTCGGTGATCGGGCCCAGCGAGGAATAGTGTGGCACGCCCCACAGCCAGGCGATGCCCAGGCCGACCAGCATGGCGAAGCCGACCGAGACGCCGACCAGGTGGCCGACGCCCATCAGGGCCAGCGAGAAGCCCGGACGCACGCCCGTCACCCCGCCCCACGGCGCGGTGAAGAAGCGGGCCGGCTCGTCGACCAGCAGCTTCATGGCCTTGGTCAGGGCGACGCCGGCCGCCGCGATCGCGCCGGCGGTGATCACCGCCACCCCGGCCTTGCTCTCGGCCACCGAGGCCGGGTCGGTCGCCTTTTCACCGGCGCCGACCTGCAGCACTTCGGCGGCGGCGACGCCTTCCGGATAGGGCAGGTCGGAATTGGTCACCAGCGCCCGGCGCAGCGGGATCGAGTACATCACGCCCAGGATGCCGCCCAGCGCGCAGACGCCGAAGGCCTGCCAGAATGGGAAGCCCGACCACCAGCCGACGATCACCAGGCCCGGCAGGACGAAGATCACCGACGACAGGGTGCCCGCCGCCGAGGCGACGGTCTGGACGATGTTGTTTTCCTGGATGGTCGAGTTCTTGAACCCGCGCAGGATGGCCATGGAGATCACGGCCGCCGGGATCGACGAGGCGAAGGTCAGGCCGACCTTCAGGCCGAGGAAGACGTTGGCCGCGGTGAACACCACGGTGATGAGGGCGCCGAGGATCAGGCCTCGGAGGGTGAGTTCCGTACGGGGCGGAGCTGAGCTGTGCTGGGTCACGTTGCGCCTGCGAATGCGAGCTTGGCTTTGGCGTCACTCGTGACAGATATCCGCCGCGCGGACCAGCCTTCCGCCCCGCCCGCCTGCGGCAACCGGCCGGCGGCGCAGGCGTTTTCAGCCGCGAGGGGACTTGCTAAGGCTAAGCTATGAAACGCCTCCTGCTCCTCGCCGTCTCCGCCGCGACCCTGTCGGCCTGCGCCACCGTGACGCCCGCGCCGCCGCCGCCGCCGACCGCAGCCAACACCTTCAAGGCGGACGACTTCGCCTGGTCGGTCGGGGCGGGTTCGAACGTGATCCTGGGCAAGGTGGCCTATCAGCTGGACGGCAAGGCCTGGACCTGCGCCGGCGCCGCCGTCGGCCTGACGCCGGACACCCCCTACTCGCGCGCCCGCATGGCGCGTCTGTACGGCTCGCCCGACAAGGCCGTGCGCACGGTCAGCGAGGTGCGCAGCCGCCAGGTCGGCGAGGCCGGCGCCGACTACAGCCGCTACGTCCGCTCGGTCCGCTGCGACGCCAAGGGCGGCTTCGCCTTCCAGGGCCTGCCGGACGGGGCCTGGTTCGTGATCGCCCCGGTCAAGCCGGTCGGCGGCGAGGCCGAGGGCCGGGTGATCATGCAGCGGGTCGAGACCCGCGGCGGCAAGACCCGCACTGTCACCCTGAGCTGATCACAAGATCCGGGTCGCGCCGCGGCCCGCATGGCGCGAGGCTTCCTGCAAAGGAGCCTCCCCCATGACCTTCCGCATCACCGGCCTGCCGGCCGCCGACTTCGCCCGCCTGATCGGCCGTCCGGACGCCGAGCTGGCCGCGCGCGGAGTCAGCCGCGTGGTCGTCGAGGCGCCGAACGCCGCCCCGTGCCGGATCACCCTGGACGACGCCGCCCCGGGCGAGACCGTCCTGCTGCTGAACTACGAGCACCAGCCGGCGGACACGCCCTACCGCTCGCGCCACGCGATCTTCGTGCGCGAGGAGGCCGGGCCGGCCTTCGACGCGGTCGGGATCGTGCCCGCCGCGCTTCGCCGCCGGCCCTTGTCGGTGCGCGCCTTCGACGCCGGCCACCTGATGGTCGACGCCGACCTGGTCGACGGCGCGGAACTGGAGCGGGTGCTGGAGCCGATGCTGGCGCGGCCGGACACCGCCTACGTGCAGCTGCACTACGCGAAGCGCGGCTGCTACGCGGCGCGGGCGGAGCGCGCCTAGAGCATCCCCAGCTCGCGCTGGGCCTTCTTCGACAGCTTGGCGGCGATCAGGGCGTGGGCGTTGACCAGGTAGCCCTTCAGCTGGTCGGCCGGGATCGCGTCTGCGCTCGCGAACAGCACCCACTTGTTGCGCGCCATGTAGGGAGCAGGCTCGGCCACGCCCTCCTCGCACAGCTGCTCGAACGAGGCGTCGGAGACCTTCATGCACCAGCGCGGGGCCTCTTCGCCCAGCTGGCCGGCCACGGCGAACATCTTGTCGCCGACCGAGTAGACCCGGTCCTTGCCCCATTTGATGTCGAAGGTGACGCCCGGCAGGGCTTTGGCGGCGGCGTCGAACTCGTCGAAGGTCACTGTGATCCCCTCCCCAGAGCGCGTTCCGCAAAAGTGAATTCGGTTTTGCGAGCAGAACGCGCTCAGACTCTTGAATCTAGAGCCTGTTTCTAAACAGGCTCTAGGGTCGTGTGCTTGTAGCTCGCACGTTCGCGGTCCGAAACCGTTGAAGGGGGATGGATCGAACGCGCCCTCTCATCTTCGCCGCGGCGGGCTTCGCCGCCCTGCTGGCCGCCTGCGGCAGCGAGGCCGCCCAGCCCGCCTGCCCGTTCCAGGGCGAGACCGCCGCCTGGACCCGCGGCGCGCTCGCCGCCTGGGACCTGGTGCGCGACACACGCCTCAACCTCCCGCCCGCCGCCCCGCCGGAGATCGTGCTGTTCGACACCGCCTGCGCCTACCGGCTGTCGGCGGCGGGCTCGGCGGCGCCGGACGGCTACCGGCCGCTGGAGGCGTCGGTGCGCACCAGCGAGGGCGAGCTGAAGGTCTGGAGCGCGCCGCACGCCGGCGAGGTCGGCCTGCCCGACGGCAAGACCGTGCCGGCCCGGCCGCTGGCCTTCGCGGCCCAGAACAGCACCGGGCGCGTGTTCTTCGTCATGGCCCTGCCGCAGGTCTGGGAGCAGGCCCAGGCCCTGAGGGGCCGGCCGCCGGCCCTGCTGAACGCCGTGTTCGTGCACGAAATCAGCCACGTCCGGCAGGTCGCGGCGCTGGGCCGACGGCTCGACGCCCTGACCGCCCAGGGCGTGCTGCCCCCCGAGGCCGACGACGACATCGTCCAGAAGCGCTTCGGAAGCGATCCCGCCTTCAGCGCCGCCGTCGCGCGCGAGACCGACCTGTTCTACCGCGCCGCCGCGGCCGGGGACCTCGCCGACACCCGCCGGCTGGCGGCCGAGGCCCTGGCCTCGATCGACGCGCGCCGCGCCCGCAGCTTCACCGGTAAGGACGCCGAGTTCGCCGAGGTCGAGGACGTGTTCCTGACCTTCGAGGGGGCAGGCAACTGGGCCGGCTACGCCTGGCTGTCCGACCCGAAGGGCGCGGGCATGTCGCACGACGCGGCGATGGACCTGATGCGCGGCGGGCGCAAATGGTGGTCGCAGGAGATGGGCCTGGGCCTGTTCCTGACGCTCGACCGCCTCGACCCGGACTGGCCGGACAAGGTCTACGGCGAGCAGGGCGCGGTGGCCGTGGACCTGCTGAGGACGGCGCTCAGCCGGTAATTGGGAACGTCGAAATGATCCGGGATTCCGGTCGCCCATCCCGCGCGTGGCGCAGGATGGCGGTGAGAGAGGGATTCGAACCCTCGATAGAGTTTCCCCTATACACGCGTTCCAGGCGTGCGCCTTCAACCACTCGGCCACCTCACCCCACGTCGCGGCGGAGCTGAGCCCGGCGGCGCGAAGGTCGCGCAATATACTCATGGCGAGGCCGGGGACAAGCCGTGCTTTAGACGAACTTCGACCTCTGGCGCCGGACGGCGCAGGGCCTATGTTCTGCGGCGAATTTCGTCCGTTCCGGAGACCCCGCCATGGCCGCCGACAAGCTGCTCGACATGCCGACCCGCGAGACCGCCCTGCCGGGCCGCCCTGAGGCGATCCGCACCGACGAGGTGCACTACGTCAACGGCCGGCCGCTGAAGGGGCCGTATCCGGAAGGCTTCGAGACGGCGCTGTTCGGCATGGGCTGCTTCTGGGGCGTGGAGCGGGTGTTCTGGAAGCTGCCGGGCGTGTGGGTGACCGCGACGGGCTACGCCGGCGGCTTCACGCCCAACCCGACCTACGAAGAGGTCTGCACCGGGCGCACCGGCCACAACGAGGTGGTCGAGGTGGTCTTCAACCCGCACGAGATCACCTATGCGGACCTCTTGAAGGTGTTCTGGGAGAATCACGACCCGACCCAGGGCATGCGCCAGGGCGGCGACATCGGCACCCAGTACCGCTCGGGGATCTACTACGCGGACGAGGCCCAGGAGGCGGCGGCCGAGGCGTCGAAGGCGGCCTATGACGCGGCGCTGAAGGCCAAGGGCCTGGGCCCGATCACCACCGAGGTGCTGCCGGCGACCGAGTTCTACTACGCCGAGGACTACCACCAGGGCTACCTGGCCAAGAACCCGGGCGGCTATTGCGGCATCGGCGGCACCGGCGTGACCTGCCCGATCGGGGTGGGCGTCGAGGCCTGAGCCGGGCGCGCGAGGCGGCCCCTCACGCCCGCAGCACCCGCAGATCGCTGACGTAGCGGCGGCCGCCGTCGCGGCGCAGCTGGACGATCACGTCGACCAGCGAGGTGACGTAGGCGATGGTGTCGGCCCGGCCGAGCGCCAGGCCCGACTGCATGACCATCAGCGCGATCTGCTCCAGGGCGCCTTCGGGCGAGTTGGCGTGGACGGTGGTGAACGAGCCTGAGTGGCCGGTGTTGATGGCGCGCAGGAAGGTGGCGGCCTCGCGCCCGCGGATCTCACCCACGATGATCCGGTCGGGCCGCAGCCGCAGGGCCGCCTGCAGCAGGTCCTCGACCCCGACCCGCGCCTCGCCCAGTTCGCCCTTCACCGCGACCAGCCCCACCGCGTTCGGCTGGGCGACGGCGATCTCGGGCGTGTCTTCGACCAGCACCACCCGCTCCTCCGCGGGGACCAGGCGCAGCAGGCTGTTCAGGAAGGTGGTCTTGCCCGACGAGGTCCCGCCCGAGATCAGCACGGTCTTGCGCGCCCGCACCGCCGCGCGCAGCCAGTCCAGCGGCGCGCTCTGAGGATCGACGTCCGCCGGGAGCCCGTCGCCGTTGTCCGCGTCGGCCGGCGGTTCGAAGGCCTCCAGCGGCACCTCGGCGGCGACGTGGCGGCGGATGGCCAGCGCCCAGCCGGCGCGGGTGGCGGGCGGCCCGACCATCTGGACCCGCTCTCCGCCCGGCAGGACGGCGGCCAGCAGCGGGTTCTCGCGGTTGACGCCCTGGTGGGTGTGGCGCGCGACCTGGGCCGCCAGCCGCTCCAGCAGGCGGTCGTCCACCTCCGGCGCCTCGACGCGGCGCATGCCGCCCTGGCCGGCGATCTCGACCCAGATCTCGCCCGGCGCGTTGACCAGGATCTCGGTGACGTCGTCGCGCTCCAGCCACGGCGCGAACGGCCGCAGGTAGCTGCGCAGATAGACGCCCTCCAGCGGCGCGACCTGGCTCATTGCGGCGAGAAGTCGAGGTCGCGGGCGACGAACACCTGGATCGGCGTGCCCAGCGGCACCCGGACCGTGGGCGGGATCGAGGCCTGGGCGCGCAGCGCTTCGGCGGCGGCGCTCTGGGCCCCGCCCGCGCCGACCACCACCGTGTCGCCCGAGCGGCCGAGGCCGGACGTCAGGCCGGAGACCAGCGACAGCAGGACCGCCGCGCCGTAGCGCTGGGCGTAGTGCCGGTCGACCTGCCCCGCCAGGCCGCCCGCGCCCTCGGCGTCGATGGCCGGCGAGCCGAGCTGGACCGAGGTCCCGTCCGGCCGCACCAGCCGGCTCCAGATCACGAAGGCGCGCGACTGGCCGGCGCTGAGGCCGCTGCGGTACTGGCCGATCAGGCGGCTGCCGCGCGGGACCAGCACCCGCGAGCCGTCGAAGCTGCGCACGTCCCGGCTGACGATGGCCCGGGCGTAGCCCGAGGTGTCGGAGTTCAGCGCCGTCTCCAGCACGGCCGGAATGACCGCGCCCTGCACCACGGTCCAGTCGGGACGCGCCAGGGCCGAGGCGCGGGCGACCGGCACGCCCTCGCCGCCGGTCCGCAGGGCGAACTGCTCGTCGGCGCTCAGGCCCGAGGCCGCCGCCTGCGCCGCGGCGGGCGCGGGCCCGGTC
>NZ_JAAIVC010000144.1 GCF_010975005.1 Caulobacter sp. 17J65-9 | reverse complement strand
GAGCACGGCCGGGCCCTGGCCGACCTGCCGTTGCCGCCGAGGCTCGCGCACATGGTGGTGGAGGGCGCCGCCGCCGGCGCCGCGGGGCAGGCCGGGCGCGTCGCCGCCCTGCTGACCGAGCGGGGCCTGGGCGGAAACGACACCGACCTGCGCACCCGGCTGGAGCGGCTGGAACGCGACGGCTCGGCCAAGGCGCGCGACGCCAAGGCGCTGGCCAAGCGCTGGGCCGACAGCGCTGTCAGGCACGCGAAGACCGTACGCGCCCACGGGGCCGATCCCGGCCTGCTGCTGGCCGAGGCCTATCCCGAGCGGATCGCCAAGGCGCGCGGCAAGCCCGGCGAATACCTGCTGGCCTCAGGCCGCGGCGTGTTCCTGGAGCCGACCGACGCCCTGGCGCGCGAGCCCTGGCTGGCGGTCGGCGAACTGGGGGGCGGGGAGAGCCGCGACCGCGTGCTGCTGGCCGCACCGCTGGACGAAGAAGCCCTGCTGGACGCCTTCGCCGACCGGCTGGAGGTGGAGGAGCGGATCGAGCCCGACCCGCGCGGCAAGATCCGCGCCCGCGAACTGCGCCGGTTGGGCCGCATCGTGGTGGACGAGCGGCTGATCGACGATCCCGACCCGGCCCTGATCGCCGCCGCCCTGATGAACGAGGTCGAGCGCAAGGGCCTGTCGGTCCTGCCGTGGAGCGAGCGTTCGGGCAGCCTGCGTGAACGGGCGGCCTTCCTGCGCGGCTACGATCCCGCCTGGCCCGACCTGTCCGACGACGCCCTGCTGGAGCGCCGCGAGGACTGGCTGGCGCCGCTGCTCATGGGGCGGACCTCGCTGAAGCAGGTCGACGCCGGCGCCCTGTCCGAGGCCCTGATCGGCCTGATCCCGTGGGAGCTGCAACGGCGCCTCGACGCCGACGCGCCCGAGCGGTTCGAGGCGCCGACCGGCTCGCGCCTGAAGATCGACTACGGCGCGGAAGGCGGTCCCCGGATCGAGGTGCGGGTGCAGGAGCTGTTCGGCCTGACCGTGCACCCGACGCTCGCCGGCGGACGCGCGCCGCTGACCCTGGCCCTGACCTCGCCGGCGCATCGGCCGGTGCAGGTGACCAAGGACCTGCCGGGTTTCTGGAAGGGCTCCTGGGCCGACGTCCGCTCCGACATGCGCGGCCGCTATCCCAAGCACCCCTGGCCGGAAGACCCGACCACCGCGCCCCCGACCACCCGCGCCAAGCCCCGCGGAACCTAGTTCGCCGAACGGCCTTCGAGCCGCCTCGCTCCAGCCCAAAAAACGGCGCCGTTCTCTCAGCCCATGGTTGTGGGGAAGCTTGGCGGTGGGCTTTGGCCGGGGACGGCCGCTCGAAGGGGACACGGATGGCGTACGGGAAGGCGGGTTTGACGGTGGTTTCGGTCGCTCTGGCGGCCGCCCTGGCGACGGGATGCGCGAAGAAGACCGAGGAAGCGGCCTATGAGATGGCCCCCGCCGCCGACGCGGCGGCCGCGCCGGCCATGGAGCTGCCGCCAGGCGTCGCACCGCCCACGCCAGCGGATATGGAGCGCTACAAGGCGCTGGCGCAGAACCCGGTGAAGCGCGCCGCCGACGAGCGGTTCTCGACCTTTGCGGTGGACGTCGACACCGCCGCCTACGCCAACATCCGCCGCTTCCTCAACCAGGGGCGCACGCCGCCGTCCGACGCCGTGCGGGTCGAGGAGATGATCAACTACTTCCGCTACGACCTGCCCAAGCCGCAGAGCGGGGCCCAGCCCTTCTCGGTGACCAGCGACGCGGCGGTCACGCCGTGGAACTCGAACACCCGGCTGCTGCGCGTGGCGCTGCGCGGCTATGACGTCGACCGCGCCCAGCGGCCGGCCGCCAACCTGGTGTTCCTGGTCGACGTCTCGGGCTCGATGTCGGACGACGACAAGCTGCCCCTGGTCAAGCAGACGCTGAGCCTGCTGGCCCGCCAGCTGCGCGCCGACGACAAGGTCTCCATCGTGGTCTACGCCGGCGCGGCCGGGGTCGTGCTGGAGCCGACCGCCGACCGGGAGAAGATCGAGGCCGCGCTCAAGCGGCTGGAGGCCGGCGGCTCGACCGCGGGCGGGCAGGGGATCGAGCTGGCCTACGCCGTGGCGCGCGCCAACCGCATCAAGGACGGCATCAACCGGGTGATCCTGGCCACCGACGGCGACTTCAACGTCGGCATCAGCGATCCGGAGAAGCTGAAGGAGGTCGTCGAGCGCAACCGAGACGACGGCATCACCCTGACCGCGCTGGGCTTCGGCCAGGGCAATTACAGCGACTGGATGATGGAGGCGATCGCCGACGCCGGAAACGGCAATTACGCCTACATCGACGGCATGAACGAGGCCCGCAAGGTCCTGCAGGACGAGCTGTCCTCGACCCTGTTCACCATCGCCAAGGACGTGAAGGTGCAGGTCGAGTTCAATCCGGCCGTCGTCGCCGAGTACCGGCTGATCGGCTACGAGAACCGGGTGCTGGCGACCGAGGACTTCGCCAACGACAAGGTCGACGCCGGCGACATCGGGGCCGGCCACCAGGTCACCGCCCTCTACGAGGTCGCCCTGGTCGGCTCGAAGGGGACGCTGCTGCCGCAAGGCCGCTACGCCGCCGCGCCGGCGGCCGCGGGCAAGGCTGACGAGCTGGGCTTCGTCGAGCTGCGCTACAAGCTGCCGAACGAGACGACCTCGAAGCTGATCCGCCAGCCGCTGGCCGCGTCGCTGGCCACGAACGCAAAGCCGGCCCAGGGGGACTTCGCCTTCGCCGCGGCGGTGGCCGCCTTCGGCCAGAAGCTGCGGGGCGGCAAGTACCTGGGCCAGTTCTCCTACGCCGACGTCGCGCGCCTGGCCGGCGAGCCGCGCGACTTCTCCCGCCAGGAGTTCGTGAAGCTGGTCGAGGCGGCCGAAGCCTCGCACTGAGCGCGCGGCGAGGCCGGGGGCGATCCGCCTCCGGCCTCGCAGCCGCCGGTCGAATCGGCGACCTTCACCCGCATCTGACGATCGGGGGCGATCGGGGGAGGTTCGGATGGGGTCGCACGCTTACACGCAGCCGCGCGCACGCGGGCGGTGGTGGACCAGCCTCTACGTGCAGGTGCTGGTCGCGATCGCGGTCGGCGCCCTGATCGGCCACGTCTGGCCCGACACGGGCGTGGCGCTGAAGCCGCTGGGCGACGCCTTCATCAAGCTGGTGAAGATGGTCATCGCCCCGGTGATCTTCCTGACCATCGTCACCGGCATCGCCGGCATGCGCGACATCGGCGAGGTCGGCCGCGTGGTGCTGAAGGCGCTGGGCTACTTCCTGGTGGTCTCCACCTTCGCCCTGATCGTCGGCCTGGTCGTCGCCAACGTCGTGCAGCCGGGGACGGGGCTGAACATCGACCCCGCCAGCCTCGATTCCGGCGCGGTCGCGACCTACGCCGAGAAGGCGCACGAGACGACTATCGTCGGCTTCCTGCTGAACGTCATCCCGGACACGGTGACCGGCGCCTTCGCCGAGGGCGCGATCCTGCAGGTGCTGTTCTTCTCGGTGGTGTTCGGCCTGGCCCTGGCCCTGGTCGGCGATCGCGGCCAGCCGCTGCTGGACGTCCTGAACGCGACCAGCGCCGCGTTCTTCCGACTGGTGGGGATCCTGATGCGGGCCGCCCCGGTCGGGGCCTTCGGCGCCTTCGCCTTCACCATCGGCAAGTACGGGGTCGGCGCGATCGCCAACCTGGCCCTGCTGGTCGGGACTTTCTACGCCACCTCGGCCCTGTTCGTGGTCGTGGTGCTGGGCCTGATCGCGTGGGCCAACGGCTTCTCGATCTTCAAGCTGCTCCGCTACCTGCGCGAGGAGCTGCTGCTGGTGCTGGGCACCAGCTCCTCCGAGGCGGCCCTGCCCAGCCTGATCAACAAGATGGAGCGGGCCGGGGCGTCGAAGTCGGTGGTCGGCCTGGTCGTGCCGACCGGCTATTCGTTCAACCTCGACGGCACCAACATCTACATGACCCTGGCCGCCCTGTTCATCGCCCAGGCGCTGAACATCCACCTGAGCTGGGAGGAGCAGGCGCTCTTGCTCGGCGTGGCCATGCTGAGCTCCAAGGGCGCGGCCGGCGTCACCGGATCGGGCTTCATCACCCTGGCCGCCACCCTGTCGGTGGTGCCCTCGGTGCCGGTGGCCGGCATGGCCCTGATCCTGGGCGTCGACCGCTTCATGTCGGAGTGTCGCTCGATCACCAACTTCATCGGCAACGCCGTGGCGACCCTCGTGGTGGCCCGCTGGGAAGGCGAGCTGGACCGCGAGCGCCTGGACGCCGCCCTGAACGGGCGGCTGCCGACCGATCCGGAGCCGCTGGCCGACGATCCCTCGGTGACGCCCGAGACGGCTTAGGTCTTTCGTCTAGCCGATGTCGCGCAGCGCCTTCAGGTCGAACGGCAGGTCCTTGCGCAGATAGGGCGCGAGATCGGCCCAGGGGATGGTCGTGCCGAGCGTCAGGGCCCGGTGGGCGCCGCCGAACTCGTTGTCATCGTCGAAGGCGAGTGAGAGCCCGGCGGCCTCGTAGTTCCAGTAGCGGTCGTAGGCCGTGAGCGTTCGGAAGGTCTCAAGGGTGACGGAGGAATCCGCGTCACCGTCCTTCCGGTACTGCTCGAAGGCGAGGCGGGCGACGGTCTCCTTGGCGGCGGCGGGGTCGACGAACACGTCCGCGGGCGTAAGCGCGCGACCGAGCTTCAGCGACCAAGGCACAGAAATGATCTGGTGGCTTTCGCCGCCCGGCCCGCGCACGTGGACCCGGTGCAGGCGCGCGCCGATGAACCCCGGCGCAACGCTGGCCAGGTCGACAAAGCCTTCGCCGCCGTAGACGGGCGGCGGGTCCATGATCCGGTCGAGGCCGGCGGCGACCATGGCGTTCCAGCGCCGCTCTTCGGCGTCGGGTCGGGAGATCTGGAGCCGGGCGGTCTCCCACAGCGCCGGATCGTCTTCGGGGCCGGCCAGGTCCGGATCGCGGGTCGCGTGATAGGTGGTCAGGGTGACGAATTCGCGCCCGCCCTTGGCTGAGAGCGTGTCGCCCAGGGCCTGGGTGCGGCTTTCAAAGTACTCAGCGCACGAAGAGGCGTCCGCCTTGCAAGCCGCTGCGGCGGAGGCCAGCCAGCCGCGTTGGGTGTCGCGCAGGCGGTCGCGCCACTCGGCGGGCGTCTGCTTCAGCGCGGCCGCGTAGGCCGCGGCGAGGTCGCGGTCGGCCTTGGCCAGGGCCGCGTCGCTGCAGATCAGTTTTTCGAGCGCCGTGCTCGCCTTGGCGCAGTCGAAGCTCGCGACCACCGGCCCGGCGGCCTGCGACGCCGCGACGGCGGCCGGCGTGTCGGTCTTCTTCTCGGCCGGGCGAGCGGCGCCGCATCCGGCGAGCAGGGCGAGGGCGGCCGAAGCCGCGCCGAAGCGCGCGACGCGCATGTAGGTCCTGGTTTTCATGAGCCGTCCCCCCGGGCGAAGCTTCGGCGGGAGGTAACACTGGTCGCCGGGCGTTCGTCCAGCCGGAACAGCGCCTTACGCCTGGTCCGTCACCGCGTAGATCATGACGCCGGTGGCGACGGCCAGGTTCAGGCTGTCGGCGCGGCCGCGCATGGGGATCTTCACGTTCACGTCGCAGGCGGCCGCCACCTCCGGCGTCAGACCGGACTGCTCGGTGCCCATGACGATCAGGGTGGGGGCCTTGTAGGGCGCGTCGCGGTAGCCGTGGGTGGCGCTGAGCAGAGTGCCGACCACCGAGCCGGGCCACGTCTTGCGCCAGGCCAGGAAAGCCTCGCGCGAGGTGCGCACGATCGGAAGCGCGAACATCGAGCCCATGGTGGCGCGCACCGCCTCGACGCTGAACGGGTCGACCGTCTCGCCGATCAGGATCACGCCGCCGCAGCCGGCCGCGTCGGCGGTGCGGATCACCGTGCCGAGATTGCCGGGATCGCGCACCTGCTCCAGCGCCACCCAGGCGGACGCCGATTTCGGGTCGAGCGCGTCCAGCGCGGTGGTGCGCTGCTCGAACACCGCGATGACGGTCTGCGGGTTCTCGCGCCGCGCGATCTTCTCGAGGATCTCGCGGGTGACCTCGATCACCTCGCCGCGCGCCGCCAACGTTTCGCGCACGGCGCGGTCCAGCAAGGGGTGGTCGGCCTCCTTGCCGAACATCAGCATCTTGGGCGCGCGACCCTGGTCCAGCGCCTCGATGACGATCTTCAGCCCTTCGGCGAGGAACAGGCCGGTGGCCTCGCGCTCCTTCTTCATGTGGAGCGCGCGCACGGCCTTCACCGTCGGATTGGTCAGGGAGGCGATCTGACGGACGCTCATTCGGCGCTCCAGCGGGCGAAGAAGGACAGGCCGATCTCGCGCCCGTTCGGGCCGTCTTCCGACAGCACCAGCTCGCCCCAGTCGATGCGCCCGCCGCGCTCGGCGCAGGCGTCGGACAGCAGGCCGGCCAGGGCCGGGCCGGACACCCGCGCGGCATAGGCGTTGAGCAGCAGGAAGGACGCTCGGTCGGAGAGCAGGGCGGCGCACTGGCGGGCCAGCTCCGGCAGGTCTTCGAACAGCCGCCACACCTCGCCGGTCGGGCCGCGGCCGTACTTCGGCGGATCCAGGATGATCCCCTCGTACTGCGAGCCGCGCTTCACCTCGCGGGTGACGTATTTGCGCGCGTCCTCGGTGATCCAGCGGATCGGCGCGCTCTCCAGGCCGGAAAGCGCAGCGTTTTCACGGGCGTAGGCGACGGACTTCTTGGAGGCGTCGACGTGGGTGACCTGGGCGCCAGCGGCGGCGCAGACCAGGCTGGCCACGCCGGTGTAGCCGAACAGGTTCAGCACCCGCGGACGTTCCAGCTGCTCGACCCGGTCCTTCAGCCAGGCCCAGTTGGCCGCCTGCTCCGGGAAGAAGGCGAGGTGGCGGAAGGCGGTGAAGCGGCCGTGGAACTTCACGGTGTCCCAGCCCAGCGTCCAGCTCTCGGGCACGGGCTTGGAGAACCGCCAGCGGCCTTCGTCTTCGTCGCCGTCGGGATCGAACACGGCGTCCGGGCGCTCCCACAGCTTGGGCTTGCTGGGCGCCCAGAAGCACTGCGGCTCGGGGCGGACCACGGTGAAGCGGCCATAGCGCTCCAGCTTGCGACCGTCGCCGCTGTCCAGCAGGGCGTAGTCGCGCCAGGCGCGGGTTCGCATGATGTCGGGAATGTCGGCGACGCGGGGCGGCATGCGCCCCGCTTACGCGTTCCTGCGGCGGCGCGTCCAGTCGTCCGGAGAGTTCCCGACGCGGGCGACGGTTGCGGCTACGCAGGGAAAATGCGTAAGCAAGGACAAGAGCTGAGGCTTGGCGTCGAGGTGTCCCGTGTCCGTCGTGTTGCAGAAGTCGGCCCGCTCCGCCCGCAAACCCAAGGGCGAAGGCCATGTCCGACGGGGCGAAATCCTTGAGGCGGCCGAGCGGATCTTCGTCGAGTGCGGCTACGAGGGCGCGACCATCCGCAAGATCGCGGAGGAGGTCGGGGTGTCCTCGACCGCGCTGTACATGCACTTCCGCGACAAGGGGCAGATCCTGCTGGAGATCTGCGAGCAGGCCTTCGAAAGGCTGCTGGCGACCAACGCCGAGATCGACGAGCGCCCGATGGACCCGGTCGCCAAGCTGCGCGCCATGTCCGAAGCCTACATGCACTTCGGCCTGGCCAACCCGAACGCCTACCGACTGGTCTTCCTGACCCGTCCGCTGGAGGCGACCGAGGGCGCGCAGGACGTCGCCCAGCGCCTGGGTCGTCAGGCCTACGACCGTTTCGCCAAGGTGGTGGCGGAAGCCGCCGCCACCGGCCGGATCAAGGGCGATGTCGACCAGGTGGCCCAGATCCTGTGGGCAGGCGGCCACGGCCTGATCGCCCTGATGATCACCAAGCCGTACTTCGAGTGGGCGGCGCAGGACGTGCTGATCAAGGGGATGATGGACGCCCTGTTCGAAGGCGTCCTCCAGAGGTGAGACGCCTCGGCCTGATCCTGGCGGCCTCCGTGGCGCTGGCCGCGGGCGCGGCCCGGGCGGGCGAAATGCGCGTGCTGTCGCTGGATTCGTGCGCCGACCAGTACGTCGTGGCGCTGGCGCCCCGTGAGGCGATCGTGGGCGTGTCGCCCCGGGCCGACGACGACGATTCCTGGATGAAAGCCGAGGCGAAGGGCCTGCCGCAGCGCCGCCCGACGCTGGAGGCCGCGCTGGCCGCACGGCCGACCCTGGTGGTCCGCTACTGGGGCGGGGACGAGCGGCTGGTCCGCGCGCTGGAGGCCCGTGGCGCGAAGGTGGTCGGCATCGACGACGCCTCGGACTTCGACGGCGTGCGCGACGACGTCCGCAAGGTCGCCGCCGCCATGGGGCGTCAGGCGCAGGGCGAGAAGCTGGTGGCGCGCATGGACGCCCAGCTGGCCGCCAGCCGCGGCGCCTGGAAGGGCGAAAAGGCGCTGTACCTGACCCCGGGCGGCTTCACCGCCGGTAACAAGACCCTGATCGGAGCCATGCTGAACGGCGCGGGGCTGAAGAGCGCCTCGGACAGCCAGTGGTTCGACTCGGTGTCCCTGGAGAAGCTGGTGCTGGACCCGCCGCGCCTGCTGGTGCTGGGCTTCTTCGACGCCGTGCGCGGCGGGCGATGGGCGCCTGGCCGCCACCCTCTGGTCGGCCGTCTGGCGAAGGAGCGGAGCGCCGCCTCTCTCCCGGGCGCTATCCTGGGGTGCCCGGGCTGGTTCGTGGCGGAAGGGAGCGCGCGGCTGGCCGCGTCGGCCCCGAAACGATGAAGCGGCTCGGCCTCAATCTCTTCCTGGTGGTCGCGCTGCTCGCCGGCTTCGTCCTGGCGACGACGCTGGGCGAAACGCGCCTTAGCCTCGACCAATACCTTCAGGCCTTCACCCAACCCGGCTCCGCGCCTTGGGAAATCCTCTGGAGCATCCGGGCGCCGCGGGCGGCGGCGGCGGCGGTGGTGGGAGCGTGCCTGGGCCTGTCCGGCGCCCTGATGCAGGGGCTGCTGCGCAACCCCCTGGCCGATCCCGGCGTGCTGGGCGTGTCGGCGTCCGCGGCGCTGGGCGCGGCCCTGACCATCGTGCTGGGCCTGGCGGTCGTGCCCGGCGCGGTTGAGGCCTCGGCCCTGGTCGGCGCGGCCCTGGCCGGTGCGTGCCTGCTGCTGTTCGCGGCCCGCTTCCCCGAGCCCGAGGCGCTGATCCTGTTCGGGGTGGCCCTGTCCAGCTTCGCCGGCGCGGTCACCGCCCTGGTGTTCAACCTGTCGCCGTCGCCGATCGCCACCGCCGAGGTGCTGGCCTGGATGCTGGGCTCGGTCGAGAACCGCAACTGGGGCGACGTCGCCTGGGGCCTGGCCCCGCTGGGCGTGGCGGTGGTTCTGGCCGCTCATGCGGGCAGGGGGCTGCTGGCCCTGACCCTCGGCGAAGACACCGCCGCCACCCTGGGCCTGCCGATGCGCCGGCTGAAGCTGGCCGCGGTGGCCGCCGCCTCGATCGCCACCGGCGCGTCAGTGGCCATGGCTGGCGTGATCGGCTTCGTCGGCCTGGCCTCGCCGCACCTCGTGCGCGCCGCCGTGCGCGAGGATCCCTCGCGTCTGCTGGTCCCTTCGGCCCTGGCCGGGGCGCTGATGCTGGTGCTGGCTGATCTGGCCGCGCGCATGGCCCCGACCGAGGTGGAGCTGAAGCTGGGCGTGTTCACCGCGCTGGTCGGCGCGCCGCTGTTCGCCTTCGTCGCCTGGCGAGCGGCGCGGAGCTGGCGGTCGTGAGCGCGGTCCTCGAATTCCAGGGCGTGGCGGTGGCGCTGGGCCGGCGCGAGGTGCTGTCGGGCGTCGACGCCGCCTTCGCGCCCGGGACCCTGACCGCCGTGTGCGGCCCCAACGGCGCGGGCAAGACCACCTTGCTGAAGGCGGCGCTGGGCCTGGTGAAGCCCAAGGCCGGGCGGGTGCGCCTGTTCGGCCGCGAGCCGCACCACGTGGCCCCGGACGCGCGCGCGGGCCTGGCCGGCTACCTGCCGCAGGAGCGCCGGATCGGCTGGGGCATGAGCGCCGTGCGCATCGCCGCGCTC
>NZ_JAAIVC010000143.1 GCF_010975005.1 Caulobacter sp. 17J65-9 | reverse complement strand
CCCCTCCACCACCCTTCGGGTGGTCCCCCTCCCCCAGAGGGGGAGGAATAAAAAGGCCCCGCGGTCGCCCGCGGGGCCTTCGCATTCAGTCAGGCGGGCCAGATCAGAAGAGCAGGTCGCCCATGTTGATGCCGCCCTTCATCGAGGCGCCCGAGCGATCGCGCTCCTTCAGCGAGCCGGAGCCGAAGTTCCAGCGCAGGCCCAGCGTCCAGGTGGTGACGTCGTCGCCGCTGAAGCTGGCGATGTCCTGGTTGGCGTAGCCGGCGAAGAACGACACCGGCATGGTCTCCGGCTTGAACTCGGCCGACAGGCCCCAGCTGGTGACGCTGTCGATGAAGTCGATGTCGGCGTAGCTGACCGAGGCGCCCAGGGCGATGTTGTCGGTCGGGAAGTAGGTGGCGCCCAGCGAGGCGTTCCAGCCGTCGGCGTCCGAGCCCATCATGTCGATGGTGTTCATGCCCAGCGAGCCGGAGATGGTCGCCTGGTCGAAGTACTTGGCGCCTTCGACGCCCAGGCCCCAGGCGCTGGCCATCGAGACGTCGCTGGTGTCGAGGTAGACGCCGGCGGCGAAGCCGTCGGTGCGCTTGAACAGGTGCAGGGCGGCGTCGGTGAAGTTCATGGCGCCGAAGCCGGTGTCGACGCGGTGCACGGTAGCGTCGCCCTGGATGTTCCAGTCGCCGCCGATCCCGGTGACGGCGGCGCCGCCCAGGTTGATGACGTCCACTTCGTCTTCGACGTTGGAGTAGCTGAGGTCCACCTGGCCGGCGCCGGCGAAGGCCGGAGCGGCGGCGAACAGGGCGGCGGCGGCCGCGGACGCGACGAGAAGCTTCTTCATTTGGATAACCCCCGGGGTGCATCCGCCGGTTCGCCCGGCGGTTGTGCGCGACTTAGACCAAGCTTCACATTACCTGCAAGAACGTTGGTATTCGAGCCAAACGATCTGCGCCCGGGCGTGGCGGGGCGGCCACAGGGCGTGTCCCGGACGCGTCCGCAACTTGGCGTCCTCGGCCTGGCGTGAAGACTGGCGTGAAGAGCTGTGCGCAAAGAAAGGGCCCCGCGGTCGCCCGCGAGGCCCCAAGTCGTCCCTCGAGAGGAGGGTGTCTCAGATACCGGTCAGAACAGGACGTCGGCGAAGCCCATGCCGCCGTGCATGGAGGCGCCCGAACGGTCGCGTTCCTTCAGCGAGCCGGAGCCGAAGTTCCAGCGCACGCCGAGGCGCCAGCTGGAGGAGTCCTCGCCGAAGAAGTTCTCGTCCTGGCTGCGATAGCCGGCGAAGAACGACACCGGCATGGTGTCCGGCTTGAACTCGGCGGTCAGGCCCCAGACGGTGGCGTCCAGGTCCTCGACGTCCATGTGCTTGACGTCGGCGCCGATCGAGATGTTGTCGGTGGCGAAGAAGGTGGCGCCCAGGGTGGCGTTCCAGCCGTCGACGTTGTCGCCGCCGAAGAACGGGCCGCCCTCGGCCTGGTTGAGGCCGATCGAGCCGTTGATCGTGGCGCGGTCGAAGTACTTGGCGCCTTCGACGCCCAGGCCCCAGGCGCTCATCATCAAGACGTCGGTGCTGTCGGCGTAGACGCCGGCGGCCCAGCTGTCGTTGCGCTTGAACAGGTGCAGGCCGGCGTCGGTGAAGTTCAGGTTGGTCGACGGGCCGAAGAAGTCGACGTCGACGCGGTGCACGGTGGCCTCGCCCTGGATGTTCCAGTCGCCGCCGATCTCGGTCACGGCCGCGCCGCCCAGGTTGACGGCCTTGAAGTCGACGAAGCCGGCGTCGAGATCGGCGTAGCTCAGGTCGACATAGCCCGAACCGGCGAAGGCCGGAGCGGCGGCGAACAGGGCGGCGACGGCCGCGGACGCGGACAACAGCTTCTTCATGGGATCCCCCGTCAGCGCGCCGGGGAGGGGTCCGCGGCGGGCGGGTTCACCTACGAGGCGAGCGCAAGCTTTGCAATAACGCTGTTATCCATCCGTGTCCGGAGCGCCCCCGCCGTGGCCGCGGCGCCACGTTGCGAGGGGGGCAAATCCTCCCCCGAGCGCGCGAAGCGCGCGTGGGGGAGGGGGACCGCCGAAGGCGGTGGAGGGGGCTCCAGCTTGACGCGCCGGGGCCCATACCCACACGCTCCATCTCCGACCGGGGGCGACGATGGACGCGCCGAAGCTGACGGTGGAGCGCGCACGCCGTCTTCGGCGGAGGATGAGCCTGCCCGAGGTCGTGCTGTGGCGGGTCCTGCGCGCCGGGTTCGCGGGCTGCAAGTTTCGACGCCAGCACCCGTTCGGTCCTTACATTGTCGACTTCTATTGCGACGCCCAGAAGCTGGCCGTCGAGATCGACGGTTCGGGGCACGACCAGCCGGACGCCATGCGCCACGACGCGCGTCGCGACGCGTGGATTTCAGCCCGCGGCGTTCGGATCGTGCGGATTCCAGCCAGGGCGGTGCTCGCGGATCTCGAGGCGGTGCTGGAAGGGTTGCGGGAGGAGGTGGGCGCGCGGTAGCGGCGCCGTCGCGCCAGGGCGAGCCCCCTCCACCACGCTACGCGTGGTCCCCCTCCCCCAGAGGGGGAGGATTTAGTTGGCGCCCCCGCTGACCCGTGCGAGCTTAACCGTAACGAACGTCACCACCCCGGGGGGATCCCAATGCGCTCCATCATCGCCGCCGCGATCGCGGCCGGCCTGGCCGCGCCGGCCGCCTACGCCGCAGACGCGCCGGTCGCCGCCAGGAAGCCGTACGAGGTCGCCGCCCCCGCCGGCGCGCGCCAGGACGAGTACTACTGGCTGCGCGACGACACCCGGAAGAATCCGGAGATGCTGGCCTACCTCAACGCCGAGAACGCCTACACCGACGCGGTGCTGGCCCCGACCAAGGCGCTGCAGGAAAAGCTGTACGGCGAGATCGTCGGGCGCATCAAACAGGACGACAGCTCCGTCCCGTACCGCCAGCGCGGCTACTGGTACTACACCCGCTTCGAGACCGGTAAGGACTACCCGGTCCTGGCGCGCCGCCAGGGCGACATGAGCGCCCCCGAGCAGGTCATGCTGGACCAGAGCGCGATGGCGCAAGGCAAGGGCTTCTTCGCCGTCTCCGACTGGGTGGTCAGCCAGGACAACCGCATCCTGGCCTACGCCGAGGATACGGTGGGCCGGCGCCAGTACGTCGTGAAGTTCAAGGACCTGACCACCGGCCAGACGCTCGCCGACGAGATCCCCAACGCCGAGCCGAACCTGGTCTGGGCCGACGACAACAAGACCGTCTTCTACGTCGAGAAGGACCCGGTCACCCTGCTGTCGACCCGGGTGAAGGCGCACGTGCTGGGCACGCCGGCCAGCGCCGACAAGCTGCTCTACGAGGAGAAGGACACCTCCTTCTACATGGGCCTGGGGCGCACCCGCTCGGACAAGTACGTGTGCATCTACCTGCAGAGCACGGTCTCGACCGAGCAGCGCTGCTCGCAGGCGAACGCCGACTTCGCGAAGAACGGCGAGCCGGGCGGGTCCTACTTCCGCACCATCGCGCCGCGCCTGCGCGACCACGAGTACGAGGCCGACCAGCTGGGCGACCGCTGGGTGATCCGCACCAACTGGGGCGGCGCCAAGAACTTCAAGCTGATGACCATGGGCGACGGCTCCACGCGCTGGGGCGATCCCGGCCAGTGGCGCGACCTGGTGCCAGCGTCCAAGGACGTCTTCATCCAGGGCTACACCCTGTTCGACGGCTTCGTGGCCATCGACGAGCGCTCCGGGGGCTTGCGCCGCATCCGCACCCTGACCCCGGACGGCAAGTCCAGCTTCGTGGCCAGCGACGAGCCGGCCTACACCATGGGCTTCTCGACCAACGCCGAGCCGAACAGCACCAAGCTGCGCTACAGCTACACCTCGCTGACCACGCCCCAGACCATCTACGAGGTCGACGTGAAGACCGGCGCGCGCGAGATGCTGAAGCGCACCCCGGTGCTGGGCGGCTACGACCCGGCGAACTACGTCACCGAGCGGCTGTGGGCGACCGCGCGCGACGGCACGAAGGTGCCGGTCTCGGTGGTGTACAGGAAGGGCTTCAAGAAGGACGGCACGGCCGCCATGCTGCAGTACGCCTACGGCAGCTACGGCATCTCCACCGACCCGAACTTCTCGCCCTCGGTGGTCAGCTTGCTCGACCGCGGCATGGTCTACGCCATCGCCCACATCCGCGGCGGCCAGGAAATGGGCCGGGCCTGGTACGACGACGGCCACCTGCTGAACAAGAAGAACACCTTCACCGACTTCATCGACGTCACCCGCTTCCTGGTGAAGGAAGGCTACGCCAAGCAGGACCGCGTCGCCGCCATGGGCGGTTCGGCCGGCGGCCTGTTGATGGGCGCGGTGGCCAACATGGCCCCGAACGACTACCGCGCCATGGTCGCCCAGGTGCCGTTCGTCGACGTGGTCACCACCATGCTGGACGAGAGCATCCCGCTGACCACCAACGAGTTCGACGAGTGGGGCAACCCCAAGGACCCGACCTACTACAAGTACATGCTGTCCTACTCGCCCTACGACAACGTCGAGGCCAAGGCCTATCCGGCCATCTACGTCGGCACCGGCCTGTGGGACAGCCAGGTCCAGTACTTCGAGCCCGCCAAGTGGGTCGCCCGCCTGCGCGCCAAGAAGACCGACCAGCACAACCTGGTCTTCCGCGTGAACATGGAGGCGGGCCACGGCGGCAAGTCGGGCCGGTTCCGGAAGTTCCGGGAGACGGCGGAGAGCTACGGGTTCATCCTGACCGAGCTGGGAGTGGAGAAGTGATGCGAGCGCTGGCGCCGGGGGGCCTGGTCGCGCTTGCGCTATGGGGCGCCGGCGCCGCGACGGCACGGGCCGAGGACTACTACGTGATGATCGTGCTGCCGGATCAGATGTTCGCAGCCGACCTCGACAGCCAGGTGCGCGAGGGCGATTACGCGACCGTGCAGGTGCTCTACCTGGCTGCCGGGACTGAGCGCATCGGCTTTCATCAGATGAAGTCGAGCGTCTCGACCTATCGCCACGACTGCGTGCGTCGGACGATGACTTCGCTCGGCACGGTGACTTACGACGCCGACGGGAAAGAGATCGGCCGTAGCGGGCCGACCGGCGAGGTCGTTCCGCTGCGCGCTGAGGACGGAGGCGCCCTGGCGCTGATCTGTGAGCGCAAGACCGAGCCCTGGATGGTCCACTTCCCCGACAAGGACGGCGTTCGCCGTTTTTACGACGACTGGCTGAGGGAGCACGCGGCGTCTGGGGCCACGGGTTGACCCGGTGCGCGCCGCGATCATGACCACGTATTCCATCATCGTCATGAAGGACGGCTCATCGCCATCGGACGTCAGCCGGGGCGAGATCATGAACATCGAAGCCCCTTGGGACATGGTCGAAGCGATGGCGAAGTTCGCCCTCGCCCGGTACCCCGGCGCAGATCGGGCCGTCGTGGTGGACGAAATGGGTGTCACACACTGGGAATGGCCCGAGGTCAAAAAAGGCTGAGAGTAGGGGGCTTCGCGCTCACGCCGCGCCCTAGAACTCATCGGCTCGGCCCTCCGTACCCCTCTCCCCTTGCGGGAGAGGGAGGGGCCCACGCGAAGCGTGGGAGGGTGAGGGGTCGCGCCGCCGATTGCGGAGAAACCCCTCATTCTCCCACCTGGCCTTCGGCCACGCGGGCCCCTCCTTCCCCCGCAAGGGGAGAAGGGAGCTCGTTCGACCGCTCCAGGGCGTGAAAGCCCGGGAAGCCTACCACCGCCGCCGTGCGACGAACCGCCCCATCCGCTGCCCCCGACGGCGCAGCTAACCCCACGCGCTGGATGCGAGTCGGGGGAAGCGGCGTGAACATCGGACGGTGGGCCTGCAGGGCGGCGATCGGGGGTTTGGCGGCCGTAGCCTTCGGCGCGGCGGCGCAGGCGGGCGGCGGGCCGCTCAAGGTGCGACCGGACTCCGCCTGGCTGATCGTCGAGGAGGCCGAGGACGCCTTCTTCGACTACGCGCCGGCCTACGGCCGCATCGACCCAAATAGCGGCTGGCCGAAGCCGGAAGCTCTCGGAAGCTGGCGCGAGGTGAACGGCCGCCGCTGGCACGTCGTGAAGGTGAAGCCCGGCGACTACGTCATCGCCGGTATGGCGCTGTCGCAGAGCATCGGCTGTCTGAACGCCTCGACCGTGCGGTTCTCGGTCACCGGCGGGCAGGTCCTGTACCTCGGCGCCCTGGACGCCCGCGGCGCGGTCGAGCAGGCGGCCCGCCGCGCACCGCAGGGCGGCGGCCAGTTGACCTACGTTTCCGTGCTCGACACTCCACGGATCACCCTGTCCCAGACTGAGGCCGGCCGCGCCGCCGCCGAGGCGATCGCCGGTGCGCCGGTCGCCCTGGCGGCGCTGGAGAACGCCCGCTTCCGGACGCCGGACCGTGCGATTTACGGGCGCAGCTGCATGAACTGGATGGCGACGGCGGACACCAAGCCGGCCTGGGCGGAAGGTCAGGCACCCGCCGCCTACGCGCGGCCCCACGTCGCCGCCCTGCCGGAGGGGGCCGCGCCGCCGGTGCTCAGGTCGGCCGCCGCCGACGCCCCGGCCGCGCCGACGCCGAAATGGACCAACCTGACGGCCGGACTGGTGCTGCGCTATCAGCCGGGTTGGGGGATTCTGCACGGTGTCGGAGGCGAGGCGCGGGTCGATTGCCGGCTGTCCGCCCAAGGCCGGGCCGAGGACTGCAGGGTCCTCTCCGAGGCCCCCGCAGGCTGGGGCTACGGCAAGGCGGCCCAGGCTGTCATCGAGCGCCTGCAGGCGGACGCCGCCGCCCAGCCCGAACTGGTCGGCCAGCGATTCGAACAGACGCTGCGCTGGACCTCGCCCGGAGGAATTCCGGCCGTGCTCTGCGAGCAGTACCGGAATCGCGGCACGGCCGCCGCGCCGCCCGACGTCACCGCCGAACAGGTCGCCAGCCTAGTCCAGGCCTGCGCCGAACAGGACGCCGCGCGCTGGTGAGCGGCGGCCCGCACCCCGCGCCTTAGAACCCATGGCGGCGAGCTTGCGCTCGGGGCCGGGCTGGTCAAGGACCGGCCCGGACGGGCCGGCCGCGCCGCGGCGCGCGTGCCGCGCGTCCTTGAGCAGCCCGGTCCCGAGCGCTCCAATTCCACCATGGATCTAGGGCGGGCTCTGGGGCAGCCAGACCCAGTGCTTCGAACCGGCCAAGTGGGGCGCCCGCCTGCGCGCCAAGAAGACCGACCAGCACAACCTGGTTTCCGCGTGAACATGGAATAGCCCCGAAACGAGTTCCCGTCTCTGCGGATTGATTTCTTAGTTGTTACCGCCGCTTTGGGGGCTGACCGCGCGCGCCACAGCATACTTGAGCGCCTCTTCTGGCGTAACTCGCTCTTTTTCAAGCTTCCTATCGAAGTCAGCCACCGGCGAGCGAGGCAGAAGGTCCGGCTCTATCAGCTGCTCCCCCTCCAAGTATGCGAGTAGTGCCGAGGACAGCTCGACAACGTTCACCCACCTGAATGCAAGTTGAAGCAAGCTGGCCAATTCATGCACTTCAACTGTGACTAGGTCCGCCTCTGGATTAAGTCTCGCCTTTGGTGAATATTTGAATATTGGCGCCAGCGCTTCCTCGGAAGCGGCGGCATTTAAAGCGCGAACCTCCTCGGCCAACCGAAGGATGGCCCGGAACGCTGGCGTTTCCCTGCAAAGGCCTTGGACCCGGTCGAACTCCATGAAAGCCGAGTGCGACAACGCCTCAATCAGCACGTTCACCCGCAAAGTCCGGTTGATCCAATGCATCAGCAGGGACGTCAAAGCATCCCAATCCTTCGCGGGGACGCCATGGAACGTTCGCCGACGCGTGGCGTCCGTAATCCTGTAAGCCGCGTTGAAGCTCTCGACGTAGGGGCGCGGACTGACAACGCCATCGCGAACCTTGACGAGCGATACCGAAAGCAAGTCGGCCAGTTCGCGTCTCAATGCGGCACGAAACACCGCCTCATCGGCGGGGGTACCATTGAAAACCAAAGCGCGAAGAACATCGATGACCTCGCCGAATTCCGTGAAAACGTGAATCCAGTTGCCGGTCGGAAAGTCACCTTCGCCCCGCCGCGCGCTAGTCGTCTCCTCGTTCTTTCCGACCTCGTCAATGAAGCGTACGATGAACTCCGCGTCGTCGACCGTCTTGTTCGGGTATTTCGCGATAGCGGCCCTTGTTGACGCATCTATCGGTGCGGATTTCAAGTGCTTTGCTAGTGATTTATAGTCTTCTTTGAACTGCCAAACGTCCGCCCGCACAAAAGAGGCGATCTTTAATTTTCCGGCATTCTGGAGGTTGTAGGCTGCTCTATACTCCTGTTGAGTGATGCTTGTCCTGTCGTTTTCATTGTACCATCCGCCGACACGGTTGCCGATTAATAGCACGAAGTAATCGGCCTGCTGAATGCTTTGAAGGCAAGCCTCGTAAGAGTGTGTGTCAAGTGATTTGCTGAAGTCGTTAAACTCTGAGGCCAGAACGCGGCAGCCTTGTTCCTCCAGGAAGAACTTTATCCCGCTTCGAAGGTCCCGAAAGTCATATATTGTCGACGACAGAAAGAACGTAGGCTTCTTCACGTTAGCTCCACCGCGAATCTATAGCTCTTGTCCCGCTGATATTCCGCAGTCGCACCCGCCTCAAGCTCAGCCACCGGGAGCAGTGGACGGCCAAGACTTTCTTCCGGCCCGGAAGTCTCTCTAGCCTGCTAGCCGGCCCAGTGAGATGCGTCGTGCGGCTGAGGTCTGGGCCCTCGGGACAAGCCCGAGCGTCACGATCGAAGGCGACCGGCGGCGCGACCCCTCATCCTCCCACGCGGCCTGCGGCCGCGCGGGCCCCTCCTTCTCCCGCAAGGGGAGAAGGGAGCTTCTTTATTTCCCGGCCTTCAGCTCCCCGATCCGCCGCGCCAGCCGCCTTAGCGTCTCCGCCTGCGGGCCGGTGCCAGCGCGGGCCAGCTCGGCCTTCAGCGCCGCCAGCGCCGGGTCGTAGCCGCCGGCGGCGTGGACTCTCGCCATGGCGGCGTGGAACTCGGCCTCCGGGCAGCCGGCGCCGAACAGCCACCAGCCGGTCTTGCCGCCGGTGCGCTTGAGCACGCAGCGGCGCTCCGGGGCCAGGCTCAGCCACAGCACCGCGCGGAAGTCGTCCAGCGCCGTGCCGGCGAAGTCGTCGTGGCCCAGCAGGCCGCCGCTGGCGCCCGAGGTGTCCACCGTCTGCAGACCGGTCTTGACCACCGGCAGGGCGGCGTCGCCGACGCGGCGCTCGCCGTTGACCTGGCGCGAGACCTGCAGCGCCTTGTCGTTGCGCGAGGCGTACAGCGTGAAGCGCCGGCCGGTCTTGCTGAGCTTCGGCCACAGCTTGTCGAACTCCTCCACGCCCACGTCCGGGGCGGCCAGCACGACCTCGTCGAACAGCGGGGCTGCACCCGGGCGCTCGGCCAGGGCCGCCAGCGCGCGGGCCAGCAGGCGGTTGCCCATGGAGTGGGCGACCAGGTGCACGCGCTTGGCCCCGGTCTTGCGGCGCACGTCGTCCAGGAACTGGGCCAGGTCGCGCAGCGTGGCCTCGTCGGCCGCTTCCGCCGCGTCGGCCGAATAGCCGAACAGGTTCGCCTTCGACGGCCAGGAATACAGGATCGGCGCGCCGTCCAGGTGCAGGTCGGCGGCGATCTGGGCGGTGCGCAGGGCCGCGCCCTCGAAGCTGGTGTTGAAGCCGTGCACGAACACCACGACGTCGCCCGAGCCGGAGCGTGAAACCCGCCCGCGCACGCCGTCGAAGAAGCCCTTGGCGTCGCGGATCGGCTCGACCTTCTTCAGCAGGAAGTGCTTCTTCGGGTCGGGGCGCATCTCCAGCGAGAACACGGAATAGGTCGACACCTCGCCGACCTCGCGGTCGCGCGGCACGCTGACCGTCAGCTTGCCGTAGCTCAGCGGGCCCTTCTCCGTGCCGAAGTAACGGGCCGGCTCGCGCAGGCCGGTCGGCTTGCGGTGGGTGGCGTAGAACACCTCGACCAGGTCGAAGGCCTTGGCCTCCGGGGGCGGCGGCGGAGGCGGGGGAGGCGGAGGCGGCGGTGGGGGAGGCGGCGGCGGCGGGGGCGGCGGCGGCTTCTGCCAGGGCCAGCGGAACGGCTCCTTGACCGGCGCGGGCGGCGGC
>NZ_JAAIVC010000142.1 GCF_010975005.1 Caulobacter sp. 17J65-9 | reverse complement strand
CCCCCATTGGGGGAGGGGGACCACGCGAAGCGTGGTGGAGGGGGCTCGCCTTGGCGCGACGGACGCCGCGCGCTCCGCTGGAGCCCCCCACGCCGCTCTAACGAGCGGCTGCTCCCCCCATAGGGGGGAGATCTTTCAGCTCACTTCACCCCCAGCTTGCGCTGCAGGTCGCTGGAGCTGGTCGTGTACTGGAAGCGCAGCTTCTTCTCCGGATAGACGTAGCGGAAGGCCTGCTGGGCCATCAGCGCCGCCTCGTGGAAGCCGGACAGGATCAGCTTCAGCTTGCCCGGGTACACGTTGATGTCCCCGACCGCGAAGATGCCCGAGGTCGAGGTCTCGAACTTCTCGGTGTCCACCGGGATCAGGTTCTCGTGCAGGTTCAGGCCGAACTCGGCCACCGGTCCCAGCTTCATGGTCAGGCCGAAGAACGGCAGGAAGGCGTCGCACGGAATGGAGTGGCGCGCGCCCGAATTGTCCTCGACCAGCACCGATTCCAGCGGGCCGTCCGGCCCCTGCAGCTCGACCGCCTGGCCGATCACCAGGTCCATCTTCCGGGCCTCGACCAGGGCGCGCATCTTGGCCACCGAGTGCGGGGCGGCGCGGAAGTCGTCGCGGCGGTGGATCAGCGTCACCCACTCGGCCAGCGGCTGCAGGTTCAGCACCCAGTCCAGGGCCGAGTCGCCGCCGCCCGAGATCACCAGCTTGCGGCCGCGGAACTGCTCCATGCGGCGCACGGCGTAGAACACGCCCAGGCCCTCGCCCTGGGTCTCGAAGGCCTCGATGCCCGGGATCGGCGGCTTCTTCGGCTGGAACGAGCCGCCGCCGGCGGCGATCACCACCACCGGCGCGGTGATGGTGGTGCCCATGTCGGTGGTCAGCTTCCACTTGCCGTCGGCGGTCTTCTCCAGCGCCGTGGCCATCTCGCCCAGGCTGAAGGTCGGGTGGAACGGGGCGATCTGCTCCATCAGCCGGTCGGTCAGCTCCTGACCCGAGATCACCGGCCAGGCCGGAATGTCGTAGATCGGCTTCTCCGGATACAGCTCCGCGCACTGGCCGCCCGGCTTGTCCAGGATGTCGATCAGGTGCGCCTTCATGTCGAGCAGGCCCAGCTCGAACACCGCGAACAGGCCGCAGGGGCCGGCGCCGACGATGATCACGTCGGTCGTGTGGTCGCCGCCCGCGGGGGCGAGGGTGACGGGCGCGGAGTGCTGGGTCATCGAGATCCTGTCGGGCCGGAGGCCGCCGCGGGGAGGCGGCGACGCGGCGCTATTTACGGCCGGATCGCCTCGAGGAAAACCTCGATAAGCTTCGCGGTTGGCGCGCGGACGCGAACGGCCTAAACGCTGTGGCCATGTCGTCGCCCACCACCCTTCCCGTCGATCCGCGGATCGCCCCCGAGGCCTGCACGACCATGGCGGAGGTCCGCCAGGGCGTGGACGCGCTGGACCGCGCCCTCGTGACCCTGCTGGCCGAGCGCCAGCGCTACATGGACGCCGCCGCGCGCATCAAGCCGGACCGCTCGGTCGTGCACGACGACGCGCGCATCGAGGACGTTGTGGCCAAGGTGCTGGCGGCGGCCGGTCCGGCCGGCCTGTCGGCGGCGATCGCCGAGCCGGTGTGGCGGCTCTTGATCGACCGCTGCATCGCCCACGAGTTCGGGACCTTCGACCGCCTGCGCGGTCAGGACGCCCGCAGCGACTGAAGCGCGCGTTCGTGCAGGTAGGCGGCGACGTCGGCCAGGGCCGCGTCGAGCGCGTCCTTCACCCGATCCAGCGCCGGCTGGGCCAGCTCGTCCGAACAGGCCTCCGCCTGACCGCACGCGTCGGCCAGGGCGTGGGCGCCGATGCCGCCGGAGGCGCCCTTCACCGTATGGGCGGCGTCACGCCAGCCGGGAGACGAGGTGTCCAGCAGGGGCGCCCACAGGGCCGCCTGCTCGCGGAACAGGTCCAGCACCTCTTCGACGACGGTCGCGTCGCCGGCGGCCAGCCGCTCCAGCACCGAGAAGTCCACCGCGCCGGTCAGGTCGCGTCTGGCCATGATCCGCCTCCCTCGAGCGCGCAGCCGACTGCGCTCCGACTTCAAGCGTCGGAATATCGTGCGGCTGGTGAACGAAACGCTTAGAGCGCGTTCCGCAAAAGTGGGTCCGGTTTTGCGATCAGAACGCGCTCACGCCTTTGAATTAGAGCCTGTTTTATCCGTTCAGATGGTTTCCATCTGAACGGAACAGGCTCTAGGCCGGGCCGCTCAGCGGTCGCCGGCCTCCAGCGAATCCGTCACGCGGCGCAGCAGCTTGAGCAGAACGGCGCGTTCGTTCGGATCCAGGCTGGCGGCCATGTCGGCTTCCAGCGACGAGATCAGCGGCTCGATTTCGGCCAGGAAGGCCTCGCCGGCCGGGGTCGCCTGCAGGGCGTAGGCCCGGCGGTCCGACGGCTTGCGCACCCGGCGCACCAGGCCGCCCTCTTCCAGCCGGTCGATGATCGGCACCATGGTCGAGCGGTCCAGCCGCAGGGCCTCGGCCAGGGCCGACTGGGTGCGGCCCGGATTGGCGACGATCAGCTTGAGCACGCTGTACTGGCCGGGCGCGACGCCCTTGGGTCCGAGCAGCTCGCCGAACCGCCGCGTCGAGGCGATCTGCGCCCGCCGCAGCTCCATGCCAATGAGAGTCATGACGTCGCCCACGTCGATCGGCGCGTCTTCGTCCATCGTCGCTCCTGCCGGAAGGGCCGCGGCCATGGGGGAACTCTCCATCGGGGATACTTGGTCCGACCGGGCGGGGGCAAGGAAGATGCGGACGCCCGCCCGCGCCCGCCCGGAATCATGTCCGGCTCCTGGCGCGATTGTGACCATTTTTTGTCCGTAGCGCTACGGGATAAGCGAGGCCTTTGACCTGCTTCATAAAAAAAATGGGCGGCGGACCGGAGTCCGCCGCCCAAATTCCCGTAGCTACGCTGGGATTAGAACTTCTTCGCGAGGTTCACGAAGAAGGACCGGCCCACGTAGTCGTAGCCGCTGTAGAGCGGCGCGTTGCCGATACGGTTCGTACGGCCGTCGGCCGAGATGGTCGGCGGCTCCTCGTCGAACACGTTGCGGACGCCCACGATGGCCGACCAGTCGTCGGCTTTGTAGCGAACCGACAGGTGGTGCAGGAAGTAGTCCGGCACGCTCACGTCGTACACGTCGGTCCACTTCACGGTCGGGAAGCCCGGAACCGTGGCGGGACGACGGAACGCGCTGTCCTGAGCGCCGACCCATTCCGCGCCGTAGCGGAAGGTCCAGCGGTCCAGCTTGTAGCTGGCGTCGAGGGTGCCGGTGTACTCCGGCGAGGTCAGGCTGCCGTTGGACTCGATCAGCGGCGTGTCTTCGAAGGTGGCCGAGGCCTGCGACAGGTACTGGGTGACGCCGGCGGTGATGCGCAGATCACCCGGGCCGACTTCACGCGACCAACGCACGTTGTAGTCGATGCCTTCGACGTACTGACGCGAGACGTTGGTGTAGCTGTCGTAGATGGTCAGCTTCTTGCCGGTGTCGCGCGTGACGTAACGGCACCAGCCTTCGCTGCCCGCGCCCCGGAAGTTCGGGTCGGAGTAGCAGAGGCTCATCAGGTTGTTGGACCCGATGCGGTTCACGCCGTTGCGGATGTCGACCTCGAAGTAGTCGATCGCCACGTCCAGCTTGCCGAAGGCGCTCGGCAGTTCCGGCTGCAGGATCAGGCCGAAGGTCACGTTCTCGGAGGTCTCGGCCTTCAGGCCCTGAGCCGCGCCGCCGCCACCGTAGATGGTGATGCCGCTGGTCTGGGTGAAGCCGGGACCGACTTCGGCCAGGCAGTTCGCGATCACGACCGGATCGCTCGCGCCCAGGCCGCCCGGGGTGCACGGGTCGACCGTGGCCTGAGCGAAGCCGGTGGTGGCGCCCAGGAACTGTTCGAACAGCGCCGGAGCGCGGAACGAGGTGCCGTAGGACGCGCGCAGCGAGGCCCAGCTGAACGGGCTGTAGACGCCCGCGACCTTGTGGGTCCAGTCCGCGCCGTACGAGTCGTAGTCGGTGTAGCGGGCCGACAGGTTGACCGTCAGTTCGTCAGCGAACGGCAGGTCGGCCAGGATCGGCACTTCGACTTCGCCGAACGCTTCCCAAACCGAGTCTTCGCCGCGGGTCGGCTGCGAGGAGGTCAGGTTGTAGAGCCACGAATTGACGCTTTCCACCGCAGGAGAGTCGTCGATGTGGGCGTCACGGAATTCGACGCCGAAGGCGCCGACGACCTTGCCGGCCGGCAGTTCGAACAGCGGACCGTCGACCGAGGCGCTGACCAGGGTCTCCTTGTACTTGGTCGCGCCGGTGACGGTCTTCCAAGTGTAGTTGATCCAGTCCTGCGGCAGGTTGCCGCCGACGCTCTGGGCGTTGACCACCGGAGCCGGGATACAGCGGATGGTCGGGTTGGTGATGTTGACCGCGCAGGTGACGTTGGTCACGCCGTCGGCGCCCTTGCGGACCAGGGCCGGGTCCATGCTGGCCGGAGCGGCCACCACGTCCAGGGACTCGCCCAGACGCGGCGTGATCCAGGACTGCTGCGAGTACGTCGAGTCCGAGCGCGAGGACGTGACGTTCACGTCGTAGCGCCAGTCGGGCAGGAAGAAGTCGCCGCGGATGCCGGCGGTCACCTTGGTGAAGTCGACGCCCTGCGAGCTCTTGTCGTTGCCGAAGCCGATGAAGCTGCGGACACCGATGTCACGGCCCGGGAAGATGCCGCTGAAGGTGTTGGTCGGCCCCGACGCCAGGGTGCTGCCCTGCAGGTTGGTCGGGATCAGCAGGCTGCCCTTCAGGTAGTCCAGCGACAGCTGGCGATAGCCGGTCTGCTGCGAGTCACGCTGGTTGATCAGCAGTTCGCCGTACACTTCGGCGTCGCCGAGCGCATGCAGGTCGTAGCTGGCCTGGGCGAACACCGTGTCGATCTGCACCGGCGAGATCAGCGACCGGTTCAGGGTGCGCGGATCGAAGGTGTCGCGGATGTTGGTGTTCGTGGTCGTGCCGCCGCCGACGCCTTCCCAGCCGGCCAGGCCGGTGGTCACCGCGGTGTTCGGACGCCAGCGGTTGAAGGTGGTGCCGGTCGCGCCCGGACCGGCGACGCCGGTCAGGTTGCTGGTGCCCAGCGTGTTGATCGTCACGCCGTTCGAGCCGGTCGCGGTGATCGGGTAGCACTTTTCCTTGCCGGTGACCGGATCGATCGTCTCGCGCAGGCTGGCCGGGACGTTCGAGTTCTTCAGGATCATGTCGCGGTTGCAACGCGTCCATTCCCGATCGGCCAGGGTCAGGTCCGAGCGCTCATAGTGCTCGAAGGAGCCCGACATCCGCCAGTTGTCGCCGTGCGTGCCGCCGACGATCGAGAAGCGGGACTCGTCGCCGCCGTCGTGCGCCGGCATGTTGTACTGGCCTTCGAACTCCAGGCCGTCGACGGTCTTGCGGGTCATGACGTTGACCACGCCGGCCACGGCGTCCGAGCCGTAGATCGACGAGGCGCCGTCGCGCAGGATTTCGACGCGGTCGATCATGGCGTTCGGCAGCACGTTCAGGTCGGCCGAGCCGACCGAACCGCGGGTGCCGGCCGGCGACACGCGACGGCCGTTGATCAGCACCAGGGTGCGCCCGGCGCCCAGGCCGCGCAGGCCGATGGTGTTGGCGCCCGGACCGCCGTTGGTCACGAAGCCGCCGTAGGCGTTGTTGATCTGCGCGCCGCCACCGGTGACCGCCGTGCCCTGCAGGGCGGCGGTGGCCGAAGCGTAGCCGGCCATGATGGTTTCTTCGCGGGTCACCACCTGCACCGGCGAGGGCGAGTTGAAGGTGTCGCGACGCAGACGCGAGCCCACGACGACCAGTTCGTCGACGTTGGTCTGGTCGGCCGGATCCGAAGCCTCGGCGGGCTTGGTTTCGTCAGATTGAGCGTAAGCGGCCGGCGCGATGGACATCGCCCCGAGCGCGGCAAACCCGGCGACCACAGTGGTCCCGAGCAAATGCCTCTTAAGCATGAGAATTTCACTTCCCCCGAAAATACCCGGGCGTGCGGCCCGGCTTGCGAACGGTCGCAAGGGGAAGAGGCTTAGCTATGGGCGGCTATGCCCTGCCAGACGCTTTGTAACACCGGTGTCTTGCGAGCTTCAGCTTGTTACGTATCTGCAACAATCCAACAATCGAGTTCCCAATAGAATAAGGATTTCTGCGCCGATCGACGCCTGCCGACCAAAATTTAATTGTCTGTAATTTTTATAGAAAACCGATATCTTAGCGCCCGCATTCCGGCGCCGGCGCCGACATTTCGCTGGCCGCCGGGACGTCACACGGGGTCACAAACGCGAGTCGAGCGCCGCTGGCAGGCCCGTACGCGGGCGTCGCCCCGCCCCTCGCCGAACACCGGTCTCATCAAAGCGGCGCGCGAGCGAATTGAGCGCTTGCCCAGCCGCGCGCCAGCCCCTATAGGAGCGCCCTCGCTTCGGCGACGGGTGTATAGCTCAGTTGGTAGAGCAGCTGACTCTTAATCAGCGGGTCCAAGGTTCGAATCCTTGTACACCCACCATTCCTTCTTCCGCTTAATCTGACAGCGCAGCCCCCTCAGGGCTCGACGCGCGCCTCAGCCGCCGATCAGGTGCAGCACCAGTTCGCGCGCGTGCGGCCGCGGGCGGTGCTCGAACAGATAGATTCCCTGCCACGTCCCCAGGGCCAGGCGCCCGCCCACCAGCGGGATCGACAGCTGGGTCTGGGTCAGGGCCGCGCGGATATGGGCGGGCATGTCGTCCGGCCCCTCCGCGTCGTGGCGGTAGAGCCCCGCCTGCTCCGGCGCGAGGCGGGCGAAGAAGGCCTCCAGGTCGGCGCGCACGTCCGGGTCGGCGTTCTCCTGGATCAGCAGCGAGGCGGAGGTGTGCCGGCAGAACACGGTCAGCAGGCCCTCGGCCATGCCCTGCGCGTCCACCCAGGCCCGCGTCGGCCGGGTGACGTCGGTCAGGCCCCGCCCCGGCGTGGCGATCTCGAGGGTGTGGACGGCCTGGCGCATGGCCGGGCACTCAGGACCGCTTCGGGCCGCGGCGCAAGCCGGGCGGAGGACGCGGTTGGAGCGCGATGGTCGCCGAAACCGGCCTCCACTTTCAGCTATCGCGCTCCGGGCTCAGGCGGCGTCCCGCTCGTCGACAACCTCGGCCAGGGCGGTGAGCAAGCCGGGCGCCGAGATCGGCTTGGGCAGGTGGCGCACGGCCCCTGCGTCCAGCGCCGCCTCGACGTGCTCGGGCAGGGCGTTGGCGGTCAGCATGATCACCGGCGTGGCGACAAGCCCCCGCTCCCGCTCGTAGTCGCGGATCGCCCGCGTGGCCGTGAGCCCGTCCATCACCGGCATCTGCATGTCCATCAGCACGGCGTCGTAGGCGCCCACGCGGAACGCCTCCAATGCGGCCCGGCCGTCGGCGACGGCGGTCAGCTCCACCCCGGCCTGGTCGAGCACCAGCTCCACCACCCGGCGGTTGGTCGGATGGTCGTCGGCCAGCAGCACGCGCAGGGCCCGGTCGGCCCCGACCGCCGGGGAGGCCTTGGGCGCCGGCGGCAGCGGCAAGGCGAAGGTGAAGGTCGAGCCCGCTCCGGGCGTGCTGTCGCACTCCAGCCGTCCGCCCATAAGCTCGACGAGCTGGCGCGAGATCGCCAATCCGAGGCCGGCGCCGCCGAACTGGCGGGTGATCGAACCGTCGGCCTGTTCGAAGCGATCGAACAGGCGCGCCTTGGTCGCGGCGTCGAAGCCGAGCCCGGTGTCACGCACGGCGAACTCATAGACGTCGCCGTTCCGGACCACCCGCACGGTCACTTCGCCCCGCTCCGTGAACTTCACCGCGTTGCTGATCAGGTTGGCGAGCACCTGCTTGAGGCGGACCGGATCGCCGGAGACGTGATCGGCGTCGATCGCCGCCTCGACCTTCAGGGCGACGCCCTTGGCTTCGGCCTGCGGCACGGCCAGAGCCGCGACGGAACAGACCGCGTCGCCGAGATCGAACGCCTCGGCGTGAATATCGAGCCGCCCGGATTCCACGCGCGCGAGGTCGAGGACGTCCGACAACAGCCGCTCCAGGGTCCGCCCCGAAGCGCGGATCACCTCGACCAGCTCGTGGTCGTTCGCGGCCATCGGCCGGCCGGCCAGCACGTCGGCCACGCCCAGCACGCCGTTCAGGGGCGTGCGGATCTCGTGGCTCATATTGGCCAGAAACTCGCTCTTGGCCCGGTTGGCGGCCTCGGCCGCGTCGCGGGCCTGGGCCAGCACCTCGGCGTCGCGCTTAAGGTCGGTGACGTCGGTCAGCACCGAGACCACCCCGCCGTCGGCGGCGCGGCGGTCCTCGACGCGGATCCAGCGGCCGTCGGCGGTGCGCTGCTCCAGCGTGCAGGGCGCGTTGCGGCGCGCCGCCAGACGTTCGTCCAGCCACTCGGCCTCGCGGCCGGCGGCCTCCGGATACTGGCCGGCGGCGAGGTCGGCCTCCAGCATCTCGCGGAACGGCAGGCCCGGGCGCAGGAGCACGACGCTGTCGGTGTTCAGCGCCTCGTAGCGCGAATTCCAGATCACGCAGCGGTCCTCGGCGTCGAACAGGCACATGGCCTGCGGCATGGCCTCCACGGCCCCGCGCAGGCTGCGCAGCGAGTCCCGGCGGCCCACGCCTTCCATCACGGTGGCGCCGACCGCCGCGCACAGGATCATCACGGCCAGGCTGGTGACCGCGACGGCCAGGGTGTGGTGGTCCAGCAGCTCGGGCGGAACGGCGGCGGAGGAGTCCGGCACGATGGTGATCGCGCCCATGCCGGTGAAGTGCAGGCTGCAGATGGCCAGCATGTAGAGCACCGCCGCGCCGGCCGAACGCCGCCAGCTCGTCGCCGCCCCGGCCGCGAACAGGGCGGCGATGGACAGGCTCGCGCCCACGACCAGCGAGGCCAGCACGAGGCCCGGGTCCCAGCTCAGCACGCCCTCGGTCCGCAGGCCGGACATGCCGGTGTAGTGCATGGCCCCGACGCCGAGGCCCAGCAGGGCGCCGCCGGCCGCACGCCAGCGCGCGCCGCCGAAGCTGGCCAGGCCGAAGCCCGCCGCCGTGCTCGCGATCGCGACCAGCAGGGACAGGGCGGTCGGACCCAAGGCGTAACCGGTGCGGAAACCCGGCTCGTAGGCCAGCACGGCGATGAAATGGGTGGCCCAGACCCCGGCCCCGGCGGCCACGCCGGTGAAGCCGATCCAGGTCGCGCGCAGTCCGCCCTTGTAGGCGCAGGCCTTGGCGTACAACCGGAAGGCGGTCAGCGCGGCCGCCAGGCAGACCAGGGCGGCCACCGGAACGAGGCGCCAATCATGCGCGGTCGTCAGGCAAGAGAGGATCCGGAACACCCAGGCGCCTTTCCTTCGGTCCGCCAGGATTCCAGATGTTGATTAATTTTCCTTGGTTGGAGGGCCAGCGAACAAAAGGCGGCCCTTGCCTTTCGGCTGAAATAACGCTGTCACTTGCGCCTGATATGAAAACCGGCGCGCTGGCGCAGGGGGACCGAGATGAAGATCGTAGCCAAACGTCTGATGGCTTTGCTGGCCGTGGCGGCCGGCGCGGTGGCTTTGGCGGGATGCGGCATCAACACCATCCCGACCAAGGAAGAACGGGCCAAGCAGGCCTGGGGCGACGTCCAGACCCAGTACCAGCGGCGCGCCGACCTGGTGCCGAACCTGGTGGCCACCGTGCAGGGCGCGGCGGTCCAGGAGCGCACCGTCCTGACCGAAGTCACCAACGCGCGCGCCCGCGCGACGTCGGTCAACGTCAACGCCGACGACCTCAGCGACCCGGCCAAGTTCAAGCAGTTCCAGGCCGCGCAGAACGAGCTGTCGAGCTCGCTGGGCCGGCTGCTGCTGGTGGTCGAGAACTACCCGCAGCTGCAGTCCAACCAGAACTTCCTGGCCCTGCAGTCGCAGCTGGAAGGCACCGAGAACCGGATCGCCATCGCCCGGCGCGACTACAACCAGGCTGCGACCGACTACAACATCTCGCTGCGCACCTTCCCGACCATCATCTGGGCCAAGACCATCCACGCCGGTTCCAAGCCGATGCAGCTGTTCGAAGCCGCCGCCGGCGCCCAGGCCGCGCCCAGCGTGAACTTCAACCTCGGCGCTCCGGCCCCGGGGACCGCGCCGGGCTCGGCCCCGCCCGCGGCCGGCACCGCGGCGCCCCACGACC
>NZ_JAAIVC010000141.1 GCF_010975005.1 Caulobacter sp. 17J65-9 | reverse complement strand
GGTCGGTGACGGCCAGCAGGGTGGCGGCGAGGTTGCCCTCGCCGGTCGCCCAGGCGCGGCCGCGGCGACCGCGGCCCGCGCTCTGGCGGCGGGCGGTGATCCACAGGGGGCCCGCCTCGCCCGCCTCGGCCCGTCTGCGGGCCTCGGCGTTGGTGGAGTCGATCTCGTCGAGGGCGAGAACCGGCGGAAGGTCGGCCGCGCCGATCAACGGATCATCCCAGGCCCAGCGCCGAGGCGGCGTTCCGGGCGGCGGGGTCCAGCAGGGCGAGCGCCACCAGCACGAGCGGGAAGCAGAACGCCGCCGAGGCGAAGGCGACCAGCCGGGTCTCGGCCGGGGCGCCGTCGGTCGGCGCGGGGGCCGCGTCGAACCACATCACCTTGATGATGCGCAGGTAGTAGAACGCGGCCACCACGGAGGCGACGAGGCCCGCCACGGCGATCGGCCAGAGGCCCGCGCCGATGGCCGCCTTGAACACGTAGTACTTGCCCCAGAAGCCCGAGAACGGCGGCATGCCCAGCACCGACAGCGACAGCACCGTGAGCGCCAGCGCCACGCCCGGGTTGACCCGGCGCAGGCCGGACAGCTCGGCGATGGTGGTCACCGGGCGGCCGTCGCGCGACAGCGCCATCAGGCAGGCGAAGAAGCCGGTGATGTCGATCATGTACAGCACCAGGAACACCAGCAGGGCCTGAATGCCCGCCTGGGTCCCGGCCGCGACGGCCAGCAGGGCGTAGCCCATGTTGGCGATCGACGAGTAGGCCAGCAGGCGCTTGATGTCGCGCTGCATCAGGCCGCCGAAGGCGCCGACCACGAAGCTGATGGCGGCGATGATCATCACCACCTGGGCCCACTGGTCGTGCACGCCGAAGAAGCCCTGGCTCAGGGTGCGGGCGAACAGCACCATCGCGGCCAGCTTCGGGCCGGCGGCGATGAAGGCCACCGCCGGGGTCGGGCCGCCTTCGTAGACGTCCGGGGTCCACATGTGGAACGGCGCGGCCGACACCTTGAAGGCCAGGCCGCAGATCAGGAACACCAGGCCGAAGATCACGCCGGTGCCCGCCTCGCCGCTCACCGCGGCGGCGACGGCGTCGAAGCGCATGGCGCCGGTGAAGCCGTAGATCAGGCTGATGCCGTACAGCATCAGGCCCGACGACAGGGCGCCCAGCACGAAGTACTTCAGGCCGGCCTCGGAGGCCTTGGCGTCGTCGCGCTGGAAGGCGGCCATGACGTAGAGCGCCAGGGACTGCAGCTCGACGCCGACGTAGAGCGAGATCATGTCGCCCGACGAGACCATCATGCTCATGCCGATGGTGGCGAGCAGGATGAGCACCGAGTACTCGAACTTCTGGTTGGACACGCGGCCCAGCCAGCCATGGCCGAGGACGATGCCGAAGGCGCTGGCGACGTAGATGGCCACCTTCGAATAGGCCGCCATGCGGTCCATCACGAAGGCGCCGTTGAAGGCGACGCCGAGCGGGCCGAGCGCCGCGGCGAAGGCGGCGGCCACCAGGGCCGCGCCGGCCAGCACGGCCACCGCGCCGGAAGCGCGCTCGCCGCGGAAGGCGCCGAACACCAGAACCGCCATGGCGCCGATGGCCAGGATCAGCTCCGGCAGAGCCAGGGAGAGGGCGGAGGGAAGATCCATCACTTTAGGTCCTCACCCGGCGATCGCGGCCTGGTACGTAGCGACCAGGGCGTCGACCGAGGCGGTCGTGAAGTCGAAGACGAAATTCGGATAGACGCCGAGCGCCAGCGTGCCGATCACCAGCGGGGCGAACACGGCCATCTCGCGCCAGTCCATGTCGCTGATGTTGGCCAGCTGCGGGTTGGTCAGCTCGCCGAACATGACCCGACGGTACAGCGTCAGGGCGTAGACCGCCGAGAAGATCACGCCCGAGGCCGAGACGATCGCCGCCCAGGTGGACACGTTGTAGACGCCGGTCATCGTCGTGATTTCGCCGATGAAGCCCGAGGTCCCCGGCAGGCCGACGTTGGCCATGGTGAACAGCAGGAAGGTCGCCGCGTAGATCGGCATGCGGCTGGTCAGACCGCCGTAGAAGGCGATCTCACGGGTGTGCATGCGGTCGTAGATGACGCCGACGCAGAGGAAGAGCGCGCCGGAGATCACCCCGTGGCTCAGCATCTGGAAGATGGCGCCCTGGATGCCCAGCGCGTTGCCCGCGAAGATGCCCATGGTCACAAAGCCCATGTGGGCGACCGACGAATAGGCGATCAGCTTCTTGATGTCGGTCTGCCGGAAGGCGACCAGCGAGGTGTAGACGATCGCGATCACCGACAGGGTGAAGACGAACGGCGCGAACAGCTCGGAGGCCTGCGGGAACATCGGCAGGTTGAAGCGCAGGAAGCCGTAGCCGCCTAGCTTCAACAGGATGCCGGCCAGGATGACCGAGCCCGCCGTGGGCGCTTCGACGTGGGCGTCCGGCAGCCAGGTGTGCACCGGCCACATCGGCATCTTCACCGCGAAGGAGGCGAAGAAGCCGATCCACAGCAACTGCTGCGTCATCGGGTCGAAGTGGAACTTCATCAGTTCCGGGATCGAGGTCGTGCCCGCGGTGTAGGCCATGTACAGCATGGCCGCGAGCATCAGGACCGAGCCCAGCAGGGTGTACAGGAAGAACTTGTACGCCGCGTAGATCCGGTTCTTGCCGCCCCAGATCCCGATGATCAGGAACATCGGGACCAGGCCGCCTTCGAAGAAGATGTAGAACAGGAACAGGTCCAGCGCGGTGAACACGCCGATGACCAGCGTCTCCAGCACCAGGAAGGCGATCATGTAGTCGATCACCCGCTCCTTGATGCTGGTCCAGCTCGCCAGGATGCAGAGCGGCAGCAGGAAGGCGGTCAGGAGGACGAACAGCACCGAGACGCCGTCGACGCCCAGATAGTACTGAGCCCCCGAGAACCACTCGTAGCGCTCCACGAACTGGAAGCCGGGCGCGTTGCGGTCGAAGACCACGCACAGCCAGATCGACAGGGCGAAGGTCGCCAGCGTGGTCCAGAGCGCGATCCACTTGGACGTGCGCTCCACGACCGGCCGGTCGTCGGGCCGCGAGGTCAGGCGCAGGCCGAGGACGACGAGCGCGCCGACCAGCGGCAGGAAGGTGATGACGCTGAGAATGTTAGGCATCGCTATTTACCCCCCTCACCCGTGCCAGTTGGCGATGACGAAGGTCAGAAGGCCCGCGACGCCGAGGAGCATCACAAAGGCGTAGTGATAAACGTAGCCGGTCTGGATCCGGACCAGGCGCTTGGCGGCGGCGATCGACGCCGCGGCGAAGCCGTTCGGGCCCAGGCCGTCGATGAGCTTCTGGTCGCCGCCCTTCCAGAACAGGTCGCCCAGGAAGCGGGCGCCGCGGACAAAGACGAAGTCGTAGAGCTCGTCGAAGTACCACTTGTTGTAGAAGAAGCTGTGCAGCGGCCCGCCGCGGTCGGCCATGCGCTTCGCCAGGCCTTCGTGCAGCAGGTAGAACCAGGCCGCGACCAGCAGACCGCCGACCGAGCCGACCAGCGGCGCCCAACGCACCCAGGTCGGAACCTCGTGCATTTCGTGCAGCAGGTGGTTCGACGCGGCGTTGAAGATCGCGCCGCCCCAGAACTCAGCCTGCTTCTCGCCGATGAAGTACGGCGCGAAGAAGAAGCCGGCGACGATGGCGCCCGCCGACAGCACGAACAGCGGGATCAGCATGACCCACGGGCTCTCGTGCGGCTTGTGGTCGTGGTCGACGGCGTGCTCATGCTCGGCGCCCGGCTCGGTGTGGCTCTCGAACTGCGCCGCGCTGGCGTGGTCGTCGGCGTGCGCATCGTGAGCGTGACCGTGGGCCTCGGCGTGATCCCACTTCGGCGTGCCGAAGAAGGTCATGAACACCAGACGCCAGGAGTAGTAGGCGGTCAGGATGGCGGCGAACAGGCCGATGAAGAAGGCGAACTTGCCGACCTCCGAGTGCGCGCCGGCCGCGAAAGCCGCCTCCAGGATGGCGTCCTTCGAATAGAAGCCGGCGAAGCCGAACTGGAAGCCGTGGCCCGGGAAGCCGAGACCGGTGATGGCGATCGTGCCGACCGTCATCATGGCGAAGGTCAGGACCATGTACTTGGCCAGGCCGCCCATCTTCCGCATGTCCTGCTCGTGGTGCATGCCGTGGATCACCGAGCCGGCGCCCAGGAACAGCAGCGCCTTGAAGAAGGCGTGGGTGAACAGGTGGAACATGGCCGCCTGATAGGCGCCGATGCCCGCGGCGAAGAACATGTAGCCGAGCTGCGAACAGGTCGAATAGGCGATGACCCGCTTGATGTCGTTCTGCGCCAGGCCGACGGTCGCGGCGAACAGCGCCGTGATCGCGCCGATGACGGCGACGATCTGGGACGCCACCGGGGCGGCCTCGTAGATCGGCGACAGCAGGCAGACCATGTAGACGCCGGCGGTCACCATGGTGGCGGCGTGGATCAGGGCCGACACCGGGGTCGGGCCTTCCATCGCGTCCGGCAGCCAGGTGTGCAGGAAGAACTGGGCCGACTTGCCCATGGCGCCGATGAACAGCAGGAAGCCCGCCAGATCCAGCGCGCTGAACGTCCAGTTGCCGAACGCCCAGGTCTTGCCGGCCATGGTCGGGATCAGCGGGAACAGCTCGTCGAACCGGATGGTGTGGAACATCCAGAAGACGGTCATGATGCCGAGCGCGAAGCCGAAGTCGCCGACGCGGTTGACCACGAAGGCCTTGATCGCCGCGCCCGAGGCCGACGCCTTCTGATACCAGAAGCCGATCAGCAGGTAGGAGGCCAGGCCCACGCCTTCCCAGCCGAAGAACAGCTGCATGAAGTCGTTGGCGGTGACCAGCGCCAGCATGGCGAAGGTGAACAGCGACAGGTAGGCGAAGAACCGCGGCTTGGCCGGATCCTCGGCCATGTAGCCCCAGCTGTAGAGGTGCACGAGGGCCGAGACCGTGGTGACCACGATCAGCATGACCGACGACAGGGCGTCCACGCGGATCGACCAGGCCGACTTGAAGTCGCCGATCTGGATGAACGGGAACAGCTCGACCAGGAACTTCGCCTGGTGGCCCCAGGTGTGGTTGTAGAAATTCACCCAGGCGAGGGCGCAGGCCAGGAACAGCAGGCCCGTGGTGATCGCCATCGAGGGCTTGTCGCCGATCCGGCGGCCGAACAGGCCGGCGATCGCGGCGCCCACGAGCGGCGCGAACACCAGGACGGTGACGAGGGTCTCCGAAGACACTGGACTTAGCCCTTCATCATGCTGGCGTCGTCGACGGCGATGTCGCCGCGATTACGGAAGAAGGTGACGAGGATGGCGAGGCCGACGGCCGCCTCGGCGGCGGCCACGGTCAGGACGAACATGGCCATGATCTGGCCGGCCACGTCGTTCAGGTAGGCCGAGAACGCCACGAAGTTGATGTTCACCGACAGCAGGATCAGCTCGATCGACATCAGGATGACGATCACGTTCTTGCGGTTCACGAAGATGCCGAACACGCCGATCGTGAACAGGATGGCGGCGACGGCCAGGTAGTGGGCGAGCGTGACGGTCATTCGGAAATCCCCTCGCCGGTCGGGACGCTGACGACCGCCACCGCGTCCTTGCGGCGACGACCGACCTGCACGGCAACCTTCTGGCGGCGCACGTTCGGCTTGTGGCGCAGCGTCAGGACGATGGCGCCGACCATGGCGATCAGCAGCACGATCCCGGCCGCTTGGAAGAAGTAGACGTAGTCGGTGTAGAGCACCCGACCGATCGCTTCGGCGTTGGTCATGTCGGCGGCGGCGGCCACCGGGACCTTGCCGGCGGCGGCGCCGCGGTCGGCGACGGCGACGCTGACGAAGATCATCTCGCCCAGCAGGACGATGCCGATCACCAGCGCCAGCGGCAGATATTGGGCGAAGCCCTGTCGCAGGCTGGCGAAGTCGACGTCGAGCATCATGACGACGAACAGGAACAGCACCGCGACGGCGCCGACGTAGACCACGACCAGCAGCATGGCCAGGAACTCCGCGCCGAGCAGCACGAAGAGGCCGGCCGCCGAGAAGAAGGCCAGGATCAGGAACAGCACCGAGTGCACGGGATTTCGGGCCGAAACGACGGCCAGACCGGAAACGACGGTGACTGTGGCGAGGATGTAGAAGGCGAGCGCCGGAAGCGGCATGCGGACATCTGCTCCGTGCGGTCCGCGCCGCTTCGAAGCGCGGGAGGCGGAAAGAAACTCATGAAGTCTGCGGGACGTTCGATGGACGCGAATCCGCGCCCCTTCGGGGCCCCGCAAGCCGGCGCTCTTCTAGACTGGGCCGGATGCGATTGCAAAGGGTCCGGAGGGCTGTTCGGAACCGCAAGAACCGGGATGGCGCCGGAGCCTGTGCGTATCCATCTTCCCGGCTCAGTTTGAGAGGTCCTCATGGCCGTAAACGAGCGCAATTACCTGCTGGGCACGCACGACGAGGAGATCGCCCGGCTCGGCCTGCAGCACCGGGTCTGGCGCCCGCGCGTGCTGGACGCCTGGCGGCGGGCGGGAATCACCGAGGGCTCGACCGTGGTCGACGCCGGGGCCGGCCCGGGCTGGGCGTCCGTGGACCTGGCCGAGATCGTCGGCGCGAACGGGCGGGTGCACGCGCTGGAGCGCTCCGAGCGGTTCCTGGCCTATCTGAACGCGGTCGCCGCCCAGCGCGGGCTCGACAACGTCTCCACCCACAATCTCGACCTGGTGATCGACGCCCTGCCCGTCTCGGGCGCGGACGCCTTCTGGGTGCGCTGGGTGCTGGCCTTCGTCAGCGACCCGCGCGCCGTGCTGGCCAAGCTGGCCGCCACCCTGCGCCCGGGCGGCGTGGCGGTGATCCACGAGTACCTCGACTACGGCACCTGGGCCTTCGCCCCGGCCCAGCCCATGCAGGAATCTTTCCGCGACTTCGTCACCGAGGACTGGCGCGCCAGCGGCGGCGAGCCGGAGATCGGCCGCTTCCTGCCCGCCATGCTCCCGGAGGCCGGTTTCCGAATCAAGGAGTTGCGCCCGATCGTGGACGTAGTGCCGCCGACCAACTTCGTCTGGCAGTGGCCGGCCTCCTTCGCCAAGACCTACCCCGAGCACCTGGTGCAGACCGGCAAGCGCGACCGCGCCTGGGCGGACGGGGTGATCGCCGAGTACGAAGCGGCCGAAAAGAACCCCGACGCCATGATGGTCACGCCCATGGTGCTGGAAGTGATCGCCGAGCGGGTCTGAGGCCCTCCCCGCCCCGCGGCGACGCGGGGCATCGGCTTTCCTCCCCGGACTTCTCCGGGTTAGGCCCGATGGGTCGGGGGCCGGGCGGCCGCCATGCTGGAGCGTCGGCGCAGTTCGCGTCGTCGTCCGCGGAGGCCGCCATGCCCGTTCCCTTCAAAGGCGTCGTCAAGGTCGACGTGCGCGATTCCAAGCCCGACTGGGCGCCCTATCTCGCGCCCAAGGCGCCGGAGGGCGCGCCCAACGTGCTGGTCATCCTCTACGACGACACGGGCCTGGCGGCCTGGTCGCCGTTCGGCGGGGGGATCGACATGCCCACCGCCCAGAAGCTGGCCGACAACGGGCTGATCTATTCGCAGTGGCACACCACCGCCCTGTGCTCGCCGACGCGCTCGTGCTTCCTGACCGGGCGCAACCACCACCAGAACGGCTTCGCCTGCATCTCCGAGGCGGCCACCGGCTTCCCCGGTTCGCACGGCCACATCCCGATGGAGTGCGCCTACCTGGCCCAGGTCATGCGCGAGAAGGGCTGGAACACCTACTGGCTGGGCAAGGACCACAACCTGGCCATCGACGAGACCTCGATGGGCTCGTCCAAGCGCAACTGGCCGTGCATGCGCGGCTTCGACCGGTTCTACGGCTTCCTCGGCGGGGAGACCGACCAGTACTTCCCGGCGCTCGTCGAGGACAACCACTACGTCGAGCAGCCCTACGGGCCGGAGGACGGCTACCACCTGTCGCGCGACCTGGCCGACATGGGCATCGAGTTCATCCGCGACTCCAAGGCCGCCGCGCCCGACAAGCCCTGGTACATGTTCTTCTGCCCGGGCGCGAACCACGCCCCGCACCAGGTCCCGAAGGAATGGGCCGACAAGTACAAGGGCAAGTTCGACGCCGGCTACGAGGCCTACCGCGAGTGGGCCCTGCCGCGGATGATCGCCAAGGGGATCCTGCCCAAGGACACCAAGCTGACCCCGCTCAATCCCATGCCGGAGGACGCCGCCAACGAGCTCGACTTCGTGCGCCCGTGGGACAGCCTGAACGACCAGGAGAAGAAGCTGTTCTGCCGGATGGCCGAGGTCTACGCCGGCTTCTCCGAGTACACCGACGCCCAGATCGGCCGACTGATCGCCTATCTCGAGGACTCCGGCCAGCTGGACAACACCCTGGTGTTCTACTGCGCCGACAACGGCGCGTCGGGCGAAGGCAGCCCGAACGGGTCGGTCAACGAAAACAAGTTCTTCAACGGCTTCCCCGACAGCCTGGACGAGAACCTGAAGTACCTCGACAAGCTGGGCAGCCCGGACACCTACAACCACTACCCGACCGGCTGGGCGGCGGCGTTCTCGACGCCGTTCCGCATGTTCAAGCGCTACACCTACCAGGGCGGCATCGCCGACCCGATGATCATCTCCTGGCCCAAGGGCATCAAGGCGAAGGGCCAGGTGCGCAGCCAGTACCATCACGTCACCGACGTGGTGCCGACCATCCTGGACTGCTGCGGCATCGAGTTTCCGGACATGGTCCAGGGCTATCCGCAGGTCCCGCAGCCGGGCGTGTCCATGCGCTACAGCTTCGACGACGCCAAGGCGCCGACCCAGAAGGTCAGCCAGTACTACTGCATGCTCGGCACCCGGGCGATCTGGAGCCAGGGCTGGAAGGCGGTGGCGGTGCACTCGCCGACCTCCGGCAAGGGTCACTTCGACAAGGACAAATGGCAGCTGTTCCACTCGGAGGTCGATCCGGCCGAGGTCACGGACCTGGCCGACAAGCACCCGGAGAAGCTGAAGGAGCTGGTCGAGATGTGGTTCCGGGAGGCGGGCAAGTACGACGTCCTGCCGCTGGACGACCGGCTGCCGGTGGAGATCCTCTCCGACCCGCGCCCGCGCGACACCAGCCCGCGCGACGTCTACTTCTACTATCCCGGGACCAGCGAGATTCCGACCGAGGCGTCCGTCATCCTGGGCGGGCGCAGCTACAAGATCCTGGCCGACGTGAAGATCGACGGGCCCGAGTGCCAGGGCGTGATCTTCGCCCACGGCTCGCGGTTCGGCGGCCACACCCTGTTCATCAAGGATCGCCGGCTGCACTACGTCTACAACTTCCTCGGCATCGAGCCGGAGCAGAAGTTCAGCTCCGACGTGCTGGCGCCCGGCGACCACGTGCTGGGCATGGAGTTCGTCCACGAGAAGGTCGGCGAGCACGGCGAAGGGCTGGGCCGGGCCAAGCTCTACGTCGACGACAAGGTGGTGGCCGAAGGGCCGATGCGCGCGCAGACCGGCCACTTCAGCCTGTGCGGCGAGGGCCTGTGCGTCGGGCGCGACTCCTCCGACGCGGTCAGCCGCGAGTACTCCAAGGGCTTCCCCTTCACCGGCGGCGTGGTGCGCAAGGTGGCCGTCTACGTCGGCAAGGAGGCCTACGTCGATCTCGAGCTCAAAGCCCGCGCCATGATGGCCAGAGAGTGAGCCGGCCGACCGACGGCCGGCGCCCCTGACCACGAGGAACATCCCGGCGCGGCGGCTGTTCAGGCCAAGACTGCGGCGAGCCGGCTGCCGATGACCCTGCGCCAATTCTCGCGCCTGTGCGGCGTCGTCGCCGTCGTCGCCGCCCTGCTCGTCCTGACGGGCTGGGCCGTCGACCTCCCCCCGCTGGAGTCGCTGCTTCCCGGCTTTCCCGCGACCCAGCCCATGACAGCGCTGGTCATCGGCTTTCTCGGGGCCGGCCTGTGGTTGATCGCTTCGGAGCGGACGCACGCGCGCCGGCTGGCGAGGGCTCTGTCGGCCCTGGTCCTGCTGATCTGCGTGACGACGATCCTGGCCTACGCCGGCTTCGACATCGGCATGGACCGGTGGCTGTTCCCCGACCGGGTCGCGGAACAGCGCGTCGTTCCCCACCCCGGCCGCATGGGGCAGATGACCATCATCTGCGCCCTCCTCCTGGCCTTCGCGATCGTAGCCAAGGCGCGGCGCCTTTGGCCACGGACGGCGGTCGGGGCCGCCACCCTGGCGCTGCTGCTGTCGGCGGCGGCGTCGCTGGCCTTCCTGTTCAACGCCGGCACGGCGGGGTTCGCGTCGGTCTCCATCCCGACCGCGGCCGTCCTGGCGGTGCTGGGCGCCGGCGTGCTCGCCGCCCCGCCGCTCACGGGCTGGCCGCGGCGCCTGACGCTCGACACCCCCGGCGGCGCGGCCTCCCGGCT
>NZ_JAAIVC010000140.1 GCF_010975005.1 Caulobacter sp. 17J65-9 | reverse complement strand
GGACGCGCCCGTGGCGGACGCCGCGCCGGCCGTCGCGGCCGTGCCTGCGCCTTCGCCCGCCAAGCCGGAGAAGCCGCGCCGGTCGCGCGACGCCGGCTGGTCGCGCCTGCCGGTGCGCTCGGACTGGTAGGCGTCCCGCCGCTCCGTAAAGCCCGCTCGGCGTGGTGGAAGAATCTGCGTCCCGACTTTCGTCGGGACAGACGGAGTAGAGAGCGATGCCCGCCTATCTGCTGGCCCAGCTGAAGTTCAAGGACCGCGACGCCTACGGGCGCTATCTGGCCGCCTTCGGGGCCGTGTTCGCCCGGTTCGAGGGCGAGGTGCTGGTCGCCGACAAGCGCCCGCAGGTGCTGGAGGGCGAGTGGTCCCACGACAAGGTGGTGCTGCTGAAGTTTCCGGACGAAGCGGCCGCCCTGCGGTTCCGCGAGTCCGACGAATACCAGGCGATCTCCGAGGACCGCCGCGCCGGGGCCGACACCATCGCCTTGCTATTGGCCGGGCGCTAACCGATCTCAGTCGGATCGATTTCAGGGTTCGGGGCGCCGCACGCGCGGCTCGCAGGTTCATTCCCTGAACGCAATCCGGAAGGCTGACATGATCGAGCTGGTGATCCCCGCGCGGCGCAAGGATCTGGGCGGGTTCGAGGTGGGCCGCGTGCTGCCCTTCGCCCAGCGGCGCATGGTCGGGCCCTTCACCTTCTTCGACCACATGGGGCCGGTGACCCTGCCGCCGAACATTCCGCGCACCACCGACGTGCGCCCGCACCCGCACATCGGCCTGGCCACGGTCACCTACCTGCTGGATGGCGAGCTGACCCACCGCGACAGCCTGGGCGTGGAGCAGGTGATCCGCCCGGGCGAGGTCAACTGGATGACGGCCGGGCGCGGCATCAGCCACTCCGAACGGTTCGAGGGCATGCGCGCCCACGGCGGCTTCATGGACGGCATCCAGGCCTGGGTGGCCCTGCCTGAGGCCGACGAGGAGATGGCCCCGGCCTTCGACCACTATGGCGCGGACGCCCTGCCCCGCTTCGGCGAGACGGGCGTGGAGGCGCGACTGATCGCCGGCGAGGCCTATGGGGTGAAGAACGCGGTGAAGACCCGCTCGCCGATGTTCTACGTCCACGCGGACCTCGCGGCCGGCGCGAGCCTGGGCCTGCCCGACGGCCACCCGGAGCGCGCCGTGTTCGTGGCGCGCGGGCGGATCGAGGTGGAGGGCCAGGCATACGGCGTCGGCCAGATGGTGGTGTTCGGCCCGCAGGCCGGGCCCGCGATCCGGGCGCTGGAGGCGTCGAGCGTGCTGCTGCTGGGCGGCGAGCCGCTGGGGCCGCGGCACATCTGGTGGAACTTCGTCTCGTCCAGCCGCGAGCGGATCGAGCAGGCCAAGGCCGACTGGAAGGCCGGGCGGATCCCGCTGCCGACGCTCGACAATCAGGAGTTCATCCCGCTGCCGGAAGACCCGCCGAAGCCGACGCCGGAGCCGATGTCCTAGATTTCTCTTGTTTGCGCATTTTCTGCGCCGAACCGGCGTCCACTTCGGCTGAAAATGCTGGGCGATCGCTAGTCCGCCCGCTCGGGCGGAACGACGCCCAGGCCCAGCAGCACCTGGGCCAGCTCCTCAGTGGTGACCGGCTTGACCAGGACCGGCGCGTCGAAGTCGCCAGCCCCGTTGGCGTAGTCGCCGTAGCCGGTGGCGAAGACGAAGGGCACGTCCAGGGCGTCGAGCCGCTCGGCGATCGGGGTGCTCGAGCGCCCGCCGAGATTGGCGTCCAGCACGGCGGCGCAGGGGCGGGCCGCCTCGATCGCGTGCAGGGCTTCGTCGACGTCGGCGATGGGGCCGACCACGCGCCAGCCCAGGCCTTCCAGCCGCTCCTTCATGTCCAGGCCGACCAGGGCTTCGTCCTCGACCAGCAGCAGGGGGCGCGCGCCGGCCTCGCCCGACGCCGCCGCGCCGCCGCGCCGGGGCGTGCGGGTCAGCGGGATCTCCACGTCGACCTCGAGGCCTTCCGGACGCCAGGCGTGGCGCAGCACGCCGTCCAGCTGGCGCTCGACCGAAGCCTGCACCAGCACCGAGCCGAAGCCCTTGCCGCGCGCCTCCTGGACCTCCGGGCCGCCGCTTTCGCTCCAGACCAGCTTGAGCCGGCCGGCCTCGCGGTCGACGCTCCAGCTCAGGTCCACCGATCCGCCTGGAACGGACAGGGCCCCGTGCTTGGCGGCGTTGGTGATCAGTTCGTGCAGCACCAGCGCGATCGGCTGGGCCGCATCGGGGCGCAGCATGAATTCCGGCCCGTCCAGCCGGATCCGGCGGCGGCCGCCCTCCAGAACGCCCTGGTAGGGCGCGGCCTCCTCCTCGGCCAGCTTGCCGAGGCTGGCCCCGGTCCAGCGCGAGGCGGCCAGCAGGTCGTGGGCCCGGGCGATGGCCTGGATGCGGCCCTCGACGGCGGCGGCGAAGGCCTCGCGGGTCTCGGCCTTGGTCAGGCGCACCACCGCCTGCACCACGGCGAGCGCGTTCTTGGCCCGGTGGTCGACCTCGCGCATCAGGAGGCGCTGGTGCTCCTCCGCCTCGTTGCGCTCGGTGACGTCCTGGACCACACCCAGCATGCGCATGGCGCGCCCGGCGTCGCGCTCGATCACGCGGGCGCGACTGTCGATGTGGCGGACCGCGCCGGACGGCAGCTCGATCCGGTAGCCGTGGTCGCACGGGCCCTGACCCTCCATGCAGCCGCGCATGTCGGCTATGGCCTGGTCGCGGTCGTCGGGGTGGACCCGCCCGGCCCACTCCCCGAAGGTGACGAACGGCTTCTCCCGCGGCCAGCCGAAGATCTCGCAGAAGGTGGCGCTGCAGACGGCGGCGCCGGTGCGCCCGTCCCAGTCCCAGCTGCCGACCCGGCCGATCTCCTGCGACATGCGCAGGCGCTCCTCGTTCTCGGCGGTGAGGCGATAGAGGCGCTGGTCCTCGAGCGCCGAGCGCGCCTTGCGCAGGTTCTCGGTCATGATCGCGACCAGGGCCAGGGTGAAGGCCATGATGGTGACGAACTGCTCGTCGCCCAGCCACTGGATCCCGGCCCGCGGCCGCGAGCCGGTCAGGGCTCCGAACAGGGCCAGGGCGGCGGCGAACAGGGTGACGGAGGTGGTGGCGCGCGCGTCCAGCAGGAAGGCGGTCAGGATCAGCACCGGCACCAGGTGCATGGGGTAGATGCCGCCGGGATGGTCAGGGGCGACATAGGCGGCCCAGCCCATGGCCGCGGTCGTGACCATCAGGGCGGCGAACAGCAGCCACCACTGGCGCTCGCGGCTGAGCGGCTCGGGCCGGGCCCAGGTCAGGATCGGCGGCGCCACCACCACGACGCCCAGCATGTCGCCCAGCGTCCAGCGGGCGAAGACGATCTCGGCGGAGGCTCGGCTCATGCCGGTCAGCGCCACCAGACCCAGGACCGCGACCACGGCCGAGATCGCGCCGCTGCCCAGGCCGCCGACGAAGGTCAGGTTCAGCATGTCGCGCGGGCGGCGCATGCACCGGTCCATGCCCAGCCGCTGCAACCCCCAGACGCTCGCGACGGAGGCGGCCGTGTTGCCGGCCGCCATCAGCACGCTCAGCGCCAGAGGATAGGGCGCCTGGTCCAGCCCCCCGGCGACCAGCGCGCCCACGAACACCACCGGCCAGAGCCGCAGGCCGCCGATCAGCAGGCCCGCGATCGCCACCCCGGAGGCCGGCCATACCTGAGACACCGGCGTGGCCGAGCTCGTCCACTGCAGGCCCGCGTAGGACAGCAGGGTGTAGGCCGCCAGAAAGGCGGCGACGCCGACGAGCCTCTGTCGTGGAATCGCCATGGGCGCCCGCTGCCGACCGGTCCTGCCGGTTCAACCGTCGAGCCGCGCGGGCGTTCGCGTCCCGACTGAAAAGCAGGACGGCCCGGAGCCTGAGCGAACAAAAGCCTTGGCTGAATGGACAGCCAACCCATAGGTCGAGGCATGGACTTTCCGGGCGAAGACGCCGCCGCACAGGCGCAGCATGTCCTCGGCCGCCTCTATCGGGCGGCCGTCGAGGCCGCGCTGCCGCAGGCTTGCCTGGCCGCGCGCCTGCCCTCGCCCCCGCGTGGGCGCACCGTCGTGGTGGGGGCCGGCAAGGCCGCCGCCTCCATGGCCCAGGCTCTGGAAGCCGCCTGGCCGGGCCCCCTGTCCGGACTGGTGATCACGCGCCACGGCCACGGCGCCGACTGCGGCCGGATCGAGGTGGTCGAAGCCGCCCACCCGGTGCTCGACGAAGCGGGCCTGGCGGCCACCGACCGGCTGGTCGAGCGCGTAAAGGGCCTCGGCGAAGACGATCTGGTGCTGTGCCTGCTCTCCGGCGGCGGATCGGCCCTGCTGACCCGGCCCGCCCCGGGCGTGCCGCTGGCCGACAAGCAGGCCGTCACCCGCGCCCTGCTCAAGAGCGGCGCGCCGATCGCCGAGATCAACTGCGTGCGCAAGCACCTGTCCGCCATCAAGGGCGGGCGTCTGGCGGAGCTGGCCGCCCCGGCCCGCGTGGTCACCCTGGCCATTTCCGACGTGCCCGGCGACGACCCGTCGGTGCTGGCGTCCGGGCCGACGACGCCCGACCCGACCACCCGCGAGGAGGCGGCGGCCATCCTGGCCCGCTACGTGCCGGACGCGCCGGCCTCGGTGACGGCCTGGCTGGCCGCCCCGGCCTCGGAGACGCCGAAGCCTGACCCGCGACAGGCGCCCGACTACCGGATCATCGCCTCCCCCGCCCTGGCCGTCGACGCCGCCAGGCAGGCGGCGGAAGCGCTCGGCTACGCGGTCCTGGTGCTGGGCCCCTACCTCGAGGGCGAGGCCCGCGACGTGGCCCGCGAGCACGCCCGGGTCGTGCGCGACATCCTCGCCGGCGAGGGGCCGGTCCGCGCGCCTTGCGTCATCCTTTCCGGCGGCGAGACCACCGTGACCGTGCGCGGCTCGGGCCGCGGCGGGCGCAACGCCGAATTCCTGCTGGCGCTCGCCATCGAGCTGGACGGCGCGCCGGGCGTCGAGGCGCTGGCCTGCGACACCGACGGGATCGACGGGTCGGAGGAGAACGCCGGCGCCGTGATCGACCCGGACGTGCTGGCCCGCGCCGCGGCGTGGGGCGTGTCGGCCAAGGACCGGCTGGCCGCCAACGACGCCTACGGCTTCTTCGAGGCTGCCGGCGGGCTGGTCTTCACCGGTCCCACCCGGACCAACGTCAATGATTTCCGCGCCATCCTCATCTCGGCCTAGGCGGCCTTCGCCCTGGACCGCAGCCACAGGCAATAGCCGATCGTCACCGCGATCCCGGCGATGACCGCGCCGCAACCGGCGGTGATCGCCACCTGCATCGGGGCGAAGGCCCACAGCCCGGCGTAGGCGAGCCCGCTCAGCACCATGGACCAGCCGGCGACCCGCTGGGCCTGGCGGGCGCAGGCGCTCGGGACGACGGTCTTGGGAATGCGGTTGCCGAACCAGGCGATCATCAGCCCGTTCAGGCCGACGACCAGGCGCGTGACGGTGTCGCTGTCGACATAGCCGTGGTGGCGCGCGTAGCTGGCGACGAGCGCCACGACGAGGATGCCGCCGCCCCAGGCGAACGCGCCGGTCAGGTCCTTTTTCATTGTCCGGTCTCCTTGTTGGGCTCCGGCTTCGGCTCGGCCGCCTCGGCGCCGAAGCCGAACGATTGGGCGAAGCCCAGCAGCGCCTCTTCGAGCACCGAGAGCTTCAGGTGATAGATGACGGATTTGCCGGCCTTCTCGGCGTGGACCAGGTCGGCCTCCTTCAGCACCGCGAAGTGCGCCGACATGGTCGGCTTGGAGACGTCGAACTGGTCGGCGAGCTCGCCGGCGCTCATCGGCCCCTTGCGCAGGAGCAGCAGCACCCGGCGGCGGGTCGGATCGGAAAGGGCTTTGAACACATGGCTCATGATAAGACGATTAGCTAATCGTCGAAATGAGTCAAGCGGCGATTTGGATCGCGCGCCTGCGCGCCTTCAGCGATGATCGAAACCGGAAACGAGAAAGGCCGGGTCTTGCGACCCGGCCTTTTCGCGATCCCTTGAAGGGAAATGGCGCGCCCGAAGAGATTCGAACTCCTGACCCCCAGATTCGTAGTCTGGTGCTCTATCCAGCTGAGCTACGGGCGCCTGTCTTTCCGCCGGGTGGCCGGCGGCGAGGGCGCGATACCTAGTCGGAAACATTCCGGCGCGCAAGCCGTCCCGCGACGGTTTTCTCGACGAACCTGCGCGCGCGGAAAATCTGCTGTTGATTAAGGGATGATCGAGCCCAGGCCGCGCAGGATGGCCTTGGTCTTGTCGCCCTTTCCCGGCTTCTGCGGCGGCGTCTGCGGCGTTTCGCCGTCCCCGTTCGCCATCATCGCCGCCATGTCCATGCCGAGCATGCCGCCGGTGGTGGACTTGTAGCGGACCTTCACCGCCCAATCGATGTTCCAGGGGACCTTCGGGTCGGCCGGGCGCGGCGGATAGCTGAAGTTCGCCTCGCCGCCGAAGGCGATCATGCTGAGCATGGCGCCGCCGGGCGCGGCCTGCACCACCTCGGCCGGCACGCGGCACTCGGTGGTCTGCGGGTTCATCAGCGCCTTCTGGGCGACCAGACGATGCAGGTCGTCCTGGGACATGTAGTCGTTCCAGCCCATGCCCATGCCCTGGACCTCGCTGGAGCTCCACAGGACCATGGTCTCGCCGTCGCCGCCGACGACGTTGGCCAGGTAGGCCTGCGACCCGGCCACCGGCTTCCAGGCCAGCCGCACCGAGCCCGTGTCGGTCGGCGCGTTCGAGGTCAGGGTCAGCGGCGCCAGGAAGTCCTGCCCCTGGGCGAGGGCGAAACGGATGTCGGAGGTGTAGTTGCCGCGGATCAGGTGCTCGCCGATCAGCGAGCCGTCGCCGGGCACGCGCGTGCGGGTCTTCTGGTTGGGCCACTCGCCGTAGGTGGCGTTGCGGTCGGCCGAGGGCCCCTTCATCGGCGAGACCGAAATGGTCTGCAGGTTCGGCATGGGGGTTTTCGAGCCCAGCTTGGCGAAGTCGATCACCACCGGCTGGCCCGGCCGGGCGCGGTCGCCGCAGCCCCAGTAGATCAGCATCTTGCCGCGCGGCTTCTCCATGGGCCCGTAGCTCATCGGCCCCGGCGCGGCCGCCGGCGTCCGCACGGGGGTGACCAGCGGCAGGCTCTGGCCGGCCTTCAGCACGGCGGGCGGCAGGTGCTCGGCGTTGGGCGCACCGGTCGGCGTCTTCGCGGAGCCGAGCCGCAGGTCGAGCGTGTGCACGACCTGGTCGGCGCCGCCGCCCCCGGCCGCCATGCTCATCATCGCGCTCATGTCGGGCGCGCCGCCCCCGCCGGCGAACATGCCGTTCGCCGTCTCGGCGCTCATCCAGTAGGTCGAAACCGGGCCCGTCACCTGTTGCTGGGGCTGGGCCGGGGCCGCGCCCACGCCCATGAACGCAGCCGCCAGCACGGTCGCCTTGCGCCAAGCCATCATCGGAGAACCTCGTTATCTGAGACAACGAGGTTCCTACCACGGCCACGCTTGGACGGCTACTTGCGCGCCACCGACGTCGCCCAGTCCTCGACCGGACAGCCCGGCCACGCGCGGGCCGCATAGACCCCGCGCGCCACAGCCCGAGCCAGGCAGTCCGCCGCCAGCGCCCCGATGCGGGCCACGGCCAGGGCGCGCGGTTCGGCGAGCTCGACCCGTCCGGTGGCCAGCGCGAACACCACGTCGCCGTCGAAGGGCGCGAACACCGGGCGGATGGCGCGGGCGAGGCCCGCACGCGCCATCACCGCCACCCGCTTCGCCTCGGCCGAGGTCAGGACCGCGTCGGTGGCGACGCAGGCGACCGTGGTGTTCTCGCGCGGGCCGGGATCGAGCTTGGCGAAGGGCCAGGCGTCCGGCTCGGCGTAGAGCTCGCCCGGGTCGGTGCCGCCGAACTCGCGGCCGATCTCGTAGGGCGCGGCCCAGAACGAGCAGCCGTCCGGGCCGACCACCGAGCCGAAGGAGTTGACCGCGGCCAGGGCGCCGACGGTGATCCCGTCGGCCGTCACCGCCGACACAGAGCCCAGCCCGCCCTTCAGCGCGCCGGCGAAGGCGCCGTAGCCGGCCCCGGCCGTGCCGAGCGCAAACTCCGTCCCGGCGCTCGCCAGGGCGGCGCGGCCCAGCGCGGCGTAGGGCGGGGTCTCGCCCCAGGTCTTCGCCCCGCCGTTGTTCAGATCATAGAGGATGGCGGCCGGCACGATCGGCGAGGGCGGCACGCCGTCCATGTCGCGCAGGCGGAAGCCCCGCCCGCCGGCGCCCAGGCCCGCGCACACCCCGTCCGCGGCGCCCAGGCCGTAGACCGAGCCGCCCGACAGCACCACCGCGTCGACCCGGCCGACCAGGTTCTCCGGGGCCAGGGCGTCGCCCTCGCGCGTGCCCGGCCCGCCGCCGGAGACGTCGATGGCCGCCACCGTCAGGGCGTCGGCGAGCACGACGGTGACGCCCGTGCGGGCCTGCTCGTCGTGGGCCGAGCCGACCGAAAGACCGGCGACGTCGGTGATCAGATTGCGCGGGCCGGGGCCTGCGCGACGGGGCGAATCGGGGCTGCTCATGACGAACCATGCTCGGCGAAGCGACGTCCGGGGTCCATCGACGGTTTGCGTGGAAGCGTTCGCGCGTTATCTGCGTCGGTGAAGCTGGAGCCTCGTATGCGTCTCGTCGCCGTACTCGCCGCCGCCCTGGCCGTCTCGGCCTGCGCCCAGATCAATCCGTTCCCGGCCGAAAAGCCGGCCGTTCAGGCCGGCGCCGCGCCGCATGAGATGCTGGTGGCCGCGGCCAACCCGCTGGCGGCCGAGGCGGGAATGGACGTCCTGAAGCGCGGCGGCTCGGCCGTCGACGCGGCGATCGCCATCCAGTCCGTGCTGGGCCTGGTCGAGCCGCAGAGCTCGGGCCTGGGCGGCGGGGCCTTCATGCTGGTCTACGACGCCAAGTCGGGCGAGATCACCGCCTATGACGGCCGCGAGACCGCGCCGGCGGGCGCCTCGCCGACCATGTTCCTGGACGAGGCCGGCAAGCCCCTGCCCTTCGACCAGGCGGTGATCAGTGGCCGGTCCACCGGTGCCCCCGGCGTGGTGGCCATGCTGTCGGCCGCCCACGGCGAGCACGGCCGGCTGGCCTGGAAGGACCTGTTCGGCTCGGCCGAGAAGCTGGCCGACGAGGGCTTCACCGTCAGCCCGCGCCTGTCGAACTTCGTCAACGGCCAGGCCCCGCAGAACGCCCGGCCGGACGTGCAGGCCTATTTCACCGAGGCCGACGGCACGCTGGTGGAGACCGGCGACACCCTGAAGAACCCGGCCTACGCCGCCACCCTGCGCGCCATCGCCGCCGACCCGCGCGCCTTCTACGAGGGCGCCGTCGCCTCGGCCATCGCGGCCAAGGTGCACGAAGGCCCCCGCCCCGGCACGCTGAGCGTCGCCGACCTGAAGGGCTATCGCCCCGGCAAGGGCGCGCCGGTGTGCACGCACTACCGCGTCTACCTGGTCTGCTCGGCCGCGCCGCCGTCCAGCGGCGTGTCGCTGCTGCAGGCGCTGGAGATCCTGGAGCGCACCGACGTGGCCACGCACGGCGCGGGCGATCCCAAGGGCTGGTTCCTGTTCACCCAGGCGCAGCGGCTGATGTACGCCGACAGGGACCGCTATGTCGGCGACCCGGCCTTCGTCGACGTGCCGACCGGCGGCCTGCTGGACAGCGCCTACGTCGACAGCCGCGCCGCCCTGATCGGCGAGCGGGCCGGGCCGGCCTCCGCCCCCGGCACGCCGCCCGGTGCGGGCGTGCGCGCCCCCGACCGCACCCGCGAACCCGCCGGCACCTCGCACTTCGTGGTGGTCGACCGCGAAGGGAACGTGGTCAGCATGACCACCTCGGTGGAGAGCCTGTTCGGCTCCGGCCGTATGGCTGCGGGCTTCTTCCTGAACAACCAGCTGACCGACTTCTCCTTCTCGCCGACGGAGAAGGACGGCGTGCCGGCCGCCAACGCCGTGGCGCCGGGCAAGCGGCCGCGCTCGTCCATGTCGCCGGTGATCGTGCTGGACGCCCAGGGCCGCTTCGTCGCCGCCCTGGGCTCGCCCGGCGGGTCGAACATCCTGGCCTACAACCTCAAGACCCTGCTGGGCGTGCTGGACTGGAACCTGAGCATGCAGCAGGCCATCGACCTGCCGAACGTCATCTCGCGCGGCGACACCACCTATGGCGAGGCGGACAAGCTCAGCCCCGAGGTGCGGGCGGGGCTGGTCGAGCGCGGCGTGACCGTCCAGGCCGGCCGCGGCGAGGGCTCGGGCCTGCACGGCGTGATCCGCCGCGGCGACCGTCTGGAAGGCGGCGCGGACAAGCGGCGCGAGGGCGTGGTGCTGACGGCGCAGTAAAAGCCCTCGCCCCCGCTTTGCGGGGGAGAGGGCCGGGGT
>NZ_JAAIVC010000013.1 GCF_010975005.1 Caulobacter sp. 17J65-9 | reverse complement strand
GGCCGACACGCACGAGACCGGCGGCGGCCTGCCGGGCGGGCTGGGCGGCGTGCTGGCGGGCTTGGGCGGGGCCGGCGCGCTGGGCGCCCTGGTCGAGCAGTTCGGCAAGAACGGCCACGGCGGGTTGATCGATTCCTGGATCGGCCGCGGCCAGAACCAGCAGATCGCCCCCCATCAGCTGGCCGAGGCGCTGGGCCCGCACACGGTCGACGAGCTGGAGGTCGAGACGGGCCTGGGCCGCGAGCAACTGCTGTCCGAACTGTCCGACGAACTGCCCGACGCCGTCGACAAGCTCACCCCCGAAGGTCGCCTGCCGAACGACCACGAGATCGGGCGGATGCTGAGCTGAAAGATCTCCCCCCCGAGCGGAGCGCTGCGGGGAGCAGGCGGCGCCAGCCGCCGTGGGGGGCTCCAGCGGAGTGCGGCGGTTCCGTCGCGCCAGGATGAGCCCCCTCCACCGCCTTCGGCGGTCCCCCTCCCCCACCGCTGCGCTCGGGGGAGGATTTTGCCGCGACGCCCCTTCGCTTGACGGCCAACCGCCGCGCTGGCCACATCCCCCGACGCGCCGCCAGAGCGCCGTCGGGGGAGTCGTACACCATGGATCGTCGGGCCTTTCTGATGTCGGGGGCCGCGCTGGCGGCCGCCACCGCGACGCCGGCGTTCGCGCGAGGCCCGGCGGGCCCGCAACAGCAGGCGACCGGCCTCTACGACCGCGTCGTCGAGCAGATGCTGCGCGACAACCCCGAGACCGCCACCGGCCTGGGCCTCGACACCGGCGCCCGCGCGGCGCTGAAGGCCCGGCTGGACGACCGCTCGCCCGCCAACCGCCTGCGCCAGCTTAAACCCCTGGCCGACGCCAGGGCCGCGCTGAAGGGCGTCGACCGCAAGGCGCTCTCCGGCCGCGCCGCCAGCGACTTCGACACCATCGCCTGGATGTCCGACATCTCGGCCGAGATCGCCAAGGTCCCGTACGGCGGCGTCGACGGTTACACCTATCCGGTGCCCTACATCGTCAGCCAGCTGACCGGCGCCTACCAGAGCGTGCCGGACTTCCTGGACAGCCAGCACACCATCGAAACCCGCGAGGACGCCGAGGCCTACCTGGCCCGCCTCGAGGCCTTCCCCAAGGCGATCGAACAGGAGACCGACCGCGCCCGCGCCGACGGCGCGGCCGGGGTGGTTCCGCCGGACTTCATCCTGGGCAAGACCCTGAAGCAGCTGGCCTCGCTGCGCGGCCAGTCGGGCGAGAGCGCCGGCCTGGTCGCCTCCATCGCTCGCCGCACCAAGGAAAAAGGGATCGACGGCGACTGGGGCGCGCGCGCGACAAAGATCGTCGACGGCCCGCTGGCCGCCGCGCTGGACCGCCAGATCGCCCTGCTCAAGTCCTGGCAGCCCAAGGCCGTCCACGACGCCGGCGTCGCCCGCCTGCCGCGCGGCGAGGCCTATTACGCCATGTGCCTGCGCTTCCAGACCTCGACCGGCCTGACCCCGGCCGAGGCCCACAAGCTGGGCCTGTCGCAGGTGGCCGAGATCGTCGCCCAGGCCGACGCCCTGCTGAAGCAGCAAGGCCTGTCCCAGGGCACGGTCGGCGCGCGCCTGACCGCGCTGGGCCAGGATCCGAAGTATCTTTATCCGAACACCGACGACGGCCGCGCCGCCCTGCTGGCCGACCTGAACGTGCAGGTCGACGCGATCCGCAAGCGCCTGCCCGACCTGTTCGCCCACCTGCCGAAGGCCAATGTCGAGGTCCGCCGCGTGCCGCCGGCCATCGAGCTGGGCGCGCCGCGCGGCTATTCGCAGTCGTCCAGCGTCGACGGCTCGCGGCCGGGCGCCTACTACATCAACCTGGTCGACACCCAGATCTGGCCGAAGTGGGCCCTGCCCACCCTGACCTACCACGAGAGCCTGCCGGGCCATCACCTGCAGGGCGCCCTGGCGCTGGAGGCGGAAGGCACACCGCTGCTGCACAAGACGCTCGGCTTCAACGCCTACAACGAGGGCTGGGCGCTCTACGCCGAGCAGCTCGCGCTCGAAAGCGGCATGTACGAGGGCTTCGAGGTCGGCAAGCTGGGTTTCCTGCAGTCCATGCTCTACCGCGCCGTGCGCATCGTGCTGGACACCGGCATGCACGCCATGGGCTGGAGCCGCGAGAAGGCCATCGCCTACATGGTCGAGACCGTGGGCCTCGCGCCCGGCGCCGCCGAGAGCGAGGTCGAGCGCTACTGCGTCTGGCCAGGCCAGGCCTGCGGCTACAAGATCGGCCACATCGAGATGGTCCGCCTGCGCGAACAGGCCAAGGCCAAGCTGGGCGCGCGCTTCGACCTGAAGGGCTTCCACGACGCGGTGCTGCTGGGCGGGGCCATGCCGCTGGACGTGCTGGGCCGCGTGGTCGACGACTGGACCGCGACGCGGATGGCGAAGGCGGCCTGACTTAGATCTCCCCCCGAGCGTCAGCGCTGGGGGGAGCAGGCGGCTGCAAGCCGCCGTGGGGGGCTCCAGCGGAGCGCGCGGTTTCAGCCCCCAAACCGCTCATCCCCGCGAAAGCGGGGACCCAGCACGCGACGTCCACGGGCTTCGCACGCGCTTCGTGCCGGGCTGACAGGATCTGACCGCTAGCGCTCTGGGTCCCCGCTTTCGCGGGGATGAGCGGATTTGTGTCGGCGCCCGCGCGCTCCGCTGGAGCCCCCCATCGCCGCTTCGCGGCTCCTCCCCCCAGAGGGGGGAGATCTTCGGACTGCGCCTCTCCGTCCGCTTGACGCCCAACCGCGGCGCTGACCACATCCCGCCGGCGCCGTCTCGGCGCGGGGGGAGTCGCACACCATGGATCGCCGGGCCTTTCTGATGTCGGGGGCCGCGCTGACGGCCGCGGCCGCGACGCCGGCGTTTGCCCGCGGCCCGGTTGGCCCGCAAGCGCAGGCGGCCGCGCTCTATGACAGCATCATGGAGCAGATGCTGCGCGACAGCCCGGAGACGGCCACCACCTTCGGCCTCGACACCGGCGCGCGCGCGGCGCTCAAGAGCAAGCTGGACGACCGTTCGCCGGGCAAGCGTCTGCTTCAGCTGCAGGCCCTGGCCGACGCGCGCCCGGCCCTGAAGAAGATCGACCGCAAGGCGCTGACCGGCCGCGCCGCCAGCGACTTCGACACCGTGGCCTGGCTGGCCGACATGACGGCCGAGGTCGCCCAGTACCCGTTCGGCGGCGTCGACGCCACCAGCGACCAGGCGCCCTACCTGATCAGCCAGATGACCGGCGCCTACCAGGCCGTGCCGGACTTCCTGAACTCGATGCACACCGTCGAGACCCGCGAGGACGCCGAGGCCTACCTCGCCCGCCTCGACGGCTTCGCCCGGGCGCTGGACCAGGAGACCGCCAGCGCGCGGGCCGACGGCGCGGCGGGCGCGATCCCGCCGGGCTTCATCCTGAGCAAGACCCTGACCCAGCTGGCCGCGCTGCGTGGCCAGTCGGGCGAGAGCTCCGGTCTGGTCACCTCCCTGGCTGGCCGCGCCAAGGCAAAGGGCCTGGCCGGCGACTGGAGCGCGCGCGCGGCGAAGATCGTCGACGGCCCGCTGGCCGCCGCGCTGGACCGCCAGATCGCCCTGCTCAATTCCTGGCAGGCCACGGCCACGCACGAGGCCGGCGTCGCCCGCCTTCCGCGCGGCGAGGCGTATTACGCCATGTGCCTGCGCTTCCAGACCTCGACCGGCCTGACCCCGGCGGAAGCCCACAAGCTGGGCCTGTCGCAGGTGGCCGAGATCGTCGCCGAGGCCGACGCCCTGCTGAAGCAGCAAGGCCTGACGCAAGGGTCGGTCGGCGCGCGGCTGACCGCTCTAGGCCAGGATCCGAAGTACCTCTACCCCAACACCGACGACGGCCGCGCCGCCCTGCTGGCCGACCTGAACGTGCAGGTCGACGGGATGCGCAAGCGCCTGCCCGAGCTGTTCGCCCACCTGCCGAAGGCCGCCGTCGAGGTCCGCCGGGTGCCGCCGGCCATCGAGCTGGGCGCGCCGCGCGGCTACTCGCAGTCGTCCAGCGTCGACGGCTCGCGCCCGGGCGCCTACTACATCAACCTGGTCGACACCGCGGTCTGGCCGAAGTGGGCCCTGCCCACCCTGACCTATCACGAGAGCCTGCCGGGCCATCACCTGCAAGGCGCCCTGGCGCTGGAGGCCGAAGGCACGCCCCTGCTGCACAAGACGCTCGCCTTCAACGCCTACGCCGAGGGCTGGGGGCTGTACGCCGAGCAGCTGGCGCTGGAGGCCGGCATGTACGACGGCTACGAGGTCGGCAAGCTGGGCTACCTGCAGTCCATGCTCTACCGCGCGGCCCGCATCGTCCTGGACACCGGCCTGCACGCCATGGGCTGGAGCCGCGAGAAGGCTGTCGCCTACATGATGGAGACGGTGGGCCTGGCCGCCGGCGCGGCCGAGAGCGAAATCGACCGCTACTGCGTCATCCCCGGCCAGGCCTGCGGCTACAAGATCGGCCAGCTGGAGATCGTGCGCCTGCGCGAACAGGCCAAGGCCAAGCTGGGCGCGCGCTTCGACCTGAAGGGCTTCCACGACGCGGTGCTGCTGGGCGGGGCCATGCCGCTGGACGTGCTGGGCCGGGTGGTTGCTGACTGGACGGCGGCGCGGATGAAGGCGGCCTGACTTAGATCTCCCCCTGAGCGTCAGCGCTGGGGGGAGCAGGCGGCGTCAGCCGCCGTGGGGGGCTCCAGCAGAGTGCGCGGCTTCCGTCGCGCCAAGACGAGCCCCCTCCACCGCTTCGCGGTCCCCCTCCCCCAGAGGGGGAGGATCTATTCACCGCGCCTGCGCCGCCCAGGCCATGGCCTCGTCGCGCCGGTCGGGGGCGAAGGTGCGCACCTCGACGTGGGGGAGCAGTGGGTCGGCGAAGCGGGTCAGCGCCTTCACCCATTGCTTGTCGGTGACCACCGCCTCGCGCGGGAAGCGCCGCAGGTCGCCCAGCTTGGCCAGGCCGAAGCGCAGGTCCTTGAAGGCGGCCTCCACGGTCATGTCGTCGAACTCGATCAGGTCGACGTAGACGCCGAGCTTGTCGTGCGTCTCCAGCCGGGTCTCGAGGTCGGCGACCAGGCCGTCGTAGTCCTCGCCGGTGATGCGGCCGGACAGCCGGTAGGCGGCGACGTTTTCGGGCGCGGGCAGGATGTCGATCATGGGGACCTTCCTCGGACTCCAACGCCCGGGACGGACCGCCGGTTCGCCCCGACCGCCGGGCTGCGGCGCGCGTCCATCCGTAAATTCCCCCTGAGACAAACGCCCTGCCGGACCTCCGCCCGGCGATGCGAAGAAGGCGGCCCACCTTCGCGTGCGACAGGCGGCTGCGCCCGGTCCGCGCGTCTTCAGGAGCCATCGCCATGCCTACCATCACGGGAACCGCCGCGGCCGACGTGCTTGCCGGAACGTCAGGCGACGACACCATCCTCGGCCTGGCCGGGAACGACGAGTTGTACGGCAAGGACGGCGCCGACCACCTGCTGGGCGGCCTCGGCGACGACGTGCTCGATGGCGGCGACGGGGACGACTACATCCGCGGCGACGAGGGGAACGACAAGCTGCTCGGCGGCGACGGCGACGACTACCTGCGCGGCGGGGCTGGCAAGGACAGCTTCGACGGCGGGGCCGGGATCGACCGGGTCAGCTTCTTCCACCTGGACGCCACCCAGGGCGTGATCGCCGACCTGCGCGTCCAGAAGGTCTACAACGACGGCTACGGCAACGCGGAGAAGATGTCCTCGATCGAGGGCCTGGGCGACGGCACCATGTTCGCCGACCAGTTCTACGGCGACGACGGCGACAACCTGATCCTGGGCGCCCGCGGCGACCACATCGAAGCCTTCAAGGGCGACGACACCTTCCAGATCGACGACGCGGTCGCCTTCCTCGACGCCGGCGACGGGATCGACACCATCCTCCGCTTCTCGCAGATGCGCCTGGTCGACACCAACGGCGACGGCATAGCCGAGATCGAGAACGGCACGAACGGCGTGCGGGTCAGCCTGGAGGCCCACCGCATCCAGGACGACGGCTGGGGCGGCACGGGCTGGATCTGGAACGTCGAGAACCTGGGCGGCTCGGCCGGCGACGACGTGCTGACCGGCGACGCCGGCGACAACGTCATCAACGGCTGGGAAGGCGACGACATGATCCGCGCCGGGGCCGGAAACGACACCCTGGACGGCGGCGACGGCGACGACCAGCTGCGCGGCGGCGCGGGCGAGGACGTGTTCATCGGCGGGGCCGGCTTCGACCGGGTCAGCTTCTACCACTTCGACGCCACCCAGGGCGTGATCGCCGACCTGCGCGACCAGACGGTCTACAACGACGGCTACGGCAACAAGGAGAAGATGGACTCCATCGAGGGCCTTGGGGCCGGCACCATCTTCGACGACCAGTTCTACGGCGACGACGGCGACAACCTGATCCTGGCCGCCCGCAAGGACACGGCCGAGGGCTTCAAGGGCGACGACACCTTCCAGATCGACGACGCGCCCGACCTGGTCGACGGCGGCGACGGGATCGACAGCATCCTGGTCTTCACCCAGACCCGCCTGGTCGACACCGACGGCGACGGCGTGGCCGAGATCGACTACGGCACGAACGGCGTGTGGGTGGACCTGTCGATCGGCCAGATCGTCGACGACGGCTGGGGCAATTCAGGCACGCTGAAGTCCATCGAGAACCTGGGCGGCTCCTACGGCGACGACGTGCTGATCGGCGACGAGAACGACAACCGCCTGACCGGCTGGGACGGCAAGGACGAGATCAGCGGCGGCAAGGGGAACGACGTGCTGGACGGCGGGGCCGGAAACGACGCCCTGAAGGGCGGCGCCGGCGACGACACCTTCGTGTTCCAGCCCGGCTCCGGCTCGGACGTGATCGGCGACTTCATCGCCGGCGGCACGGAGGACACCCTGGACTTCTCCGCCTTCGCCGGCACGGGCGCGACCTACTCGGTCACCCAGGTCGGGCCGGACGTGGTGTTCGCCTTCTCCACCGGCGAGACGGTGACGGTCGAGAGCGTGTCCCTCGGCTCCATGACCAGCATCGATCCCTGGCACTGGGGATAGCCGCTGGGACTGATCCGGGTCAGGCGGCGGCCTGCTGCTCCCTGATCCGGCGCAGCGCCTCGGGGAAGCGTCGCGAAAGCGGCGCTTCCACCCCGCCGTCGAGCCGCAGCAGCCAATCGCCGGTCCCGGTGGGATCCACCTCGACGACCCGCCCGGCGCACACGATCCATGAGCGGTGGGTGCGTACGAAGCCGTGCGCGGCCAGCGCCTCCAGCGCCCGGGCCAGAGTGGTGCGCACCAGCGGCCGCCGTCCCCCGGCCAGCACCAGTTCCACGTAGTTGCCGCTGGCTTCGGCGGCCAGAACTTCGCCTGCCGCGAACCGCACCGGCCGCACGCCGTCCTGGAGCGTCACGAAGGCCGGCGCGGCGGCTTCGTCCGGGGCGGCGTCAGGCCGCTCGGCGCGCCGGGCCCGGCGTCGGCCGAGCCAGAACACCAGCGCCAGCAGGGCGTAGCCCAGCAGGTCCTTGCGGTACTCGTAGAGCCACTCGCCGGCGAAATCGAACTGGAACGACCGCCCCGCGACCGCCCACACGGCGTGGCGCAGCGCGACCATCAGGACCACGTGACCGAGCGAAAAGGCGACGGAGCCCGGCAGGTGGACGGCCAGCAGCGTGCGCCAGCCGGCCTCGCCCGGCGGCGCGCGGCGCACCGCCCAGGCGACCAGCGGCGACATGAGCAGAACCGCCAGGTTGCTGGTGCCCTCCAGGGCGAACGGGACCCACCGGGGCAGGCTGTCGCCGCTGCGGACCATTTCGTCGGAGAGCGAAAGCGCGTTCACCAGCCCGAAGGCGGTCACCATCGCGGCCACGATCGCGTAGCTGCGCAGCGGGCCGCCGCCGCTCGTCCCGGAAACGCCGCCGCTGGTCACCGAGCGCCTCCGCTCGTCACGGCCGTCCGGCCGCCGGTCCCGGGACGGCTTCCGTCGCACGCCACGTCGGCGGAACAGGGCGAAACGCTCGCTCTGAGGACCGTTGACCGTGACACCGAACTTCCCGCCTGACCGCCGCTACGACCTGGACTGGATCCGCGTCGGCGCCTTCGCCCTGCTGATCCTGTACCACGTGGGTATGTTCTACGTGACCTGGGACTGGCACGTGAAGAGCCCGCGCCAGAGCGAGACGCTGGAACTGCTCATGATGGGCAGCAGCCCCTGGCGGCTGAGCCTTTTGTTCTTCATCTCCGGATGCGCCGTGCGGTTCATGGCCGACCGGCTGGGCGCGGGACGGCTGGTGTGGGAGCGCACCGCGCGCCTGCTGCCGCCCCTGCTGCTGGCGATGTTCGTGATCGTGCCGCCGCAGTCCTATTACGAGCTGGTCGAGTCCCTGCCCGGCTGGTCGATGGACTACGGCGCCTTCTGGCTGAAGTACGCCTCGGCCTCCGGTCACTGGTGCGACGCCGACGGGTGCCTGACCACGCCGACCTGGAACCACATGTGGTTCGTCGCCTACCTGCTGGTCTACGTGCAGGTCCTGAGCGTCGTGCTGCGGATCGCGCGGCGTCCGCTGCTGGCCCTGGGACGCGCGCTCGAGCGGCCGCTGGCGGGCGCCGGCCTGCTGGTCTGGCCGATCCTCATGCTGGCCGTCTTCCGCATGTTCCTGGCGCCGCGCTTCGAGATCACCCACGCCCTGATCGACGACTGGTACAACCACGCCCTCTCGTTCAGCGTCTTCCTGCTCGGCTTCCTGACGGTCCGGTCCGAGCGGATCACCGAAGGCTTCGTGCGCCTGCGCTGGCCCGCCCTGCTGCTGGCGCTCACCGCCTACGCCGCCTGGGCGACCTACGCCTGGACCTACCGCGGCGACGACGCCGTGCCGCCGGAAACCCTGCGCGTGTGCATGCGCGTGGTCTACGCCGCCCTGCAGTGGAGCGCGATCGCCGCGATCCTGGGCTTCGCCCGGCGTCGGCTGACCCGCGGCGGCCCCGTGCTGCGCTATCTCACCGAAGCGGTCTTCCCGTTCTATATCGTCCACCAGACCATCACGGTGGTGGCCGCCCACCACCTGGCCCGGCTCGGCCTGCCCGTGGCGCTTGAGGCCGGCCTGCTGATCGCGATCACCGCCGGCGGATGCCTGCTGACCTTCGAGGTCGTGCGGCGCGTGGGCTGGCTGCGGCCTCTGTTCGGCCTGAAAGCCCGGCCGCGGCGCCAGGCCGAGCCGCTCGTGCCCGAACTGGCGCCCGGCTGAGGCCGGTCACGCCGGCGCTTCCGGCAGGGCGGCGGTGACCACCGCGCCGCCGCCCTGCCGGTCCCCGATGGTCAGGCTGCCGTGCAGTTGGTCGGCCTGCAGACGCATCAGCTTCAGCCCGTGCGACGGCCGGTCGGCGGCTTCGGCCGGCAGGCCCACGCCGTCGTCGACCACCTCCAGCACCAGCCCCTCGCCCGCGCGCCGCAGGCTGACCTGCACCCGCCCGGCGCGGTCGGGGAAGGCGTGCTTGTAGGCGTTGCAGACCGCCTCGTTCAGCAGCATGCCGAACGGCGCGGCCTGGTCCGGGGCCAGGGTCAGGTCCGCCGGCTCGACGTCTACGTCGACCGCCACCTGCTCGGTCCGGTACGGCCGGCAGACGTCGTCGACGAAGACGCGCGCGCCGATCCGCTCGCCGGCCTCGGCCTGGGTCAGGCTGTCGTAGACCGCCGCCAGCATGCGCAGGCGGTACTGGTTGCGCTCGGCCACCTCGGCGGCGCTCAGGCTGTCGTCGCGGGCGTCCAGCGCGATCAGGCCCGACATGATCTGCAGGTGGTTCTTCACCCGGTGCGCCAGCTCGCGGAACAGCGCCTCCTTCTGGGCCGCGGCGTCGCGCAGTTCGTCTTCCAGCTGCTTCTGCTTGGTGATGTCGGTGCAGGACAGGATGGCGCCGATCACCCTGCCCTCCGCGTCACGGATCGGCGCCGCGTTGCAGACGATCGGGACCCACCGTTCGGCGCTGTCTTGGACATAGCCGAACTGGTTGTGCACCACCTCGCCGCGCACCGCCCGGATCAGCGGCCGGTCCTCGAAGCGCATCGGTCGCCGTTCGGCATCGAACGCGCTGAAGCCGCCGGCGTAGACGTCGAACGGCACGCCTTCCCGCGGCACCGGCATCAGGCCCAGCAATTCGGAGGCGAAGTCGCTGACCCGCAGCACCTTGAGGTCGGTGGCGCGCACGACCGTGGTGATCGACGGCGTGTAGCTCATCAGCGCGTCCATCAGCGCCCGCGCCTCCGGCACGGCGAGCAGACGGTCGAGCTCGGAGGGATGGTCGGTCACAGCGGGCCAACATGGCGGCGGGGCGGACAGTTCGCCCCGCCTCGCCTCGTTCAGTGCGCGCCGAACGCCGCCTCGGTCATCTTCTCCATGGCCTGGTCGATGGTGAAGCTGGCCGCCTTCTGCCGCGGCGGGAAGTCCTTGAAGGTCTCCAGGAACGGCCCGACGACCATGTTCGCCGCGAGCGCGATGTAGTCGTGGTCGAGGAACCAGTCCCAATAGGTGTTCGAGGTTATGTCGGCCCGCTCGAACGGGTCGGTTCGCAGGTTGAAGATCTTCGGAACCCTGAGCGCCACGAACGGCTCGGCCCACACGTCCAGCGTGCCCCTGGCGCGCTGCTCCATGAACACGACCTTCCAGTTGTCGAAGCGCAGCGCCACCAGGTCGCCGTCGTCGCTGAAATAGATGAAGCCCGGGCGCGGGCTCTTCTCCTGCTCGCCGGTCAGGTAGGGCAGCAGGTTGTAGCCGTCGAGGTGGACCTTGAAGGTCTTGTCGCCGGCCTTGTGGCCCGCCTTGCACTTCTCGACGATGTCGGGCTCGCCGGCGATGGCCAGGAAGGTCGGCAGCCAGTCGTGATGCTGGACGATCTCGTTGGAGAGCGTGCCGGCCTTGATCTTGCCGGGCCAGCGCACCGCCATGGGCACGCGGAAGGCGCCTTCCCAGTTGGTGTTCTTTTCGCTGCGGAACGGGGTCATGGCCCCGTCCGGCCAGGTGTTCATGTGCGGGCCGTTGTCGGTCGAGTACATGACGAAGGTGTCTTCAGCGATGCCGAGCTCGTCGATCAGGTCCAGCAGCTGGCCGACGTTCTTGTCATGGTCGATCATGGTGTCGTGGTAGGGCGACTGCCACCGCCCCGCCTGCCCCAGGCTCTCCGGCTTGGTGTGGGTGCGCAGGTGCATGTGGGTGGTGTTGACCCAGCAGAAGAACGGCTGGCCGGCCTCCTTCTGCTTGCGGATCCAGTCCTTGGCCTTGGCGACGAAATCGTCGTCGCAGGTCTCCATCCGCTTCTTGGTCAGCGGGCCGGTGTCCTCGATCTTCTGCTTGCCGACCCGGCCCCAGCGCTCGTGCGTGGTGGCGTCGTCGGTGTCGGTGGCCCAGCAGTGCAGCACGCCGCGCGGCGCGTAGCGCTCGTTGAACTTCGGGAAATCCTTCTTGGACGGCCAGTCCGGCAGCTCCGGCTCTTCCTCGGCGTTCAGGTGGTAGAGGTTGCCGTAGAACTCGTCGAAGCCGTGCACCGTGGGCAGGTACTTGTTCATGTCGCCCAGGTGGTTCTTGCCGAACTGGGCGGTGGCGTAGCCCAGCGGCTTGAGCAGTTCGGCGATGGTCGGGTCTTCCGCCTGCAGGCCGACGTCGGCGCCGGGCGTGCCGACCTTCGACAGGCCGGTGCGGAACACGCTCTGGCCGGTGATGAAGGACGAGCGGCCCGCCGTGCAGCTCTGCTCGCCGTAGCAGTCGGTGAACTTCATGCCCTCGGCCGCGAGGCGGTCGATGTTGGGCGTGCGGTAGCCCATCAGGCCGTGGGTGTAGCAGCTGAGGTTGGCGATCCCGATGTCGTCGCCCCAGATCACCAGGATGTTCGGCTTCCCGTTCGGCATGTCGGCCTCCGCTCGCATGGACGCGAGTACGGAGCACGGCCGGGCTGCGGCGAACCATCGGGAGCGCCCCGAGCCCGGGGGCGCCGATCACCTAGGGGGCCTTTAGATCTCCCCCCGAGCGTCAGCGCTGGGGGGAGCAGGCGGCTGCAAGCCGCCGTGGGGGGCTCCAGCGGAGCGCGCGGCATCCGTCGCGCCAGGGCGAGCCCCCTCCACCACGCTACGCGTGGTCCCCCTCCCCCACCGCTCGCTTCGCTCGCTCGGGGGAGGATCGGCTTACTTCTTCAACCCGCCCAGCATGTCCAGCACATGGGAGAAGGTGTCCCAGAAGGGCCGCGAGCATTCGCCGTGCCACAGGCCGCTCATGCCGCGGCTGCCGTCCGGGTCCTCCGGGAAGGTCATCTTGGTCTGCGGCTGGCCCTTCATCACCGGCAGCTTGCACTTGGGGCACCAGGGGCCGCGCGGGTCGCCGCCGGGTTCGAGATCGAAGGCCATGGTCCAGCTCGCAGACGCGCGCCCCCGAGGCGCGCCCCGACAAGCTAGAACCTCGGCCGGCCTTGCGAACCGCGCGGATCGTCGCGGGCCTCAGCGGTCCAGCCGGCCCATGATGCGCGCGGCCTTCTCCCAGTAGGGGCGCGAACACAGGTCGTGCCACAGGCCGGAATAGCCCCGCCAGCCGCTCTGGTCCTCGCGGAACACCAGCCGGGTGGCGGCGTCGTGGTCGGTCACCGGACGCTTGCAGCTGGGGCAGTTGGGGTGGTGCGGCTCGGGGCCGAGATCGAAGGCCATGGCTTCGCTCCCTCTTGTTCTTGTGCGCCCCCGCCAAGGCCAAGCTAGGCCGCCCTCCGACGGCGTGAACCGGGCAGATCGTCGCGGGCCCGTTGCCGCATTGCCAAGCCGTCCCCAACCGTGATGCTTCGAGCCGAAGCGAGTCGGGGATCTGGGCGTGAGCGGGTTCATCCATCGGCGGGCGCTGCTGGCGTCCGGGGCGGCGGTCGGTCTGGCCGCGGCGGTCGCGCGTCCGGCTTGGGCGCAGGCGGCCGACCCGCTGGCCGACCTCGACGGCCTGGTCCACGCCTTCATGGCCGAGTTCGGCACGCCCGGCGTGGCGCTGGCGGTGGTGCGGCCGGGGCAGCCCGACCTGACCCAGGGCTGGGGCGTGCGAAAGCTGGGCTCGCCCGAGCCGGTCGCCCCCGACACCCTGTTCGCCGTCGCCTCCAACACCAAGGCCATGACCGCCGCGGCCCTGGCCATCCTGGTCGACGAGGGCAAGCTGAGCTGGGACGAGCCGGTGGTCCGCCGCCTGCCCGAGTTCGCCATGTACGATCCGGCCACCACCCAGGCCATGACCGTGCGCGACCTGCTGACCCACCGCAGCGGCCTGCCGCTGGGGGCCGGCGACCTGATGATCTGGCCGACCACCACCCACACCCGCGCCGAGGTGGTCCACGGCCTGCGCTACCTGGCGCCCGTGCGCGGCTTCCGCACCGGCTACGACTACGACAACGTGCTCTACGTCACCGCCGGCCAGCTGATCGAGCGGGTGACCGGGACCAGCTGGGAGAGCTTCGTCACCGAGCGCGTGCTCCGGCCCGCCGGCATGGCCCACGCGGTCCCCGCCCCGTCCCTGGTCAGCACGGCGGACATCGCCGCCCGCCACGCCCGCCTGGGCGGTCCGGTGTACGGCATGGGCGAGATGCGGGTGGTCGAGCGCCAGGAGACGGATTCCTTCGCCCCGGCCGGCGGCGTGCAGGCCGGCGCGCGCGACATGGCCGCCTGGCTGCACATCCAGCTGGCCCGCGGCCTGGGTCCCGACGGCAAGTCTGTGTGGAGCGAGATCCAGTCCAACGAGATGTGGGCGCCCCAGACCCTGATCGGAACCTCGGCCGGCCCGACCGCCGACGAACCGGGCCGCTCGCTGTTCGCGACCTACGCGCTGGGTTGGCAGGTGTTCGACTGGCGCGGCGAGCGGGTCGTGGCCCACGGCGGGGCCATGAACGGCCAGCTGACCGCCACCGCCATGATCCCCGGCCGCGGGGTCGGGATCACCGTGCTGACCAACGCCGAGGAGGTCGGCGTGCAGAACGGCCTGCGCAACGCCCTGCTGGACCGGCTGATGGGCGCGCCGGCCTTCGACTGGGCAGCCTACTACCGCAACCGCGGCCAGACCCGTCGCGAGGCGGCGCTGGCCACCCTGAAGGCCGCCGACACCGGCAAGCCGGTCGGCGGCCCGACCGCGCCGCTGGCCCGCTACGCCGGCCTCTACCGCGATCCCTGGTACGGCGATCTGGAAGTGCGCCGCGACGGCGAGGGCCTGAAGGTCGCCTTCCTGAAGACCCCGGCCTTCCAGGGGCCGCTGGAGCCCTGGGGCCCGGACGCCTTCCGCACCCGCTTCACCGACCCGACGGTGGAGGACGCCGTCCTGACCTTCGCCGTGAAGCGCGGCCGTCCGGTCGAGGTGACCGCCAAGGCGTTCTCGCCGCTGGCCGACTTCAGCTACGACTTCCAGCACCTGAAATTCAAACGGATCGGGGCGTAACGGCCCCCGCACATGCCCTAGGGGGTTCACCCGATATCTGCGCGACCCCGATTGGAGGACAATCAGAGGTCCATAGCGAGGACTTTGGGAAAATGACCCGGCTGAAGAATCCGAAGGCAGGTGTCTGGCTCGCTGCGATCCTGCTCGTGGGTGGAACGTCTCTCGGCGCGTGCGCATCGACGAAGTACGTGGACGAGCAGATCGCCGCCGTGAACAGTCGCATCGACGGGGTCGACGCCAAGGCGAATGACGCCATCCAGCGCGCCGACGCCGCGGGCAGCGCGGCCCAGGCGGCCGCCGGCGAAGCTCGCACGGCCAACCAGCGGCTCGACCAGTTGACCCAACGGGTCGACGGCCTCGAGCAGCGGGCCATGCAGATGCAGCAGACCAAGAAGCCCCGGAACTGACCTGACGTGAGCGACACGGGCGTCCGGGGCGAAGTCTAGCCCCGGCGTCCGCTGTCGGCGGCTCGTCCTGCGTTCATTGGAGCGGGCTATGCGCTATCCCCGAAGGACGGGGCTCGCGGCCTGGACCGCGTGCCTCTGCGTCCTTGCGGCCGGAGCGTCCGCGCCTCCGGCCTACGCGGCCGCCAAGAAGGCTGTCGCGGTGAAGGCGGTCGCCCCCAAGGCCGAAGATCCGAAGGAAGATCCGAAGGACAAGGAAGCGGCCGGACGCGCGTGGGCCTTCGCGGCCGCGACCGTGGCCAGCTTCGCCGACTGGGTGGTCGCGTCGGGCGACAACGAGGGCCTGCCCTTCGTCGTCATCGACAAGATCGAGACCGAGGTGTTCGTGTTCGACCCGGAAGGCCGGATGACGGGCCTCGCGCCCGTCCTGATCGGCCTGGCCCACGGCGACGACAGCACGCCCGGCGTCGGCGACCGCGAACTGTCCAACATCCGCCCCGAGGAACGCACCACCCCCGCCGGCCGCTTCGTGGCCGCCTTCGGAAAAGGCCCCGGCAAGGAAGACGTGCTCTGGGTGGACTATGAGACGGCCATCTCCATGCACCCGCTGCGCCAGGTGACCCTGGTCGATCCGCGGGAACGCCGGCTGTCGCGGCTGAATTCCCCAACCCCCAAGGACAACCGCATCACCTTCGGCTGCATCAACGTGCCCGACGCCTTCTTCGACGAGGTGATCCGCCCCGCCTTCACCGGCACCAAGGGCGTGGTCTACATCCTGCCGGAGACGCGGCCGCTGGACGACGTCTTCCCGATGTTCGAGCGCCGTCCGGAGCTGGTGGCGGAAAAGGCTCCGGTCAAGCCGCCTCCGCGGGAAGCCAACGGCCGAGGGCGGCATAAAGCTGAGCCGGGATGATCGGCTTGCCCACGTGGTCGTCCATGCCGGCCTCCCCGCAGCGGGCGACGGCCTCGGGCAGGACGTTGGCGGTCAGGGCCACGATCGGCAGGCTGGCGAACCTCGGCCCCAGGCTCCGGATCGCGCGGGTCGCGTCCATGCCGTCCATCTCGGGCATGTGCACGTCCATCAGCACCACGGCGTAGGCCTGCGCCTTCACCGCTTCCACCGCCTCGACCCCGTCGCAGGCGGTGTCGACCTCGAGGCCCGCCGCCTCCAGCAGGGCGCGGCCCAGCTCGCGGTTGGCGGCGTTGTCGTCGACCATCAGGACCCGCGCGGTCGACAGCGGCGCGACCGCGGCCGCGACCGGACGGGCGGTCGCGTCGGCCAGCGGCAGGCCGACCTCGAACCAGAAGGTCGAGCCCTCGCCCGGCCGGCTGTCGACGCCGATCTCGCCGCCCATGATGTCGACCAGCCGCCGCGAAATGGCCAGGCCCAGGCCCGTGCCGCCGAACCGGCGCGAGATCGAGCCGTCGGCCTGCACGAAGCGGTCGAACAGCTGGTCCAGCTTGTCCGGGGCGACGCCGATGCCGGTGTCGCGCACCGAGACCTTCAGGCGGGCGCGCGCCGGCCCGGCCGGCCGGACCTCGGCCGTGACTCGGACGCCGCCGCGGGCGGTGAACTTCACCGCGTTGGCCAGGAAATTCAGCAGCACCTGGCGCAGGCGCGGCGCGTCGCCGACCAGCACCGCGTCGGCAGGTTCGATCCCCGCCTCCAGGCTCAGGCCCTTGGCCTCGGCCTGCTGGGCGACCAGGCCCACGGTCTCGCCGACCAGGGCCGACAGCTGGAAGGGCTGCGGGTCCAGCTCGACCGCGCCGGCCTCCAGCCTGGAGAAGTCGAGCACGTCGTTGACGACGCCCAGCAGGGCTTCCGAGGCGACGCGGATGCGCTCGACATGGCGGCTCTCGCCCTCCCCCAGCCGCTCCGAGCCGGCCAGCAGGCCCGAGAAGCCGATGATGCTGGTCAGCGGCGTGCGCAGCTCGTGGCTCATGGTGGCCAGGAAGTCGGACTTGGCGGCGGCGGCGGCCTCGGCCTGAAGTTTGGCCTCGGCCAGCTCCGCTTCGGCCGCCTTGCGGGCGCTGACGTCGCGCACGACGTCGACATAGCCGCTGACCCGGCCGTCCGGACCGCGCACGGCGGTCGGCTTGGCCTCGATCCAGATCCAGCGCCCGTCGGCGTGGCGCAGCCGGCACTCGATCGCCCGGACCGGGGCGGCCGGATCGAGCAGGGCCAGGAAGGCGCCCCGCACCCGCTGGACATCCTCGGGATGGACGAGGTCGAGGGTGACGGTTCCGATCAGGCCCTCGGGCGGACGCCCGATCAGGGCCGCGGACGACGGCGAGATGAAGGTGGCGCGCCCCGACACGTCCAGGTGGGTGATGACGTCGGTCGAGTGATCCGCAACCAGCCGATAGCGCCGCTCGCTGCGCTCGGCCGCGGCGCGCGCGCTGGTCAGCGAGCGCTCCAGCCGCCGGCGCTGGGCCATGCTGACGGCCACCGGCAGGGCGCCGGCCACCGTCACCGCGAGATAGGTCTGCAGCACCAGCACCTGTTCGGTCTGGGTCTCGACACCCGCCAGCAGCCCGACGCCGTGCATGGTCGCCGCGCTGCCGACCACGGCGGTCGCCAGCAGGCCCAGGGCCGCGCCCGTAACCCCGCGCTGGAAGGCGATCAGCATCAGCACCACCGGCGCCAGCACGCCCAGCGGGTAGCGCGACTGGCCGAACACCACGGCCAGGGCGAGCGCCAGCAGCAGGGCCAGCCCCAGGCTCCCCCGCCGCAGCTCAGGCCGCCACATGCGCCCCAGCCGCCGGGGCGACAGCAGCAGGAAGGCCGGCGTCAGCACCAGCAGGCCCAGCCCGTCGGTGGCCCACCAGTGCACGAAGCTCGACAGCACCGGCGCGCCGTCCAGCAGATGCAGCGCGACCGCCGCCACGGCGCCGCTGACCATCGGCGCGGAAACCGCCGCCAGGGCCAGCGCCTTCAGGTGACGCAGCCGCGTCAGGTCCAGGGTCGGCCCGCCGAGCCGGCGCAGCAGCTCCACGCAGATGGCGACCTCGGCGCAGTTCGCCGTCGCCAGCGTCACCGCGCGCAACGGCGCCAGTTCGATCGTCAGATTAGCCGCGAGGTTGGCCGTCCAGGCCGACACCATAAGCAGGTCGGTGCGACGCGTCGGATTGCGCAGCACGAAGGCGAGCATGGCGGCGTTGGCCGGCCACAGCGCCGCCAGCCGGTCGGCCTCGGTGGTGAAGGCCAGGCTGGCCACCACGCAGCCGAACACGACCAGCGCGCAGGTCGCCGCCGCCCGGAAATCCGCCCAGGCCTTCAAAGACTGTTTGTTCGCGATCGCGCTCGCCCCGCCCACTCGGCCGCGTGCTCCCCGGAAAAGTCGGCCTCCCTACAGGGCGACGGCTATCGACTGGTTAAGCAGGGGCCGCCCGCAACTTCTACGTGACGCGTGGCCGCGCACGCTGGACAGACACGCTTGAGACCGCGACCATGCGCGCCGTCGGTGGGACCACAGGAGGCTCTGATGAGCGCAGTCTTCCACCTGTCGTCGATTGCGTTGTTCGCGGCGGCCTTCGCCTGCTGGTTCGCCCGCACGCCGCTGGGCCCCGTGGTGCAGGACGCGCTGGCCCCGCACCTGGTCGTGCTGGCCGTGGCGTGCAGCATCACCGGCTTCCTGTTCACCCGCGCCGGACGGCAGAAGGGCCGCGGCCTGCGCCTGATCGCCGGCGCCGACGTGCTGGCCATCGCGCTGTTCGTCACCGCGTCGGGCTTCGGGATCGCCGAGGCCTTCGGCCTGCACGACACGCCCACGTGGATCTACGGCCTGCTGTGGGGCGCGGGCCTGCTGGCCATGACGCTGGTGGGCTGGATCAAGATGATCGAGCTCAGCCGGCCGAAGCCGAAACGAGCCTGACCCGACGCAAATTGCAGAAATCTGCATTTTAGCCGCACGCAGGCGTAAGTAGCTGAAACTGCGCACATTCCTCAAGGATCTTCAGCCAACGCGCGCCGCGGCGCGTGCAAGCGGTGCATTTAGTGTGGAACCGCAGCCGCTGAGGAACATTCCAAATTCCGCAACAAGGGAACTTGGAAACTATGACCCAAGCCAACGTTCGGAAGCCGGGTGTCTGGCTCGCCTCCATCCTGCTCCTCGGCGCGTCCAGCCTGGGGGCCTGCGCCTCGACGAAGTATGTCGACGAGCAGATCGCCGGGGTGAACACCCGCATCGACGCGGTCGACGCCAAGGCGACGGACGCCGCCCAGCGCGCCGACGCCGCCTCCAGCGCGGCCCAGGCCGCGGCCGGCGAAGCCCGGACCGCCAACCAGCGCATCGACCAGCTCTCGGGCCGCGTCGACGCTCTGGAGCGTCAGCGCGCCGCCCCCGTCCGGTCGCCCCGGAACTGAGGCGCGCGTGCGCGGGCTCGTGAAGACGGTCCGGGATGGACAGGCGGCGGCTTCCAGCGGCCGCCTGAGGACCGCCCTCGCGGCCTGCGCGCTAGGCCTAGGCCTGGTGTCGGCCGGCGTGCTCGTCACGCCGGCCGAGGCCGCTTCCAAGCCCAAGGCCGAAAAGACCGCGACCAAGGCCAAGCCGGCCAAGGCCGCCAAGATCGCCGCCTCGGACACAGTGACGGCCTTCGCCGACTGGGTGGTCGCCCGCCACGACAACGCCGAGCGACCGTTCGTCATCGTCGACAAGCTGCAGGCCGCCGTCTTCGTCTATCGCCCCGACGGGACCCTGAACGCGGCGAGCCCGGCCCTGATCGGCTTCGCCCCCGGCGACGATTCCGTGCCCGGCATCGGCGAGCGCCCGCTGGCCCAGATCACGCCGGAAGAACGCACCACGCCCGCCGGCCGCTTCGAGGCCGGCTTCCGGGCGAACGGCCCCAGGCAGGTGCTGTGGGTCGACTACGACGCCGCGATCTCGCTGCACCCGGTGCGCGAAGTGACCCTGTCCGATCCGCGCGAACATCGCCTGCAGCGGCTGAAGACCGCGAGCCCCGGCGACAACCGCATCACCTTCGGCTGCATCAACGTGCCGGACGCCTTCTTCGACAAGGTGGTGGCCCCCGTGTTCAAGGACGGCGACGGGATCGTCTACGTCCTGCCCGAGGCGCGCCCGCTGCACGACGTCTTCCCGACGCTGGGCGAGGACGCCGGCTTCACCAAGGCGTCGGCGCAGGGCGAGAAGAAGGGCTGGCGCAAGTGGTTCTCGCGGCGCTCCAAGGACGAGGCCGAAGCCCCCGCCGTCCAGCCGAGCGCACCGGGATGACGCGTCCCGGACCACGCCGCGGCGGAAGACCGCATCGCGCGTCCGGCGCCTCGACCCGGCCACAGTGCAGGCCGATACCCTCGAGCTTGAGCGTGCGACGGGTGGAAGGCCCAGAACCTGAGGTTCGCAAGGCGCGCAAGTCTGGGGAGTGTGTGTTGCAAGCGTACGGATCGGCCGCGGGCCTGAGAAAGATTTTCACGGCCTGCGCCCTGGGCGTGGGCCTGCTGGCCGCCGGCGCGGTCGCGACGTCCGCGGCGGCCGAGCCCGCTGCGAAGCAAACCGCCAAATCCGCAGCCGCCAAGGCGAAGGCGAAGGCCAAGGCCAAGCCGGTGCAACTGGCCACGCCCGTGGCCTCGCCGGCCGTGAGCGGCCTGGTCTCAGGCGTCGTCGCCAGCCACGACAACGGCGGCCTGCCCTTCGTCGTCATCGACAAGCGCAAGGCCGCGGCCTTCGTCTTCAACGCCGACGGCAGCCCGAACGGGGCCGTGCCGGTGCTGCTGGGCTACGCCGCCGGCGACGACTCCGTCCCCGGCATCGGCAAGCGGCCCATCGAGAAGATCAAGCCGGGCGAGCGCACCACCCCGGCGGGCCGCTTCCTGACCAGCTTTCGGCCCAACGGCGGCAAGAAGAAGTCGCTGTGGATGGACTATGACGCGGCGGTCGCCCTGCACCCGCTTCGCGAACTCAGCCGCTCCGGTCCGCGCGAGGGGCGCTGGCAGCGCCTGAAATCGCCGAGCCCGGCCGACAACCGCATCACCTACGGCTGCATCAACGTGCCCGACGCCTTCTTCGACGAGGTGGTGACGCCCGCCTTCAAGCAGCGCGGCGGCATCGTCTACGTCCTGCCGGAAGCGCGCACCCTGGCCGAGGTCTTCCCGTCGCTGGGCGTCACCGAGGCCGCCCTGGTCGGGCCGAGCACCGGCGGCCGGTAGGCGCAAGCTTCCTCGCGCGCCGGCGCTGTCGACAAAACCTCCCGAACAGGGCGATGTTTGGACACCACTGATATTTGTCCAAGCAGCGTGCCGGAGGGGGAATGGCCAGGCGGGCGAGGCGCAGGGGCGATCAGGTCGCCGCGGCGGGCGCTTCCTCTATCGATGTCGCGGAGGCGCTCCCGACCACGCTGGACGTGATCGACATCGCCCTCGAAGCCGAGAAGCACGGCGCCGCCGCTCCGGACAGCCCGACCCGGCGGTTTCTGCTCAAGCACGAACGGCTGATCGACGCCCAGACCGCGCAGCTGGGCCGTCAGCGTTGGCGCGACTTCATCCTCACCGGCCTGGGCGTCTGCGCGCTGGCCGCCGCGGGCCTGCTGGTCTGGGACGCGTCACAGGCCGGGGGCGTGGTGGTCGAGCCGTTCGCCGCCCCGCCCGAGCTCGTGGAGCGTGGCCTGAGCGGCCCGGTCCTGGCGACGCAGATGCTGGACAAGCTGCGGGGCATGCAGGCCCAGACGGATTCCACGCGCGCCGCCTCGACCTACGCCGACAACTGGGGCGACGAGATCGAGATCGAAATTCCCAGCACCGGCGTTTCGATCGGCGAGGCCCGGCGCTACCTGCGCGCCTGGCTGGGCGATCAGACCCGTCTGTCGGGCGAGGTCTTCCGCCTGGCCGACGGACGGCTCGCCGTGACCACGCGCGTCGGCGCGACGCCCGCGACGCGCTCGGAAGGGGCCGAGGACGAGCTGGACGCCCTGCTGCAAAAGGGCGCCGAGGCGATTTACGCGGAGACCCAGCCCTACCGCTACTCGGTCTGGCTCGTCCGTGAAAATCGGATCGACGACGCCAGGGCGGTGCTGCAGCGGCTGGTCGCCGGCACGGACAAGAACGAACAGCTGTGGGGCTACTACGGGCTGGGAAACCTGGCGGAGACCCTGGCCGAAAAGGAATTCTACTACGGCGTCGCGCTGAGAAAGAACCCGCGCTTCGCGCCGGCCCGTTTCAACCTGGCGCAGGCCGTGGGCGGCTTCGGACAGGAAGAGCGCGGCTATCAGGAACTCGGGCGGTTCCTGGCTGACGCCGGCTCCGCCCGACGGGAATTCGAGCCCGGGTGGGCGGCGGACATGCTGAACGAAGCGGAGGCGTCGCGCGCCGCCCTCGTCGGGGACCTGGGGCGAGCGGGCGAGCTCTCGGAGACGGGCGTCGACCTGGCCGTGGCGAGCTTCAAGAGCGCGGCGCTCGTGCGCGCCGCCCTGACCATGGCCGAAGGGCATGACCCGGCGGCCGCACGCCGGATCCTGCAGGCGAACGGCCTGTCCACGCCGCAGGCGATGGCGCGGCTTCAGGCGCAGTTCGGGCCGACCGTGGAGGTCGAGTCCGCCTTCGCGCGGGCCATCGGAGATTGGGAGGCTGTCCGCGCCAGGCTGGCCGACGTGCTGGCCGCGACCGGCGACCATGAGCGGGGCCCTTACCAGGCCGATCCGACCGCTCTTACGCGCACGGTGCTGGCCCTGGCCTATGCGAAGCTGGGGCGGATCGCCGAAGCGCGGGCGACCATCGCGCCGACCGACCTGGACTGTGCGCCGTGCGTGCGGGCCCGCGGGCTGGTCGAAGCCTACGCCGGCGACGCGCGCGCGGCCGACCACTGGCTGAGCGAAAGCGTGCGGATCACCCCGTCCCTGCCCGCGGCGCACAACGATTGGGCCGAAGCTTACCTGGTGCGGGGCGATGCGGCCGGGGCGCTCGCCCAGGCCCGTCTGGCGGTCCGGAAGGGACCGAACTGGGCCGAGCCGCGCAAGCTCTGGGGCGACGCCCTGATCCTGCAGAACAAGCCTGCGGAGGCGGTCCGCCAGTATCACGACGCGGTGAAGCTGGCTCCGCACTGGGGCGCGCTTCACCTGGCCCTGGGACGGGCTCAGGCCGCCGCCGGCCAGGCGCAGGCCGCGCGAGAGAGCTTCCGCACGGCGGCGCGGCTGGAGCTCAACGCGGCCGACCGGGCCGCCGTGGCGCCCCTGCTGCGCTAGGCGCGAGTTCGGCTCAGCTCGCCTTCTTCGCGAACCGGCCGCCGGCGCGGGCGTAGGCCTGGGTGCCGCGGGTGAAGACCTTGTCGGCCGCCAGGACCTCCTCGATCGGCAGGTCCGGCTGGTCCTTCACGCGCGCGTAGATCGCGCCGAAGTCCTTGGTGGTCTCGGCCAGCAGGCTCTCGATCGAGGGGATCACGAAGTAGACCTGCTGGAAGTCGTCGATCCGGTACAGGGTGCGCATCACCCGCTCCAGGTCGAAGCCCAGGCGGTTGGGCGAGGCGTCCTCGAGCGAGAACACGCTCTCGGTCTTCGACGAGACGATGCCGGCGCCGTAGATGCGCAGGCCTTGCGGCGTCTCCATCAGGCCGAACTCGACGGTGTACCAGTAGAGCCGCGCCAGGTTCTTCAGTTGGCCCAGCGCCAGCGCGCGGGCGCCGCCCTTGCCGTAGGCCTCCATGTAGTCGGCGAAGGTCGGGTCCGACAGCATGGGCACGTGGCCGAACACGTCGTGGAAGACGTCCGGCTCCTGGATGTAGTCCAGCTGGTCCGGCTTGCGGATGAACTGGCCGGCCGGGAAGCGGCGGTTGGCCAGGTGGTCGAAGAACACGTCGTCGGGCACCAGCCCCGGCACGGCCACGACGGTCCAGCCGGTCAGCTTCTGCAGCGCCGCGTTCATCTTGCGGAAGTCGGGAATGCCGCCGCCGTGCAGGTCCAGCGCGTCCAGCCCCTTCATGAAGGCGTCGCAGGCCCGGCCAGGCAGGATCTTCATCTGCCGCTCGTAGAGCGTCACCCAGGTCTGGTGCTCGACGTCGGTGTAGGCGTCCCAGTCCTGCGGGATGGTCCAGTCCGCCGCGGCGCCCGGCGGCGGGGTGTCGAAGACGTGCTCGAAGTCGCTCATGGCGGACGCCTATACCCTGAAACAGGAGCGAGTCTAACGCGCGAGCGTCGCGGGGGATACCGGCGCCGAGCCCTTACGGGGTCGCCGACAGCACGGGTTCGGGGCTGAACCGGCCGCGGACCACGCCGGCCACCCGGCAGCCGCCCAGGCGGTGGCATTCGACCAGGACGGCGTCGTCGTCGGCCCGCACCCACGCCTGCGCCGCGCCGTGGCTCTGGCCCTCGCCGGGCGAACTCAGCCCATAGCGGCGCCCGCCCCAGGTCTCGATCGTCGCCCCGTCGTCCAGGCAGGCGCGCGCGATCCAGTCCTGCGTCCGCCAATAGCGCGTGGGACAGCCCTCAGGACGTCGATAGGGTCCGGCCGCGACGCGCAGGCCCGGCTCCAGGTCGAACGCCTCGGGCTTCGGCGGGCCGAACAGCCACAGGTCGAAGCCGAGCAGGATCGCGGCGAAGGCGGCCAGTCCGGCCAACAGCCAACGGTCGTCTCCGGAATTGCGCCGCCGGCGCTTGGCTTCAACCACTCACGCTCTCCACGAAACGGTCGGCCACGACCCGCGTGACCCGGCACCCGACCAGCCGGCCGCAGCGGACCAGCAGGGCGTCCGGCCCCACCCTCACCCACTTCTGCCGAAGCGAGCGGCCGGTGCGGCCGCGCGAGCGGTTCGGCCGTCCCAGGCCGTAGGTCGTCAGCTTCCAGTCCGGCAGGGCGGCGGCGCCGTTCAGGCAGGCGAAGGCCATCCAGTCGCCCGCCCGCCAGTTCAGCCGGGGCCGGCAGCCGTCCGGCGCCTCGTAGGACCGGGACGACACCTTCAGGCCCGGCGACAGGTCGACCGCCCCCGGGGCGAGGTCGCCCAGCAGGGTCAGGTCGGGGGCCAGCGCCGTCACGATCGCGGCCAGGATCAGGCCGGCCTCCAGCCACGGCTTGCGCGCGCGCTTCGTGCGCAGCTCGATCTTCTCGTAGGCCGCGTCCAGCCGCCCGCGCCGCCAGGCGTCCAGCTCGGATCCCTCGCCCGTCGGCGCCGGCTCGCGTCCGCGCCGGCCGAAGACCTTTCGGATCATCCGCGCGGCTCCCAGGCGTCATAGAAGCGGCCGCGCACCACCAGCGTGGCCTTGCAGCCGACCAGCAGCCCGCAATAGGCCAGCACCGCGTCGTCGCCGGCCCGGAACCAGTGCTGGCGCACGTGTATCCCGCCGGCGGGCGGCGTCAGCCCGTAGCCCCAGGCCTCGCCGTCCGGGATGTCGTAGCCGCGCTGGCAGGCCGCCGGCATCCGCTGGCCCTCGTTCCAGTTCGCGCCGGAGCAGCCTTTCGGCGTCCGGTAGCGCGCGGCTGCGATCCGGAGCCCCGGCGACACGTCGGAGCCGGACTGGCGCGCGCGAGCCAGCTTGTACTCGTCGTAGGCGAAGGCGATCAGGATGATGAAGCCGAGCTGCTTCAGCCGCCTGCCCCAGCCTTCCCGCCACGCCGTCGGGACAGGCGGATTGTCGTCCGTCGCGTCGTCTGAACCTGACCGGCGGCGGATCACGCGCGCGGCTCCCAGGCGTCGTAGAAGCGGCCGCGCACCACATAGGTGGCCTTGCAGCCGACCCCCAGCCCGCAATGGGCCAGCACCGCGTCGTCGCCGGCCCGGAACCAGACCTGGAGGGCCAAGCCCAAGCTGCTCGGCGGAGGAGACGTCAAGCCGTAGGCCCAGATCTCCCCAGAGGGGATGCCATACCCGCGCACGCAGGCCCTGGGCATCCGCTGGCCTTCGTCCCAGGCCGACCCGGGACACCCCTTCGGCGTCTGGTAACGCTCGGCCGCGATCCGCAGCCCTGGCGACACGTCGGAGGCCGCCTGACGGGCGGTGGCCAGGTCCAGTTCCTGCCAGGCGAAGGCGATCGGGATGATCAGGACCAGCAGCTTCAGCCGCCTGCCCCAGCTCATTCCGGGGGCGGCCTCGACCGGCGCGTCCGCGGGCTCGCCGACGGACGCGGGACGGCTGGAGATGTCTTCCGGCGACCGGCGCCGGCCGAACCCTGGATACGCACGCACGTCCGGCTGCTCCCGCATTCGCCGCGATCATCGGGCGCCGGCCTTGCCCGGACCCTAACGGCGGCGCGGATTGCCGCTCGACGCGGATCGCCGTACGCCGGACCTCCCGTCCGGAGACCGCGCGCATGTACGTCCTCTACATCGGCAACAAGAACTACTCGTCCTGGTCGCTGCGCCCCTGGGTGCTGATGCGCGCGCTGGACGTCCCGTTCGAGGAACGGCTGGTCCCGTTCGAGACCGGCTCGAGCTGGGCGGCCTTCCGCCACTTCTCGCCGACCGGCAAGGTGCCGTGCCTGATCGACGGCGCGACCCAGGTCTGGGACTCGCTGGCCATCTGCGAATACCTGGCCGAGGCGCACCCGGGCGTCTGGCCGGCCGGGCGCGAGGCGCGCGCCTGGGCCCGCTCGGCGGCGGCGGAGATGCACTCGGGTTTCGGCGCGCTGCGCAACACCTGCACGATGAATTGCGGCCTGCGCGTGCGGCTGGCGGCGACCTCTCCCGCCCTGGACGCCGAGGTCGCCCGCATCGACGAGCTGTGGCGCGAGGGGCTGGAGCGGTTCGGCGGGCCGTTCCTGGCGGGCGGCGCCTTCACCGCGGTCGACGCCTTCTTCGCACCGGTCGCCTTCCGCGCGCAGACCTACGGGCTGGAGCTCTCGGCGCCGGCGGCGGCCTATGTGCGGCGCGTGCTGGACCTGCCGTCCATGCGGGCCTGGTACGCCGACGCCCTGGCCGAGACCTGGCGCGAGCCCGGCCACGAGGCCGAGGCCCGGCAGGCGGGGACCTGGCTGGAAGACCTGCGCGCCCCCGCGGCCTAGAGAAGGCTGCGGCCTAAAGAAAAAGGGCGCCCGGCCCTGCGGCCCGGCGCCCTTTCCCGATCTGGCGATCAGACGCTTAGAAGCGCACGCCCACGGTCACGGCGTGGGTGCCGGTCTCGATGGTCAGGGTGTCGAACCCGTCGGTCGCCTTGAGCTCCGGCGCCTGGGTGTAGCGGTAGCCGACTTCGACGATCTTGCCGGCTTCCGTCTTGTGCTGGACGCCAGCCTTCAGGTGCCAGGCGACGCCGTAGTCGTCGATCGAGCCGCCGTTCAGGTCGTAGTCGACCTTGCCGTAGCCCACGCCCGCGGCGACGTACGGCTTCCAGGCCATGTCGGTCTGGACGGTGTACTTGGCGTTCGCCATCAGCAGCAGGGTGGTCATGCTGGGGTCTTCGACACCCATGTCGACGCCGTTGTAGGCGGCGACCAGTTCGCCTTCGACGGCCAGGCCGTTGCCCATGTCCATGCCGTAGGCGACGCCGCCCAGGAAGCCGAACTTGGTGTCGGTGCCGGCAGTGCCGATGCCGTCGACGGTCGCGTCGGCGGAGCCCGCAACGATCGGGCCGGTGTCGAGCTGGACGTAGGTGTCGCCAGCCTGAGCCGCCGAAGCGGAGACAACGATAAGAGCCGCAGCGGCGGTCGAAACGAACAGTTTCACTAGATCCCCCTTGGGAAAACGAACAGCGAAGGCCGAACAAGCTCGGCTCGCATTCGCCTAGAGCCGTTTCCTCAACCTAGAAATGTAAAACTGCACACAACAACTTTTATTTGAATTTACTGTGACGCGAGAACCACACTCGCATCGAGGAGGAAGCGCGGCGGGCGGAAATCTGGGTTCAAGACCTGCGCGCGCCTGCGGCCTAAAGAGAAAGGGCGCCCGGCCTTGCGGCTCGGCGCCCTTTCCCGATCTGGCGACGCTTAGAAGCGCACGCCCAGGGTCACGGCGTGGATGTCGCCTTCCACGGTGACGGTCGTGCCGCTGTCCCCGATCTTGTATTCCGGGGTGTCGATGTAGCGGTAGCCGAAGTCCCAGACGCGGCCGTCCTTCTTGTAGGTGAAGCCGGCCAGCAGCTGCCAGGCCACGCCGTTGTCGTCGTCCGAGCCCACGTCCGCGAACTCGTACTGCGACTGGCCGTAGCCCACGCCGGCGCCGACGTAGGGCGAGACGTCCTTGTCCGAGTGGAAGGCGTACTTGGCGTTGACCATCAGCAGGGTGTTCGTGTTGGTCACGTCGCCCAGGCCCAGCTCGTCGGCGTCGACGCCGTTGTGGGTCACCAGCAGTTCGCCTTCGACGGCGAAGCCGTTGTCCAGCTCCTTGCCGACGCGGCCGCTCAGCAGGAAGCCGATCTCGGCGTCGCTGCTCATCGAGCCCGAGAAGAACGGATCGTCGACGGTCAGGTCGTACGAGCCGCCCGCGACGATACCGGCGTCGACCTGGGCGTAGGTGTCACCGGCCTGAGCAGCCGAAGCGGACGCGACGATCAGGGCCGCAGCGGCGGCCGAAGCGAACAGTTTCACTGAAATCCCCCCTCGGGAAACAATTCGACGTCGGAAGAAAAACCGACAATTTTCCCTCTAGGCCGCTTTGCACGTGAAAGCTGCGGTAACCGGGCGCTACACGGTGAAATTATACAACCGTTGCGGTAGCGCCACACGAACTCCCGTCGCACTTGGCCGCAAGCGGCCGCGCCCTTCACGCTTTCCTAAGGCCGCCGTCGGACAGTGCGTCGTCCTGGGAGCAGCGATGCGCGGCGTCAGAGTTCTTGGTCCGGTTTTGGCGGTCTCGTTGGCGTCCGCCCTCCCCTTCGGCGCGCACGCGCAGCCGACGCGCACCGACGCGCCGCACGCCCTGGCGCGCGCCGTCGAGGACCGCGCCGACCACACCAGCTTCAAGGCGCTGGCCGCCTTCGGCGATGCGGCCATGAAGCTTGAGGGCCGCGAGCGGCTCGACCGCCTGCAGCACGTCGCCTGGGTCTATCTGAACCAGTCCGAATTCGAGCAGTTCGAGCTGTGGAACGGACGCCTGCGCGCCCAGGCCGAACGCGACCAGGACGCGCGCTATCTGTCGATGGCCCGCATCAACGCCGCGCGCGCCCGCTATGACGAGGGCGACGAGAGCGCGTCGGCCGAGATCGCCCGCATCGCCGCCGCCGAGACCGACTGGTACGCCCGCGTCCACGCGCTTCGCATGCGCGCCTACATCCTGCGCACCGACCAGGTCGGCTCGGCCCTGAAGCTGCTGGCCTTCGCCGACACCCTGATCCCGGCCAAGGACCGCTACGCCGCCACGGCACGCGCCGGCGTCTGGGAGATCACCGGCCTGGTGCTGATGGAGCTCAGCGACCTGCAGGGCGCGGCCGACGCCTTCCGCCGCTTCGAGTTCGATTCCGCCGCCACCGGCTATCCCCGCCCGGACTTCGACAGCGTCTACAACCTGGCCACCCTGTCGGTGCGGCTGGGCGAGAAGGACCTGGCCAACGACCTTTACGAAGCCCACCACCGGCTGGCGTCCCGCTCCGACCTGGCCAGCCTGAAGAAGTGGGACCGCTATCTGTGCGGCATGGTCCGCGAGGCGCGCGACGCGCCGCGCGAGGTGCTGGCCTGCTTCGACGGCATGGGCGAGGAACTGAAGGGCGCGGAGTTCCTGGCCCCCGCCCTGCTGCCCATGCGCGCCATCGCCCGCGCCCAGACCGGCCAGACGGCGGCGGCGTCCCACGACCTGGTCCGCCTGCGCGCGGTCGGCGGCGGCTCGCGCCTGCTGCAGGTCGAGGCCGAGGTGCTGCGCGCCCAGGGCCACTACGACGAAGCTTTCGAGAAGCAGCGCGCCTACTACCAGCACCGCGCCGAAAGCTCGGCCCGGAAGTTCAACGCCGGCGTCCACCAGATCACCTCGGAAATGCAGGGCCAGCTGCAGCGCCGCCGCGAGCAGCTGGAGACCGCCCGGCGCAACGCCGCCCTGCAGCAGGACGTCATCGCCGCCCAGCACTGGATGTTCGCCATCGCCGGCGTGTTCGTGCTGTCGGCCGCCGCCACCCTGGTCTGGCAGCGCCGCGCCGCCCGCCGGCTGAAGGCCGCCCAGGTGCAGGCCGAGGCCGCCAACCGGGCCAAGAGCGAATTCCTGGCCAATATGAGCCACGAGATCCGCACGCCGCTGAACGGCGTGGTGGGTCTGGCCGGCCTGCTGGCCAAGGCCGACCTGCCGCCGCGCGAGCACGAGATGGCGCAGATCGTCGACAGCTCCGCCCAGGCCCTGGAGCGGCTGCTGTCGGACGTGCTGGACCTGGCCCGCGTCGAAGCCGGCCGGCTGGCGGTCGAGAACGCCCCGTTCCACGTCGGCGACCTGGTCCGCGCCGTGGCCGCGCTGAGCCGCCTGCGCGCCGACGAGAAAGGCCTGGCCCTGGAAGTCGAGATCGCGCCTGAGATGGAGGCCGTCTGCGTCGGCGACTCCGCGCGCCTGCGCCAGGTGCTGGTCAATCTGGTCTCGAACGCCGTGAAGTTCACCGAGACCGGCCGCGTGACCCTGTCGGTCCAGTCGGCCGGCGAGGACCGCGCGCGCTTCGCGGTGCTGGACACCGGCGTGGGCTTCGATCCCAGCCAGAAGCACCGGCTGTTCGGCCGCTTCGAACAGGCCGACGGCTCGATCACCCGCCGCTACGGCGGCTCAGGCCTGGGCCTGGCCATCTCCAGCCAGCTGGCCGAGCTGATGGGCGGCACGCTGGACTGCGACTCCACGCCGGGCCTGGGCTCGGTGTTCTGGGCCGAGCTGCCCCTGCCGCCCGCCGCCCAGGACGCCGGGGCCGACGCCGCGGCGGCCCAACCCGAGCCGGTGGCCGAGCGCGCCGTGCGCGTGCTGCTGGCCGACGACCACCCGACCAACCGCCAGGTGGTGCGCGTCATGCTGGCCGACTTCGGGGTCGAGGTCGCCACCGTCGAGAACGGCGCCGAGGCGGTCGAAGCTCTGCAGCGCGACCGCTACGACGTGGTGCTGATGGACATGCAGATGCCGGTGATGGACGGGCTGGAAGCCACCCGCCGCATCCGCGCCCACGAGCAGTCGGCCGGCACGCCGCGCACGCCGATCCTGATGCTGACCGCCAACGCCATGCCCGAGCACCGCGAAGCGGCCGAGCAGGCCGGGGCCGACGGCCACGTCGCCAAGCCGGTCACCGCCGTGGCCCTGCTGACCGCGCTGAACGAGGCGCTGACGCCCGCCGCCGACGACGACGCGGAAAGCGCGGCGGCCTGACACTCAGTCGAGGAACTTCACCTCGCCGGTGTCGATGTGCTTCACGGCCGCGACGATCTTCAGCTTTCCCGCGGTCATGGCGTCGGCCAGGGCGGTCTCGGCGGTGCGCAGCCGCTCGGCCACGCGACGGGCGTTCTCCTCCACCGCCGCGACGGCCGCATCGGCGTGGCCGCCTCGGGCGCGCACGTGCAGGACGGCCGGGATGATCGGGGTGACCATCTCCTCCAGCGAGGGATCCAGCTCCATCTTCCCGTCGACCACCGCCTCGGCGGCGGCGACCGCGCCGCAGCCGGTGTGGCCCAGCACCAGCACCAGCGGGCACTTCAGGTGCTTCACCGCATAGACGATCGAGGCCAGGCCGCGCCGGTCGATGGTGTTGCCCGCCACCCGCACGATGAAGAGCCGGCCCAGGCCCTGGTTGAACAGAATGGTCGGCGGCGTGCGGCTGTCGGCGCAGGCGATCACCGCGGCGAACGGGTGCTGGGCTTCGCGCAGGGCGGCCAGATCGCCGGCGGTGACGTGGGCCAGCACGCCCTCGCCGCTCAGAAAGGCGCGGTTGCCGGCCTTCAGCAGCTCCAGCGCGCCCTCGGGGCCGAGGGCGGCGACATCGCCCACGTCGCCGGAAAAGGGATGATCGTCGCCGGACGGCGGCTCCGGCGGCGGCGGACCTTCGGGCGGCTTGCCGCCGCGTCCGCCGTTTCGCCCCTTGCCGAACAACCAGGCCATCGCGATCCGCTCCGCTTGAAAGCGGCGCGACTATAGACCCGAGCGCGGCGGCGGGGTGATCACAAAGCCTGACAGATCATGCCCGCACAGCGGATCTCCCCCCTCTGGGGGGAGCCGCTGCCCGTCAGGGCGGCGGTGGGGGGCTCCAGCGGAGCGCCCCGGATCAGCCTCGAAAACGCCCTCGGCGCGACGTCGGTCGGCGAGCCAGGCTGGAGCCCCCCATCGCCGCTTGCGCGGCTCCTCCCCCCAAAGGGGGGAGATCTAAGACGGCTAGTTCAGCTGCCTGGGCTTCGGCATGTATCGCCCGTGGTCGAAGGCCACAAACACCTGCTCGGCCTGGGGGTTCTTCACCGGCTGGCCGGTGTCGTCCGCCTCCAGGTTCTGCTCCGAGACGTAGGCGACGTAGCCGCCGTCCTCGCCGTCGGCGATCAGGTGATAGAACGGCTGGTCCTTGGACGGCCGCACGTTCTCGGGGATGGCCCGCCACCACTCTTCGTTGCTGGCGAACTCCGGATCGACGTCGAACACCACCCCCCGGAAGGGGAACAGACGGTGGCGCACGACCTGGCCGATCCCATACTTGGCGATGCGCGTGTTCATGCCCGTAAGGGTGCGCCCCTACGCCTGACCGAATGATGAACGGCGAACACGGGTGTTCCGTCAGGAGACGCGCGCCAGGCTCACATTTTCCTCCCCTTGCGCGGTCAGGGTTCTCCGTAGGCCGACCTACAAACCCTCACCGCTGACCTTGCCCTCGTCCCGGCGCTCGCTACCTTGGTCGTGAAGCGGGTTGTTTCGGCGCGGCGCATGTGGGTCGCGACGGCGGCCCTCACCTTAGGGGTCGAGCCATGTCCGAGGCTCCCGCCAGGCCGCGCAGCGGCCAGGCCGGTCGCAGCCCCAGGCCCGAGGCGGAGCATTTCGCCGCCTTGGATCTGGGGACCAACAATTGCCGCCTGCTGATCGCCACCCCGGCGGACGGCGGCTTCCGCGTCGTCGAGGCGTTTTCCAGGATCGTGCGGCTGGGCGAAGGCCTGACCCACACCGGCCGGCTGCAGCCCGAGGCCATGGACCGGGCGGTCGCGGCCTTGCGCATCTGCGCCGAGAAGATCCGTCGCCGGCGCGTGGCGCGGCTGAAGGCGGTGGCCACCCAGGCCTGCCGCTCGGCCGAGAACGGTCCCGAATTCGTGCGCCGGGTCGAGGAAGAGACCGGGCTGAAGCTGACCATCATCGGACCGGACGAGGAGGCCCGCCTGGCCGTCGCCGGCTGCCGCAACCTGCTGGACCGCGAGGCCGAGGCCGCCCTGGTGGTCGACGTCGGCGGCGGCTCGACCGAGCTGTCCTGGGTCGCCCTGTCGCCCGGTCGCGACGGACGCCCGCGCACCGACATCAAGGCCTGGCTGTCGATCGCCGTGGGCGTGGTCAGCCTGGCGGAGCGCTTCCCCGAGCCCGACGAAGGCCAGGAGCTCTGGTGGCGGGCCATGGTCGACGCCGTGAAGGCCGAGATCTCCGCCTTCCAGGGCGCCGAGGCCGTGCGCCCGATGTTTTCCGACGGCCGCGCCCACCTGGTCGGCACGTCGGGCGCCATCACCAGCCTGGCCGGCATGCACCTGGGCCTGCAGCGCTATGACCGCAATCGGGTGGACGGCCTGTGGCTGACCCACGCCGACTGCCAGGCCGCCGCCGGCAAGCTGATGGACATGGGCCGCAAGGGCCGCGCCGCCGAACCCTGCATCGGCCCCGACCGCGCCGACCTGGTGCTGGCCGGCGCGGCGATCCTGGAAGCCGTGCAGGAGCTGTGGCCCTGCCAGCGCGTCCGCGTCGCCGACCGGGGCCTGCGCGAGGGGATGCTGCTGTCGCTGATGAAGGACCGCAACCGCAAGCGCCGGCGCAGACGGCGGCGGGGGCCGGCGAAGGCCGACGCCAGCTAGCTCCTTCTCCCCCTGAGGGAGAAGGACGGAGCCCGCGCGCCGGAGCGCCAGCGAAGGCCTGCGCGGGAGGATGAGGGGTCGCGCTGCGGTTCGAAGCTGAGCGGTCGCGAGCCCCCTCATCCTCCCGTCCAGACCTTCGCCCTTCGGGCTCCGGTGGACGGGGCCCTCCTTCTCCCTCAAGGGGAGAAGGATCTATTCAATCCGCCCCTCCAGCGCCTGCTCGCACTTCGCGCCGGCGCCCAGCACGTCGCGCGTGACGCTCGCGCCCTTCAGCGCCGGGTCGTCGGCCAGCAACCGCACCTTCTCCATCTTGTCAGGCTGGACCGGCGGCTCGCCGGGCGCGAGCGCGCGCACGGCGTCCATACCGGCGATCACCCGGCCGAAGACGGTGAACTGCTTCTCCAGCGGCGCGTAGCCGGTGACGATGAAGAACTGGCTGTCGCCGCTGTCGGGGTCGTCGTAGTGGGCCATGGCCAGCACGCCCGGGCAGAACTTCGCCCAGGCCGTTCCGTCGGCGCCCTTGGCCAACGGCAGCGGCCCGACCACGTCGCCCGTCGACTTGAAGGTGAACTCGGCCTTCAGCCCGCCCTTGCCGGAGGGATAGACCCCGTCGGTCCGCTTCTCGCCGCCCTGGGCGATGTAGTTGGGGACCACCCGATAGAACCGCGCGCCGTCGTAATAGCCCTCGCGGGCCAGCTGCTTCATGCGCGCCACATGGCCGGGCGCGGCTTCGGGGACCAGTTCGACCAGCACGCGGCCCTTGCCGGTGTCGATCACCAGCACGTTGTCTGGCGCCACCGCCGTCCGCACGGCCGCCGCGGCCGGGACCGCGATGATCAGCGCCAGGGCCGTCCACGCCGTGCCCGCAATGCGGCCGCCTCGGATCACCGCCCTCGCCCTCGCTCCCAGATGATTCCAGCGCGCAAAAGGAGCACAGCCTCTAATGCTTCGTCGCGGGTCAGACCGCCACTGACCTCCAGAACGCCGTTCTCAGGTGCGGCGGTGAGCTCAGGCGCCCTCAAGACCCGGCCGTCCACGACAATCGCCATGCGCCGACCGAGGTTCGCTCGAACGGTGTCGCCGAAGCGGCTCGCGTCATCCCCGCCAAGCCGGATCGCGATCCCCCATTCACCGTCGCGGTCCTGGGAGACCCAAGCCTCCGACATGCTGGCGCCGGTCATGATCGGCGCCCGGTCGACCGTGAGCGTCGTCCCAGCGGACCAAGTCGGGAGGACTTCCACCACCGGCGGCGTGGCGTCGGAGGTCGAGGCTGAGTGGTTCGGCTCCGCCACCAGCCTGAAGGTAATCTCGGGCCCGGGCGCGGGTGCAGGCCGCTCCGCAGCGATGCTTGAAGTCGCGAAGAGCGCGACGCCAAGGCCGATCGCAATCGCCCTCGACCCCGCCCTCACCTCACGCGCCCTGGGTCGGGACGTCGACGTCGCACACCGAGAAGCCGGCGCCCTTTTCCTTGCGGACCTTGTCGACTAGGGCGGCGAAGGCCTTGGAGCGGACGTCCAGCACCTTGATCTTCGGCTGCTCGGCGGCCGGCATGTCGGCCATCACGCGCACCTTGACCATCTTGTCCGGGGAGGCCGGCGGCTCGCCGGTCGCCAGCTTGCGCACCACGTCCAGGCCCGACGCCACCCGGCCGAACACGGTGTAGTTCTTGTCCAGGATGTGGTTCTCCCCGCGCATCAGGAAGAACTGGCTGTTGGCGGTGTTCGGATCGCCGGTGCGGGCCATGCCGGCCACGCCCGAGCAGAACAGGCCGTAGGCCGGCACGCGCTGGTCGGCGGTGAACAGCATCATGTCGTCGGCCTGGGTCTGCACCGGCAGCAGGCCGGCGAACCCGGTCGACTGGCCCTTGGCGCTGTCGATCGAGGCGTAGGCCACGTCGGCGCCGCGGCGGAAGGTGAACTCCGCCTGCAGGTCCGGATAGGTCGAGCCGCCCTGGCCGGTGCCCTGCGGGTCGCCGGTCTGGGCCATGAAGTCGTTGATCACCCGGTGCCAGATGATGCCGTCGTAGAAGCCTTCACGGGCCAGCTGCTTGAGGCGCTCGACGTGGCGCGGCGCGGCCTGGGGCGACAGCTCGACCACCACGCGGCCCTTGGTGGTGTCGATCACCAGGGTGTTCTCGGCATCCAGCGCGCGCCAGTCGGCGGCCTGGGCGGTCACCGTCGGCGCGACGGGCGTGGCGGCCGAAACGGCGGCGGGCCCGGCCAGGGCCGCCAGGGCGGCGATCACGACAGCTTTCATGCTCTTTCCCCTCTCAGGGCCCCACTCAGGCGAAGCCGTCGATCTCTGCGGTTTCGCGCCATTTTCGGCAAGCTCAGAATGGGGGATTTCTCCCCCGCCCCTCAGCTCTTCATGCCACGGCTCACCCGCCCTGGACCGGCACCTCGATGTCGCAGATGGAGAAGTCGGCGCCCTTTTCCTGGCGCACCTTGGCGACCAGGGCGGCGAAGGCCTTGGAACTGGTGTCCATCACCTTCAGCTTCGGCGCGTCGGCGGCGGCCATGTCGCCCATCATCCGCACCCGGATCATCTTGTCCGGATTTTCGGGCGGCTCGCCGACGTTCAGCGAGCGCACCACGTCCAGCCCGGTCACCGCCCGGCCCCAGATGGTGTAGCGCTTGTCCAGCGCCGGATAGGGCTGGCGCATGATGAAGAACTGGCTGTTGGCGGTGTCGGGCTCCTCGCCGCGCGCCATGCCGGCCACGCCCGGGCAGTACAGCCCCCAGGCGTGCACCTTCTTGTCGCCGGTCTTGGCCATCAGCTCGTCCGGCTGGGTCTCGATCGGCAGGGTCCCGACGAAGCCCAGCACCGCGCCGGCCGGCTTGGCCACCGGCGTCATGGCCAACTCAGGGCCGCGGCGGAAGGTGAACTCGGCCGGCACGTCCGGATAGGGCGACTGGCCCTCGCCCGTGCCCAGCGGGTCGCCGGTCTGGGCCATGAAGTAGTCGATCACCCGGTGCCAGGACTGGCCGTCGTAGAAGCCCTCGCGCGCCAGCTTCTTGATCCGCTCCACGTGCTGGGGCGCGGCGGCGGGGGTCAGCTCGACGACGATGCGGCCCTTGGTGGTGTCGATCACCAGGGTGTTGTCGGGATCCAGCGCGCGCCAGTCGGCCGCGCTCGGGGCCGGATCGGCGGCGGGCTTCTTCGGCCCCTTCGGCGCGGCGTCGGCGGCGCCCGTGACGGCCAGGGCGGCGACGGCCGCGAGCACGACGGATTTCATGGGATTCCCCTCCCCGGGAGCTTTGCGGTCGAGATCAACGGGTTCGGGTGGGATTGTCCATCCCCTCCCCTTCTCCCCTTGCGGGAGAGGGAGCGCTGGATCACTTCACCCGCGCCGGGATCTCCAGGTCGCACGGCGAGAAGTCGGCGCCCTTGGCCTTGCGGGCCTTCTCGACCTTGGCGGCGAACTCGGCGCTGCGGACGTCCATGACCTCCACCGTCGGACGCTCGGCGGCGGGAATGTCGGACAGCATGCGCACCTTGACCATGGCGTCCGCGTTCTTGACCGGCTCGCCGGTCTTCAGCTTGCGCACCACGTCCAGGCCCGACACCACGCGGCCGACCACGGTGTAGCGCTTGTCCAGCGCCGGATAGGGCTGGCGCATCAGGAAGAATTCGCTGTTGGCGCTGTCCTCGGCCTCGCCGCGGCCCATGCCGACCACGCCCTGGCAGTAGAGCCCCCAGGCCGACGCCTTGCCGTCCGACGCGCGCGCCATGGCGGCGTCCGGATTGCCCTGCACCGGCACGCTCTGCACGAAGCCCAGCACCGTGCCGTAGGGTTGGGCCACCGCCGCGAACGGGGTCTGCGGCCCCCGCCGGAAGGTGAACTCCGGCTTCAGGTCGGGGTGGCTAGACTTGCCGCCGTCGACGTTTCCGGGGTCGCCGGTCTGGGCCATGAACCAGTCGATCACCCGGTGGAACTCAAGCCCGTCGTAGAGCCCCTCGCGGGTGAGCAAGCGGATCCGCTCCACCGCGTTGGGCGCGATCTCCGGGACCAGCTCGACCACCACGCGGCCCTTGGAGGTGTCGATCACCCAGGCGTTGTCGGGCTCGACCGTCCGCCAGGTCGGAACGGGCTCGGCGGCCGAGGCGACGGCCGGCGCGGCGAGCGCCAGGGCGGCGGCGAACAGAACGGCTTTCAACGGATGCTCCCCCGAATTTGGGCGCAGGTCAGCGGGTTCGCGGCCGGTTGTCCAGAGCACGCCGAATAATCCGGCGGCGGGCGCGAAGCGTGCTAGAAGCGAGGCGTTCGTTCGCCGGACTGTCGCGCGCCGCGCGCCCCGGCAGACGCCCCGGAAAGGGGCAGCCCATGATCTTCGCGACCCCGATTCGATTCGGCCCGACCGCGCCCGCGGATCGGGAATTCCGTCGCGCGCCGGACCTCCGTCGCGTGCGACCAGGAGCACCGTCATGGCCAAGGGTCAGAAACGCAGCGGCCGCGAGCCGCGCAAGCCGAAGGCCGAAAAGCCCAAACCGCCGATCGTGATCTCGGCCGGCACCGCTCCGTTCCAGAAGAGATGACGTGACGGCTGTTTCACCGGTCCAGACGGCCGCCGCGCTCGGCCGCGGCTACGCCGAGACCCTGCGCGCGATCAAGACTTGCGAGGACGCGCTGAAGCGCCTCGAGCGGGACAATGAAAGAGAGCTGCGGGCCCTGCGCCGCACGCTGCGCGGCGGCCGGGCCGGCGACACCTATGTCGCGGAATCCGAGCTGTTCCAATCCTGGCGCGCGCGCCGCGAAACGCTGGCCGCGGAACTGCGCCGGCTGAAGGCCGCGCTTCAGGACCCGCGCGGAACGCCCGAAGCCACGCCCAAGGGACTTGCATGAACAGCCTTCGCCGCGCCCAGCCCTACCGCCCCACCTATTCAGGAGACATCGTGATGACGCCGCTCAAGGCTCCCGCGCCCACCCCGACCAAGCCCGCGCCGACCCTCCGCTCGGCCGACTTCCGCAACGCCATCGTCAAGGCGCAGGCCGACGGCCTGGGCGTCAACGCCCTGACCCTGCGCCTGACCCTGCGCGACGAGTCCGAGCTCAAGCGCGATCCGACCGTGAAGGTCGAGGAGATCAGCTTCAAAGGCGGCGTGATGCGCTTCCTCGGGGTGAAGGTGGTGTCCGGCGGCGTCGCCGTCAGCAGCCTGGACCGCGGCGAGGCCTAGGTACCGCTCGCCGGGTCGACCGCTCCCGCGAGTCAGCGGAGGCTCGCGCGCGAACGCGGGTCGCCGGGGGACGGACAGTGTCGATCTTCGAGTACGTGATGGTCCTGGTGTCGGTCGTGCTGTCGCTCGGCCTGACCCACCTGTTGTCCGGCTTCGGCGCCCTGGTGCAGGGCGGCGGCAAGGTGAAGTTCTCAGGCCTGCACGCCCTGTGGGCGGCGATGTGCCTGCTGCTGACCTTCGACATGTGGCTCAGCCTCTGGGGCCTGCGCGACCTGCAGGCCTGGAGCCTGCCGGTCCTGCTCATCGTGTTCGCCTCGACCGTGGTGCTCTACCTGTTCGCCATGTTCGTCACGCCGGCCGCGTCGGACGAGCCGCGCGACCTCTACCAGTTCCACCTGGACAACCGGCGCGGCTACGCGGTCGCCATGGGCGTCTACCTGGTGATCGGCGCGGTCCTGAACGCCACCCTGACCAAGCAGTTCGTCGGCGTGAACGCCAGCATCCCGGTGATGCTGGGCCTGCTGGCGCTGGCCTGGTTCGTCCCCGCGCGTTGGGCGCAGTGGGTCGCGGGCGTGGGCCTGTTCGCGACCCTGGCCGGCTATTTCGCGCTGTACCTGCCGCAGATCAGCATGTGAGGGCGGACCCGCCCGGCGGCGCGCGCCGTTGTCGGGCATGGCCCACCGTCCCTCCGCAACGGACTGGATCGCCCGCGTCGCGGCGATTGAGGCCGGCGCGACCGGCCTGCTGCTGCTGGCCAGCCCGCCGCTGTTCGCCCGGCTGATCCTGGGCGCCGACCTGACCGAGCCGGGCTCGGCGCTGGGGCGGCTCGGGGGCGTCGTGCTGATCGGCCTGGCGCTGGCCTGCTGGCCGGCCCCGACGGCGAGCGTCGCGCAGCTGCGGGCGCTGACGATCTACAACCTGCTGGTCGGCGCGGACCTGGCCTGGCTGGGGAGCACCGGACCTGCAGGGGTCCTACTCTGGCCGGCCGTGATCCTGCACGTCGCGCTGGCTTTCCTGGTGGCACGAGCCTGGCGGCAGGCCAGACGCGCCTAAGTGAACTCCGTTCACCTCAACTTAACCATCCCCCGCGAATCCACACATCGCAACCGCCGTTACGCCGGCGTCGATGCAAGCGAATGGTCGGGGAATCCAAATGGTGCGTTCGATAAACACTGGCGTCGTGCTCGGCGCCGCCTTCTGCATGCAGTTGTCGCTGAGCGGCGTCGCCCACGCCGAAGGGCCGGCGGTTTCGGGCCTGAACGGCAAGATCGAAGCGGCCGCCGGCGCGGCCGACGGCGGCGGCGACACCCACTATCGGGTCGGCGGGTCGGTGACCCTGCCGCTGGGACGCGACTGGGGGCTGCAGGCCGACGGCTCGTACCAGGACTACGGCCAGACGGCGGGCGCCGGCGCCGTGCACCTCTTCACCCGCGATCCGGATCGCTACCTCTTCGGGGCCACCGTCTCGGGCGTGCAGTCCGACGCCGCGACCCTGGGCGCGATCGGCGCCGAGGGCGAGCTCTACCTGGGCCGCTTCACGCTCGACGGCTGGGCCGGCTACGGCTCGCTCGACTATGACGAGACGGTCGCGCCGGACAAGGACGGCGGCTTCGCCATGGTCGGCGCGGGCTACTATCCCACCGACGACCTGCGCCTTGGCCTGGGCGCGGCCTCGGTCTTCGGCGCCGACTCGGTGAACTTCGGCGCGGAATACCAGTTCGCCAGCCTGCCCCTGTCCTTCACCTTCGACGCCCGCGTCGACGAAGACGGCGAAGCGTCCGGCCTGGCCGGCCTGCGATTCTACTTCGGCGGCGAGCGCAAGACGCTGATCCAGCGCCATCGCCAGGACGACCCGCGCGACCGCGGCTTCGACCTGTTCGCCGCCGCCGGCCGTCAGGCGCTGGAGCGGCCCGCCGTGGCCTCCGACTTCACCAGCCAGGGCGCCTGCGAGGCGGCCGGCTTCACCTGGACCGCCGAACACTGCACCTGATCGGACAGGCCAGCATTCAGGCCAGCTCGCACAGGTAGGGGATGAACTTGCGTCTTTCCTGAAAATCGGAAGACGCAAGCCTCCTGAACGCGATCTCGAAGTCCGGGTGCAGCTGCGCCTTCAGGCGCTGCGCGAAGCGGTCTTCGTCGCCCGCGCGCTCGCCCGGCACATACCGGAATTCCAGCCTGTCCGGCGCGACCTGGGCGAGTTGCCAGATCTCCGCGCCCAGTTCGAGGACGTCGTCGTCCGAGATGTTGGGCAGGATCGGCCGTCCGTCCGGCAGGCGGAACATGTGGGCGATGCGGCCGAGGATGTCGCCCAGCACCGGCAGGGTCCTGCCGCAGCGGCAGTCGTTACCGCTCGCCGTGGCGATGTCGCCGATCTGGTAGCGAATGAGCGGCTGGGCCGTGTTGTAGAACGGCGTGATCACCACCCGGCCCGGCTGCCCGGCCGCCGCGGGCCGGCCGTCGTCGCCGACGACCTCGACCAGCATCAGCTCGGCGTTGACGTGGTAGTGGTCCGCCATCGGGCAGGCGTGGGCGATCCGGTAGGTCTCCTGGGAGGCGTAGAACGGGATCGTCCGTGCGCCGAAGGCGTCGTCAAACAGCTTGCGCCGGGCCGGGCTCACCGCCTCGCCGAAGGGCAGGATCGCCTCGACCCGGATGTCGAGCCCGCGCCGCAGGACCTCGTGCGCCAGCACCGAGAGGCGGGTGACCAGCCCGCTGAGATAGCTCGGCCGGCGCCGCTGGATGAATTCGAGCGCCTGGTCGGGGGACGCCGCCAGGTTCAGGTCGTACTGGCGGCCGGGCGCCCCGGTCCGCAGCGCGGGCGGCCCCCAGGGCTCATGCAGCAGGCCGTCGGGATAGGCGCCGACCTGCGGGTCGTCGCCGAAGACGCACACGTGGGTGCGCGCCACGTCGATCCCGTGCCAGTCGTAGGCGCGGGCGGTGGCGCTGCTCGCGGCCAGGGCCGCCAGCGCGTTCTGCGAGGTGACGATCGGCTGGCCGGTCGAGCCCGAACTGCGCGACTGCATGATCTCGCCATGCCCCGGGGGCGAGGCGCCCGACTGCATGGCGTCGTAGCGGGTCTGCAGGTCCGCGCGGGTCAGGACGGGGATTTCGTGCCAGCGGTCCCAGTCGATCTCGCCGTCAGCCCCGAGAACGGCGTCCAGCCGCGTCTCGTAGAACGGCACGGTCGCGCGGGCGTGACGCAGCAGGTGAGCGAGCTGGCCGCGCTGGTGCGCCGCCATGCGATCGGCCGACCAGTACTGGCTCTGGGTCAGCATGTCGTAGAGCTGGCCGTGCAGCCTTCGCGCTTCGGCCACGCTCGGTTGCGCTGAATGCATCTGGCGTAGCGCTTAGGCGAACTTCGCCTTCACCCGCTCGGCCACCGTCTCGGGCACGAAGGCGGAGATGTCGCCGCCCAGGCGGGCGATTTCCTTGACCAGGCGCGAGGCCACCGCCTGGTGCCTCGGGTCCGCCATCAGGAAGACCGTCTCAATGTCGCGATTGAGCTGCTGGTTCATCGCGGTCATCTGGAATTCGTATTCGAAGTCGGCGACCGCGCGCAGGCCGCGCACGATGACCTGGGCCCCGACCTGCTCGGCGAAGTGCATCAGCAGGCTGTCGAAGGGCTGAACGACGATCTGGCCGTCGGAGATCTTCGCGCACTCCTCGCGGACGGTCTCGACCCGTTCCTCGAGGCTGAACAGCGGGCCCTTGTCGCGGTTGATGGCGACGCCGATCACCAGCCGGTCCACCAGCTTCACGGCCCGCCCGATGATGTCCAGGTGGCCGTTGGTGATCGGGTCGAAGGTGCCCGGATAGAGACCGACGCGCATTAGCGCCCCCCGTCGTTGCAGCCGGCCGAGGCTTACGCCTCGACCGCCGCCTCTTCTTCAGATTCGCTGGACTCGCCCTCGGCCAGACGCTCGACCGAGACGACGCGCTCGCCGCCCGCGGTGCGGAAGATGGTCACGCCCTGGGTGTTGCGTCCAGCCCGGCGGACCTGCTTGGCCGGGGTGCGGATCAGCTGGCCGCCGTCGGTGACCAGCAGGATCTCGTCGCCTTCCTCGATCGGGAAGGAGGCCACCAGCTTGCCGCCGCGCTTGGACAGGTCGTGGGCCTGCAGGCCCTGACCACCGCGCCCGGTGCGCCGGTACTCGTAGGCCGACGAGCGCTTGCCGAAGCCGGTGTCGGCCACGGTCAGGATCACCTGCTCGGCCGCCTTCAGCTCGTTGAACCGTTCGGCGGTCAGGGTGACGACGCCTTCGGCGCCCTCCTCCTCGGCCTCTTCGGCGGCCGGAGCGGCCTCCTCGCCGGCGTCGCCCAACTGGCGGCGCAGCTCTTTCAGATAGGCGGTGCGCTCGGCCGGGGTGGCGTCGACGCGGCCCAGAACGGCCATGGAGATGACCTCGTCGCCGGACGCGAGGCGGATGCCGCGCACGCCGGTGGAGTCACGGCCCTTGAACACCCGCACGTCGTCCACCGCGAAGCGGATGCAGCGGGCCAGCGCCGTGGTCAGCAGCACGTCCTGGTCTTCCGTGGCGACCGCCACGCCGACCAGGGCGTCGTCCTCGCCCAGCTTCATGGCGATCTTGCCGGCGCGGTTGACGTTGACGAAGTCGGACAGCTTGTTGCGGCGCACGTCGCCGGCGCGGGTGGCGAACATCACGTCCAGCGCGTCCCACTGCGCCTCGTCCTCGGGCAGCGGCAGCACGTTGGTGATGGTGTCGCCGGTCTCGAGCGGCAGCAGGTTGACCCAGGCCTTGCCCTTGGAGGTCGGCGTGCCCAGCGGCAGGCGCCACACCTTCATCTTGTAGACCTTGCCGGCCGACGAGAAGAACAGCACCGGCGCGTGGGTGGAGGCGCTGAACACGCCCACGATCGCGTCCTCGTCCTTCATGGCCATGCCGCCGCGGCCTTTGCCGCCGCGATGCTGGACCCGATAGGTCGAAAGCGGCGTGCGCTTGACGTAGCCCGAGTGGGTGATGGTGACGACCATCTCCTCGCGGGGGATCAGGTCCTCGTCCTCGAGCTCGGCGTCGCCTTCCACGATCTGGGTGCGGCGCGGCACGGCGTAGGCGTCACGGACCTCGACCAGTTCGGCGCGCACGATGCCCAGCACCCGCTCGCGCGAGGCCAGGATTTCCAGATAGCCCTGGATGGCGCCAGCCAGCTGGCGCGCCTCGTCGAAGATCTCGTCGCGGCCCAGGCCGGTCAGACGCGACAGGGTCAGGGCCAGGATGGCGCGGGTCTGCTCGTCGGTCAGGCGGATCAGCCCGCCGTCCAGCACGATGGAGCGCGGGTCGGCGATCAGCTCGACCAGCGAGATCATGTCGCCGGCCGGCCAGTTCTTCGCCTGCAGGCGTTCGCGCGCCTCGGTCGGATCGGCCGAGGAGCGGATGATGTGGATGACCTCGTCGATGTTGGCCACCGCGATGGCCAGACCGACCAGCACGTGGCCGCGGTCGCGGGCCTTGGCCAGCTCGAACTTGGTGCGGCGGACCACCACCTCTTCCCGGAACTCCAGGAACAGGTCCAGCAGGCGGCGCAGGCCCATCTGCTCGGGCCGGCCGCGGTCCAGGGCCAGCATGTTGACCCCGAACGAGGTCTGCAGCTGGGTGTAACGGTACAGCTGGTTGAGGACCACGTCGCCCGAGGCGTCGCGCTTCAGCTCGACCACCACGCGCATGCCGTCGCGGTCGGACTCGTCGCGGATGTCGGAGACGCCCTCGATCTTCTTCTCGCGCACCAGTTCGGCGATGCGCTCGATCATCGTGGCCTTGTTCACCTGATACGGGATCTCGGTGATGACCACGGCCTCGCGGTCCTTGCGGATCGTCTCGACCGAGGCCTTGCCGCGGGTGATCACCGAGCCGCGGCCCGAGATCAGCGCGTTGCGCGGCGCGGTCCGGCCGATGATCTCGCCGCCGGTCGGGAAGTCCGGGCCGGGCACGATGTCCAGCAGGTCGTCCAGGCCGATGTTCGGATCGTCCAGCAGCGCCAGGCAGGCGTCGACCACCTCGCCGAGGTTGTGCGGCGGGATGTTGGTGGCCATGCCGACGGCGATGCCGCCGGCGCCGTTGACCAGCAGGTTCGGGATCCGCGACGGCAGGACGACCGGTTCCAGTTCCTTGCCGTCGTAGTTGGCCTGGAAGTCGACCGTGTCCTTCTCGATGTCGGCCAGCAGCGCCACGGTGGGCTTGGCCATGCGCGATTCGGTGTAGCGCATGGCCGCCGCCGGATCGCCGTCGACCGAGCCGAAGTTGCCCTGGCCGTCGACCAGCACCAGCCCCATGGAGAAGGGCTGCGCCATGCGCACCAAGCTGTCGTAGATCGCCTGGTCGCCGTGCGGGTGATACTTACCCATCACGTCGCCGACGATACGCGCCGACTTCACATAGGGGCGGTCCGGCGTGTTCCCCTGCTCGTGCATCGAGAACAGGATGCGCCGGTGCACGGGTTTCAGGCCGTCGCGCGCGTCCGGCAGGGCGCGCGAAACGATCACGCTCATGGCGTAGTCGAGGTACGAGCGCTTCAGCTCGTCTTCGATGGCGATGGGGGCGATGCCCCCACGGCCCGGCTCCGAACCGGAGGGTATGGTCGCGTCGTCGCTCACGGGGAAAGCTTGGGAATCGAAACGATTGCGTTCCGGCTCTGATTAGCACCCTGGCCCCGTTGGCGCAAAAGGCGCGGTCGAGCTGTCCCCACACGTTTGCGCCGGTTCGCGCCTGACGCGAGAAGCCGCGGCCGCGCGGACCGGGCGTTCTCCCCGCGAGATAGGCCGCGGGGCTGAACCACAAGGGAATTTCCGGCGCCCCTCCATTCGGATGATCGACTTGGCCGTCCCGACAGTTTTCTGTGGACGCGCAAACCCTGAGAGGGAGGACCGATGTTCGAAGCGTTCCTGATCGCGGCGGCCCTGGCCGCCGCCCCGGCCCCGGCCCCGGCCGCCAAGCCCGCCGCCGCAGAGCCCGCCCCCAAGCCGGCGGCCACGGCCGAGCTGAAGGACGCCTCGGGCGCCACC
>NZ_JAAIVC010000139.1 GCF_010975005.1 Caulobacter sp. 17J65-9 | reverse complement strand
GCCGGTGCGCAGCGGCCGCTCGACCGCCAGCGGCAGGGCGACCGGGCCGCCCTCGGTGCGCAGCAGGGCCACGTCGGCGCGCGGCGACATGCGGATCGAGGCCTCCACCGCGCGGCCGCCGCCGACCACCAGGGCGGCCTTGTGGCAGCCGTCGACCACGTGGCGCGCGGTCAGCCACTCGCCGTCGGCGGAGATGGCGAAGGCGGTGCCGCTGGAGGGCTGCAGGGGGGCGGAGGCCACGTCGACCACGATCATCGGATCGAACGGCGTGGCGGGCCCCAGAAGCGCGCCTTCCTCCGCGCCGGGCGGCGGCGGAGCGGGCGGCGCGTCGGCCTTTTCCCGGTTCCCGAGCGAGACCATCACCAGGGCGCAGACCGCCGCGGTGTAGATCAGCCAGTCGGGAAGTCGGGGGAAATTCATCGCTGCCGGCGCCGGCTCAGCCCGCCACCGCCGCGGCCAGAATGATCGCCGTGGCGATCTTGGCGGCGACCAGCAGCACGGCGGCCGAAACCTCGCCCTCCTGGATGCGCGACGGCAGGCCGGTCAGCAGGAAGTCGGTGATGCGGAAGACCAGGAGTTGCACCACGATGGTCGCCGCGCCCCACACCGCGATCTCGCGGATCGAGGTCGAAGCGGACAGCGACACCGCCAGCGGAATGGCCAGGCCGATCAGCACCCCGCCGAAGGCCACGGCCGCGGCCGAGTTGCCCTCGCGGATCAGGCTGATCTCCTTGTAGGGGGTCAGCAGGGCGTACAGCGCCGCGCCGAGGATCAGCATCACCACCGTGACGCCGGCGTGCAGCAGGGTGATCGGGAAGCCGGTCGCGAAGGCCTGCACCTCCGGGCTCATGATCTCCGGGATCAGAAGTTCAGGATTCATCGATCGCCCCCACGCCCCACGCCCGCACTTCAGGGACGAATGATTGCATGAGGGCGTTAAGGCTTAGCAAGCGCGCTGATGCGACAGGCGCCGCCTGATCGCGGATCAGTCGATCGAACAGGCCTTCGGTTTGGCCCGCCGCTTCTCCACGAAGGGCTTCACCGCACGGGTGAAACAGTCGGGCGCGGTGAACAGCACGAAGTGCGGCGCGCCGCCGACCTTCACCAGCGAAACCTGACCGGCGGCGCGCAGCGCTTCGACGTGCGCCTCGGCCCCGGCGTAGGGGGTCTTGGGGTCCATGTCGCCCTGAACGACCAGCAGGCGCGGCAGGCGAGCCGGCGGCTTTCCGAAGGCGTCGTCGCGCGGATAGGCCATGGAGGCTGCCCCGACCAGTTGGCCGGCCAGGGGGCTAACGAACAGGTAGTTCGCCGCCTCGGCCTCGACCTGGGCCTTGGTCAGGCCCTGGCGGGCGTTGTTTTCCGAGGCGCTGATCATGGCCACCAGCGGGATCGACGACGGCGACTGCGGGAAGCGCATGAGCCCGGCGCCGAGCGCCTCGAGGTCCTGCTCCGCCTGAACCAGCGGCGCGGCGTCGCCGGCGCGCAGGGCGGCCAGCAGGCTCGGAATGCGCGCGCGCAGCTCGGGGAAGTCCAGCAGGGCGCCGAAAAAGAGCTTCGGCTTTCCGCCCGGGACCGCGGCGGCCAGCTTCGGGTCGTCGACTACCGCCTGCATGGCGGCCACCGCCGAGCCGCCCAGCTGCTCGCGGCAGGCCGGACCGGCGTCGCAGTCGGCCAGCAGCTTGCGGCCCACCTCGTCGACCACGGCCGACCGGCGGCTCAGGTCCCAGGTCTGGGTGGTCTCGGGCGGGACCAGGGAGTCCAGCACGATCCCGTCCACCTTGCGGGGCGGCGCGACGGCCATGGTCCGCAGCACCAGCTGGGTGCCGTAGGAGACGCCGTAGATCCAGGTCTTCCCGCGGTCGCCGTAGCGGTCGACCAGCCGGCGCAGGTCTTGGGCGGCGTTGGTGATGGTGAAGGCGTGGGCGCGCTCGCGCTCCGTCTCCAGCGAGCCGAAGCAGGTCGCCCACTCCGCGCCCTGCAGGGCCGCGCCGCCCTCGCTGTCGACCGCCTCCTCCTTCGGGCAGAGCCGGGTGGAGAAGCCGGTGCCGCGATGGTCGGGGACCATCAGGTCGTAGCCGGGGAAGGCGGCCCGGAAGGTCGCCAGCATCGAATAGAAGGTCGCGCCGGACTCGCCCGGTCCGCCGGCCACCAGCCAGACCTGGCCTTTCGAACGGCCCTTCGCCGGAAACTCGCGCACGAACAGGTCGATCTGGCCGCGGCCCGGGTCGGCGTAGCTCAGCGGCGCGCTGAACCGCGCGCACAGCGAGCCGGCCAGCGCCGCGTCGCCGGCGGCGTCCGCACAAGGTTTGAAGTCGTCGGAAGCCGGTTGGGCCGCCCGGGCCTGAGCCGACCCGCAGCCGGCGGCGAACCACAGCGCCGCCGCCAGTACACTGATCGTACGCCGCACGCCCGCCCCCATCCCGCTTGAAGCTGAACAGTTGGAGGGTAGGCGCGGCTCACGCCGCGGTCACGCCGTTATTTCAGTCGACCGAGGCCATGGCCCGCAGCGCGCTGGCGCGGATCTTCTCGCTCTCGGACTTCAGCTGGCCGCAGGCGGCCAGGATGTCGCGACCGCGCGGGGTGCGGATCGGCGAGGCGTAGCCGGCCTTGTTGATCACCGCGGCGAAGGCCTCGATGGTCGACCAGTCGGAGCACTCGTACTTGGTGCCCGGCCACGGGTTGAACGGGATCAGGTTGATCTTGGCCGGCACGCCCTTGAGCAGCTTGACCAGCGCCCTGGCCTCGGCCGGGCTGTCGTTGACGCCCTTCAGCATCACGTACTCGAAGGTCACCCGGCGCGCGTTCGACAGGCCCGGATAGGCCTTGATCGCCGCCATCAGCTCTTCGATCGGGTACTTCTTGTTCAGCGGCACCAGCTCGTCGCGCAGCGGGTCGTTGGTGGCGTGCAGCGAGATGGCCAGCATGGCGGCGGTGCGCTCGCCCAGCGCGGTCAGCTGCGGCACGACGCCCGAGGTCGACACGGTGATCCGCCGGCGCGAGAGCGCGATGCCCTCGTTGTCGGAGATGATGTCGATGGCGTTGGCGACGTTGTCGAGATTGTAGAGCGGCTCGCCCATGCCCATGAACACGATGTTCGACAGGCGGCGGTCCTCCTTGGGCGAGGGCCACTCCTCCAGGTCGTCGCGGGCGACCTGCACCTGGGCGACGATCTCGGCCGCGGTCAGGTTGCGAACCAGTTTCTGGGTGCCGGTGTGGCAGAAGCTGCAGTTCAGGGTGCAGCCGACCTGGCTGGACACGCACAGGGCGCCGGCCCGGCCGACGTCGGGAATGTAGACGGTCTCGGCCTCGACGCCCGGCGCGAAGCGGATCAGCCACTTGCGGGTGCCGTCCTTCGAGATCTGGCGCTCGACCACCTCGGGGCGCGCGATGGTGAAGGCCTCGGCCATCTTGGCGCGCGCGTCCTTGGCGACGTCGCTCATCTTGTCGAAGTCGGTGACGCCGTAGTGGTGGACCCAGCGCCAGATCTGGCTGGCGCGCATGCGCGCCTTGTCCGGCGCGGCCACGCCGGCCTCGATCACGGCCGCCTTCAGCTCGTCGCGGGTCAGGCCGGCGATGTTCACGGGCCCCGCGGCGCGCGGCGCCGCGCGGGAGAGGTCGAGGGTCACGCCCACTAAGACAGTCCTTGCGCTAGGAACGGGGCGTATAGCACCGGAACGGGCCGGGTTTAAGGCGGGGCGTGGCCGCACCAAAAACCGTCACCCTCGGGCTTGTCCCCCGAGGGCCCATCGTTCAGGTACGCCAGCGTCGGCGGATGTGCGCCTAGCGCGAGCGCCACGATCTTCAAAAACGTGCGACGGCGCCATGGGCCCTCGGGACAAGCCCGAGGGTGACGGTGTGGTGGACCTTACTCGAACACTTCCGAGCGGATCTCGCCGTCCGTGGTCAGCACCGCGCGCTTCATGCCCTCGGAGTTGTAGGGGGTCGAGATATTGCCCAGGCGGTCGACCGAGATCAGGCCGCCCTCGCCGCCCAGCGAGCGGATCTCGTCCAGCACGGTCTTCGTCGCCTGTTCGATGCTCTCGCCGGCGCGCACGCGCCAGGACACCTGGGCGCAGGCGGCGGTGCGCATGAAGTACTCGCCCTGGCCGGTGCCGGAGACCGCCACGTCGGCGTCGGCCCAGGTGCCGGCGGCGATGATCGGAGTGTCGCCCACGCGGCCGGGCATCTTGTTGAACACGCCGGCGGTGGAGGTGCCCGCCGCCAGACGCCCGTCGGCGTCCAGCACCACGCAGCCGACCGTGCCGTGGGCCAGGGCGGCAGCGTGGCCCGGCGGGTGGTTGGACTCGCCGTGGCCGGCCCGCAGGTAATACGCCTCCGGATCCCCGACCTCTTCCAGGTGCTGCCGGGCCGCGAACTCCATCGCACCCTCGCCGACCAGCATGACGTGCGGGGTCTTCTCCATCACCAGGCGGGCGGCCTGGATCGGGCTCTTGTAGCCCTGCAGGGCGGCCACCGCGCCGGCGGCGCGGGTCGGGCCCCACATCAGGCTGGCGTCCAGCTCGTACTTGCCGCCCAGGTTCGGCGAGGCGCCGCGGCCGGCCACGTACAGGCCCGAGGCTTCCAGTTCGCGGATCACCTCGACCACCACGTCCAGCGCCGAGGCGCCGGCGGCCAGCCGGTCGCGCGCGGCCTCGACCAGGCCCTGCATGTGCGGGACTTCGCGGCTGTAGTCGCGCGAGCGTCGCGCGCCGGCGCCGCCGTGCAGGGCGAGAGCGAACTTGGCCATGAGGGGTCGATCCTTCCGTACCGTAAGCCGTTGCTGGATACCCTCGCCGTGACGCGGCGAACAGGGGGGCGTCCAACCAAATAGGCCGCGCCCTTAGGTCGCCGGGCGCACTACGGCCGATCCGGCTAGCTGTTCGCTTACGAGATCGCCACAGGGGCCGCCATGTCCGCCATCGAAACGGCCGTCGAGTTCGACGGCGTACGCACGTTGGATCCGCACGCCCTGCGGCCGATTTTCGCGCGGACCGGGCGACTGCACCTGCCTGACGTCTTCCAGCCGCGCACCGCCGAAGCGATCGGCCGGGCGCTGGCCGGCGAGACGCGCTGGCGCCGGTCGATGAACCCGGGCGGGCGCGGCCTCGACCTCTCGCAGCAGGAACTGGCCGATCTGGCCCCGGAAAAGCGCCGCGCGCTCGAAGCCCTGACGCTGCAGGGCGCCCGCCAGGGATTCCAGTACGCCTTCGACACCTGGCGCATCAGCGACGCGGTCGAAGCCGGCCGGCGCTCGGGCGACCTGCTCGAGGCGGTATTCGACCGGCTAAACGGTCGGGCCTTCCTGGACTTCGTCGCGGCGATGACCGGCGAACCGCGCGTGGCCTACTGCGACGCCCAGGCGACGCGGTACCGGCCGGGCGACTTCCTGACCGCCCACGACGACCACGCCGACGGCAAGCAGCGGCTGTTCGCCTACGTGCTGAACTTCACTCCCCAGTGGCGGGCCGACTGGGGCGGGCTCCTGCTGTTCCACGATCAGGACGGCCACGTGGCCGAGGGCTTCACCCCCGCCTTCAACGCCCTGAACATTTTCCGCGTGCCCCAGCTGCACTCGGTCAGCTTGGTCGCGCCCTATGCAGGACGCGAGCGGCTGTCGATCACCGGCTGGGTCCGGGCGCGCTAGAGCAGCGCTCTAGTCCTCGTCGGCGATCCGCTTCAGCGCCTCGCCGGCCGCCTCGCGGTGGCGGGGCTTCAGGTTGGCCCCCAGCAGCGAGATCAACGCCGCCAGCACCGCCGCGTCGTCGGTGAAGCCGATCCCGGCCAGTACGTCGGGAATAGCGTCGGTCGGCAGGACGAAATAGGCCAGCGCCGCCATCATCATGCCCTTGGCCGCGGTGGGGGTCTGCGGATCGCGCGCGCAGAACCAGACCGACACCACCTCCGGCGCGAACGGGATCCGCGTGGCCACCTTGCGGATCTTCGGCCAGAAGCCGCGGCGCACGCGCACCTCGTTGACCCGCACCACGGCCGGAACCAGCGCGCGCGAGGGGTCCAGCGGACGGCCTGCGTCGAACTCTTGATCCGCCTGTTTGGAATTTCCGGTCACGACGCTAAACCCTCGCCCGACCGCCCGACGTTTTCCGGGCTATTCACCATAATGCCCTTCCGAGGGGGAGAACTCCATGAAACTCGATGGTTCGATCGCCGCCGTGGTGACCGGCGCGGCTTCCGGCCTCGGCGAGGCCACCGCCCGCGCCCTTGCCGCGCAAGGCGTGAAGGTCGCCGTGTTCGACCTGAACGAAGAGGCGGGTCAGAAGGTCGCGGCCGAAATCGGCGGCGTGTTCTGCAAGGTCGACGTCACCTCCGACGCCGACGTCGACGCCGGCTTCGAGAAGGCCCGCGCCGCCCACGGCCAGGAGCGCATCCTGGTCAACTGCGCCGGCATCGCCATCGGCCGCAAGACGGTCAGCCGCGACCGCGACACCGGCGAGATCAAGGCCCACGACCTGAAGAGCTTCGAGAAGGTCCTGCAGATCAACCTGATCGGCTCCTTCCGCTGCATCGCCAAGGCCGCCTCGGGGATGGTCACGGCCGAGCCGATGGAAGACGGCGAGCGCGGCCTGATCGTCTCGACGGCGTCCGTCGCGGCCCAGGACGGCCAGATCGGCCAAGCCGCCTACTCGGCCTCCAAGGGCGGCGTCTACGCCATGACCCTGCCGATCGCGCGCGACCTGATGAACGACGGCGTGCGCGTGAACACCATCCTGCCGGGCATCATGATGACCCCGATGATGGCCGCCATGCCGCAGAACGTGCAGGACGCCCTGGCCGCGTCGATCCCCTTCCCCAAGCGCCTGGGCAAGCCGTCCGAGTACGCCTCGCTGGTGCTCGAGATGGCCCGCAACACCTATCTGAACGGCGAGTGCGTGCGCCTCGACGGGGCCATTCGCATGGCGCCGAAATAACTCGATAAACGTCGCAAAAAGGGGCTTGCGTCGCTGTGAAGAGGTCGCCTATAAGGCCCGCCTCCTCACGGAGACGCGGCGGCGACGCCGCAAGACGAAACTGAGATGCGGGCGTAGCTCAGGGGTAGAGCATCACCTTGCCAAGGTGAGGGTCGGGCGTTCGAATCGCCTCGCCCGCTCCAGTTTCTTCAAACGACCACGGCCCGGTTGCTCACGCAGCCGGGCCGTCGTGTTTCTGGGCTCGAGTTCAGGCGAAAGCCTCAGGCCCGGTTTCCCAGGCCCGAGGTCAGAGGCCCCGATCTCAGGCGGCCGGGCGGAACACCAGGCCGGCGATCTTGCCGGAGGGCGACAGGGCGATGAACCAGTCGGTCTCCGCCGTCGCGAAGCCCACCCGGAAGTGCTGCGCGCCGTTGACGACGCCGACATAGTCGACGTGCTCCAGCGCGCCGAAGCCCTGCACCATGGTCACCACCGCCGGCTGCGCCTTCACGGCGTCGCCGAGGGGCTTCTCCATCTGATCGTAGTCGGGCTTGCCGGCCTGGAACTGGGCGATGACGGTCCGCAGCGCGGCTTCCTCGCGGGCGGGCGCGACCTTGTCGGCGGCGGCGGCCGGAGTCTGAGTTTGGGTCTGGGCGAGGACGGGCGACGCCACGCCCGCCCCGAGGGCGAGGACGGCGGCGAGGGCGACGGCTTTCATGAACGCGCTCCGATAGCGGCGATTGACGAACAACAGATACGCCTCCCAAGCTGGGCCGCAAGTACGGGGGAGATTCATGCTGCCGCTTGGTGTCGTCTTGGCTGGGTTGTTCTTGCTGCTCAGGGACGCGGTCCCGCTGTTCGAAGCACACCGCACCGGCGTGGTCCGCACGCGCGGAAGCCGGCCGCAGAAGGTCGAGCGCGCCAGCGAGCCCGACCGGTTCGCCGGTCTCGTCGGCCAGCGCTTCCGCAGCCTCGTCGGCCCGGCGCTGCTGATCCTGGGCGGCCTGGTCTGGCTGTTCCTGGCGCTGATTTCGCAGGCGGCGCAGGCCTAGGTCACCCCTCGCGGAACACCAGGGCGGCGATCTTGCCGGTCGGGGACAGGGCGATGAACCAGTGGGTCTCGACGCCCTTGAAGGCGACCTTGAAGTGGCGCGCGCCGTCGACCGCGCCCAGGTACTCGACGTCCTCGGCCGGGCCGTAGGACTTCACCTGCTCCAGCAGGTCGGGCTGGGCCTTCACCGTGTCGGCCAGCTTCCGCTCCATGGCGCCGTAGTCGGGGGCGCCGGACTGGAGCTTCCAGATGGTGCGCAGCAGGGCGGCCTGGGCGCGCGGAATCTCGAGGTCGGTATCGGTCGCCGGCGAAGTCGTGGCCGCGGTCGTCGTTGGGGCGGTCTCGGTCGCGGCGGCGACGGGGCCGGCCGTCGCGGCGAGCGCAAGGACGGCGGAAACGGCGGCGAGGGCGGCTCTCATGGGGCGCTCCGGAAGCGAACTCCCCTAAGTTAGGCCTTCCCCGCGTGGCGAAAACGCGGCCTTCAGGCGCGGCGTTCCGGCGGCGCGGTCCGGCGGAACGGCAGGACCGCCTCGTAGAGCTCGGCGGCGAAGGGCGCCTCGTCGCCCCGCCGGCGCAGGAAGTCGTGCTCCACCGCCATCGCCTGTTGCTCAATATTGAGCGCCGCAAACCCGCCGGGCCCGTCCAGCCGGTAGCGGTAGGCCTTCGGCGCGTCGCCCGCCTTCAGCTTGGCCAGGGGCAGCAGCACCCCGCGCTGGGCCTGCCAGACATGGACCAGCTCGTGCACGAAGGTCCCCTGCAGGCGCAGCGGCGCCTCCGCGAAGTCGGCCCGGGCGCCCGGCCACGGCCAGATGATCCAGCTGCGCCCGCCCAGCCGCCCCGGCACGAAGGCCCGGTCGAGCAGCGGCAGGGCCGGCGCCCAGATCCGCACCGGATCGCAGTCCAGCGCCTCGCCGAACACCTCGTCGGCCAGGCGCCGCTCGCCCACGGTCAGGGGCCGCACGCTGAAGCGCTCGACCCCGGTCATCGGCGCAGCAGCCAGAGCAGGACGGTCAGGGCCAGGCTGACCAGCAGGCTGGTGACCAGCGGGACATAGAGGGTGAAGCCCTCGCGCCGGATGACGATGTCGCCCGGCAGCCGGCCCAGTCCCAGCCGGGACAGCCAGGGCCACAGCAGGCCCGCGGCCACCAGGGCCAGGCCTATGGCGATCAGCAGGCGCGGCGCGTTCATCGTCCTCCTGAAACCCCGGATCAGGCCCGGGGTTCGCGATAGCGCTTGGTTAAGCCGTCTCGCCATAGGGTCGCACAGGAACCGAGCCAGTCGCCGATGAGCCGCGCCCCGAACCGATCCTCCGTCGCTCGCAAGCTGGTGCTGGGCGTGATCGGCCTGTCGATCCTGGTCAGCACGCTGGCCGCCGTCGCCGCCTTCGCCGTCTTCTACGACAAGGCCGCGCGCCAGCAGGTGACCTCCCTCTCCCACTACGTGGACGAGCGCCTGGTGGTGGAGGAGCGGCTGTTCTCCGACCTGCGCACGGTGCACGCGGCCGCGACCGGCGCGTTGCTGCGCCGGCTGCCGGCCCTGGACGGGCCGGAGCTCGACCGCCAGTTCGACGCCTTCTTCCCGCTGCAGGCCGACGGCACGCGCCGCAGCGCCCCGGCCCTGTTCGACGGCCGGAACGGTCCGGCCGGCGACCGGATCTACGGCCTGGGCGGCTTCCTGGCCGACGGCCGCAACGTGAGCCGCGAGGACAAGGCCCTGATGCTCGCCGCGGCGCGTGCGGTCGCCGAGGTCGGCGAGGCCCACCTCGGCCGCTACGACAACCTGTACTTCTTCACGCCCAGCGACCGGCAGGTGATGTTCGGTCCCGAGCGGGACGACCGGCTGATGTTCTATCGAAAGAACGCGCCGGCCGACTTCACCATGCAGCCGCTGGAGGCGGGCCAGATCGCGCTGCCGTCCGTCAATCCGGCCCGCGTCACCCGCTGCACCAAGCTGCAGCAGCTCGTCTACAGGCCTGGAAAGGGCCAGCCCCGCGGCACCGGCTGCATCACGCCGCTCGACATCGGCGGGCGCCACGTCGGCGCGTTCGGCACCACGGTCCTGATCGACGAGAAACTGCTGGGCTCGGCCGCCGACCGCCTGCCGGGATCGGCCACCCTGATCGTCTCGGAGACCGGCGAGCTGATCGCCTCGCCCGGCTACCGCGCCGCCGCGACGCGGCCGGAGGACGTCGCGGCCGGCAAGGTGCTGGAGCGCATGGACGAGACCCTGGCGCGAATCCGCGCCGCCGGCGGCCGTCACGGCGTGGTCGAGAGCCCCGACCACGACGCCCTGGTCGCCTACGGCCAGATGTTCGGGCCGTCCTGGCGGCTGCTGATCGTCCTGCCCAAGTCGGCGGTGCTGCGCACGGCCCTGGAATCCGCCCTGACCGTGCTGGTCGCCGGCCTGCTCGCCGTGGGCCTCCTGTCGACCGTGGCCCTGGTCCTGATCCGGCGCTCGGTGGTCAAGCCGCTGGAGGCGCTGGCCGCCTGGGCCGGCGCGCGCGGCCGCGGCGCGCCGCTGGAGGCGGTCGAAGCCCGCACCGACGAGATCGGCGCCCTGGCCCGCGC
>NZ_JAAIVC010000138.1 GCF_010975005.1 Caulobacter sp. 17J65-9 | reverse complement strand
CGGCCGCGGTGACCGCGGCGTCGGCGGCGGCCTGCTGGGCGGCCGCGCCGCCGCGCCCGGCGCGGATGCGGGCGGCCTTGGCGGTGAAGTAGGGCGTGTGGCCCTGGTCTTCGAGCGAGCGGTCGAAGCTCTCGAGCAGATTGATCGCCTCGTCGGCCCGCCCCTTGCGGACCAGCAGGTCGGCCAGCGAGCCGCGCACGTCGACCAGCGAGGGGACGATGTCCAGCGCGCGGTAATTGGCCTTGATCGCGCCGTCGACGTCGCCGGTGGCCTCCAGGCTGCGGGCCTGGTTGGCGTAGAAGTCGTAGGTGTCGATGCCCAGCGCGTCGGCCTTGCGATAGTAAGGCAGGGCCTCCTTGTGGCGGCCGTCGCCGGTCAGGACGATGGCCAGCATCGCGTTGGCGCGCGCGTCCTCGGGATACTGCTTCAGATAGGCGATGTAGCTGGCTTCGGCGCACGGGATGTTGCCGTTGCGCAGGCACCGCTCCGCTTGGGAGATCGAGGGGACGCCCTTGGCGACGGCGCCGGCCGGCAGGGCGTGGGCGCCCTTCTTCAGCGCCATGTAACCCGCGCCGGCCCCGAGCACGCCGAGGACGGAGATGACGAGGACGGTGACGTCGGGCCCGCGCTTGCGGCGGCGTCCCCCGGACATGCCTTGCAGGGTCAGGGGGGCGTCGGCGCCGTCGTCGGTCGGATCGGCGCTCATCGGGCGCGCTCGCAGGCGTGCGGCGGCAGGCGGTCGGCGTGCATGTCTACTCCCCCCGGAACAGGCCGCGGAGCCTAGCCTTGCGCACCGCCGAGAGCAATTCGACCGGCGTGCAACTTTTGCGACGCTTTAATTACCGGCGCTGATCGCCCGGCGCGGATCGGCCTTGGGGGCGGGGGCCAGGCGCAGCACCTCGGCCTGGTAGCGCTCGTCCTCGCCCAGCATCAGGAAGGGCAGGGCGTCGGCGCAGGCGCGGGTCAGGTCGTCGACCCAGGGCTGGTCGACCTTGTGGAAGTCCGACAGCACCCAGCCGTGCACCAGCTCCTTCTCGCCGGGATGGCCCACGCCCATGCGGGCGCGGCGGAAGTCGGCGGTGATCAGGGCGATGGTGGAGCGGATGCCGTTGTGGCCGGCCGCGCCGCCGCCGGTCTTCATGCGGAAGCGGCCCGGCGCCATGTCGATCTCGTCGTAGAACACCACGACGTTCTCGGGCTTCAGCTTGTAGAAGCGCATGGCCTCGCCGATCGAGCGGCCGCTCTCGTTCATGTAGGTCTGCGGCTTCAGCAGCAGGGCCTTCTGCGGGCCCTGGGGCGTGTCCACGACGCCTTCCGAGGCGATGCCCTGGAACTTGCTGCGCTCGGGGCCGAAGCGCCAGCGGCGGGCGATCTCGTCGATCGCCATGAAGCCGATGTTGTGGCGGTTCTTCTCGTACTTCGGCCCGGGATTTCCGAGCCCGGCCAGGATCAGCACGGACAGGACTCCATAAGGAAACGGCCCCGTCCGTGAGGACGAGGCCGCCTACATATCAGATTGTGAAGGCGATCAGCCTTCAGCAGCCTCTTCGCCTTCGGCGGCTTCTTCAGCAGCCTGGCCGGCCGAGCCGGTGACGGTCGCGATCACGAAGTCGCGGTCGGTCACGGTCGGGGTCACGCCCTTCGGCAGAGCGATGTTGGAGATGCGGACGGTGTCGCCGATCTCCAGGCCGGTCAGGTCGACCAGCAGCTCTTCCGGGATCTGGTCGGCCGGGCAGGCGATTTCGACGTCGTGACGGACGACGTTCAGCACGCCGCCGCGCTTGATGCCCGGCGAGGCTTCCTGGTTCTGGAAGTGCACCGCCACCGAGATCTTGATCGTCTGGTGTTCGTCGACGCGGAACAGGTCGAAGTGCAGCGGCACGTCGGTGACCGGGTGGAAGTCGACGGCCTTGGCGATGACCGGCTGGGTCTCGTTGCCGTACTTCAGGGTCACCAGGTGGCCCAGCAGCTTGCCGGTGTACAGCGCCTTGCGCAGCGCCTTGGTCTCCATGGAGATCGGCACCGGGCCGCGGTCGCCGCCGTACAGGACGCCCGGGGTTTGGTCGCTCCGACGCGCGGCGCGGGCGGCGCCCGTCCCGGTGCGCTCGCGAACTTCGACGTTGAGAACGATCTCGGCCATCTGCTTCAGCCTCAAAAACGAAACCGCCGCGCACCCGGCGCGGCGTGGGGGTTACCCCGGAATCTAAGAGCGCGGCTTAATACATGCTTCGACGGGGGTGCGCAACCGGCGCGGACTTATGCCCGCGCCGGCGCGCTGATCCGTCCTATTTGCCGCCCTTCGGGCCCTCGGTCTGGACCGCGTTGGTGGTGTTGGAGGCCGCGTCCAGGGCGGCCGGGGCCGCCGGCAGGGGAATCGGTTCGCCCACCGGCGCGATCTTGCCGGCGACCTTGGTGATGCACTGGCCGGTGTCCATCAGCACGTGCTGGCCCAGGCAGAAGACGTCCTCGTAGTGCGGCTTGGAGACGGCCAGGCACTGGTAGAGGTTCAGCTTCGACAGGTTCAGGCACGAGGGGCCGACGTTGTCCTCCAGCAGGGCGCTCACCTGGGTGGCGTTGTCGTCGCCGGCCGCGCCCAGCGCGGCGAGCGCGGCGATGGCCAGCGAGCGCTGCACCGCCGGGGTGTAGGGCTTCTCGGCTCCGGCCGTGACGGACGGCAGGCCGGTGCCGCTCAGGGCCGCCTGCAGCAGCTGGGCCGACAGGTCGGTGGAGGGGGCGATCGGCTGCGAAGAGATCTGCTTGGCCGCCGCCAGGCGCGCCTCGCGCTCCTTCACGAACTCCTTGGACCACTTCTGACGCTGGACGTCGTAGGCGGACTGCTTCACGGCCGAGCCGGCCTTGTGCACGGCGGCGCCGTCGGCGGTCAGTTCGGCGACCACGCGACCGGCCGCGGCGTCCGCGCCCGGCAGTTGGGCGGCGTAGGCCGGGTCGGCGAAGATCTGGTTGATGATCTGCTGGCGCTGGGCCGGCTCACGGCCCAGCTCGCGCACGCCGGCGACGAAGGTCGGCTCCTGCAGGGCCAGCACGGCGCCGTAGGCGATCACGCCCTGGGCCAGCTGCTTGGCCTCGTACGACTCGCCCTTGCGCAGCGACGCCTGGATGGACTCGCCGTCGGTGAAGTTCGCCTGAATTTCCTTGGCCTGGCTGACGTAGGTCTCGTAGGCCGCGGCGGCCTCGGCCACGCCCGACGACAGGGCGACGGGCGGCGGGGGCGGCGGGGGAGCGGGCGGCGGGGGAGCCGGCGGCTCCTGACAGGCGACCAGGACGAGGGACGAAGCGAACGCGCCCAACAGCGCAGCGCGCCGCAAGTTCACCATGCTCATACCGACACGTCCCCCTTCGAACCCAAGTCAGGCGCCTGCCGCGACCGCGGGCGGACTATAGCGACAGTCCGGGGGTGATTCGACGGGGATTCTGGACGAACCCCGGTCAATCAAAAAGCTTTGATACCGATTCTTCGTTGGCGATACGGCGGATCGCTTCGCCGATCAGGGGCGCCACGGTGACGGTGCGCACTTTGCCGCAGGCCAGCACCTGCTCCGGCTGCTCGATGGAGTCGGTGATCACCAGCTCGTGCAGCACCGACTTTTTCACGCGCTCGACCGCCGGGCCCGACAGCACGCCGTGGCTGACATAGGCCGAGACCGAGGCGGCCCCGCGCTCGATCATGGCGGCGGCGGCGTTGCACAGGGTGCCGGCCGAATCGACGATGTCGTCGAACAGGATGCAGCGGCGGCCGGTGACGTCGCCGATGATGTTCATCACTTCGCTTTCGCCGGCGCGCGGGCGGCGCTTGTCGACGATGGCGAGGTCGGCGTTCAGGCGGTCGGCCAGGGCGCGGGCGCGCACCACGCCACCGACGTCCGGCGACACGATCATCAGCTCGTGGGAGTCTTCGTAGTTGTTCTTGATGTCCCGGGCGAGGACCGGGATGGCCACCAGGTTGTCGGTCGGGATGTCGAAGAAGCCCTGAATCTGGCCGGCGTGCAGGTCCATGGTCAGGACCCGGTCGGCGCCGGCGCGGGTGATCAGGTTGGCGACCAGCTTGGCCGAGATCGGCGTGCGGCCGCCGGTCTTGCGGTCCTGACGGGCGTAGCCGAAGTAGGGCATCACCGCCGTGATCCGCCGGGCCGACGCGCGCTGCAGCGCGTCGATGCAGATCAAGAGCTCCATCAGGTTGTCGTTGGCCGGGTAGCTGGTCGACTGGATCACGAAGACGTCCTCGCCGCGGACGTTCTCGTCGATGGTGGCGAACACCTCCATGTCGGCGAAGCGCTTCACCTGCGCCTTGGTCAGCGGCACGTCGAGGTAGTCGCCGATCGCCTGCGACAGGGATTGGTTGGAGTTGCCCGACAGCAGCTTCATGGCACGCGCCCTTCGATTGACGCCGCGCTTCTAGCAGCGAACGCCCGAAGGGCAAGGGGCGGGAGGTCGCGCCCGCGCCCGTTAAGACCGTTTTGTGACGAACCTCCCCCTGCGGAAACCAAATGGCAAAGCTCGGGTGCGAAATCCGCTGTGCGCCGCGGGGGAGCGGCGTCGAGTAAGCGTACGCGTGGGGGATTTGCGTGCCGGACATTACGATCGCGTCGGGGCTCGCCGCCCTGGCGCTGCTTCTGGACGCGCCCGAGCGCGCGGCCCAGCGAGTGGACTTGTGTGCGCTGGACGCGCTCGCGGTGGAGGCGCGCGAGGAAATCCGCCGCCTGCCGAGCGCCAAGCGCCGGGAACACTACAGCCTGATTTATCTGGCCGATGACGGTCGGCTTGCCCACACGCCGGCCAAACCCGGCTTGTCCGACAAGGTCACCCTGCAGCAGATCGAGGCCACCCTGAGCGCCGCGGGCGTCGGTCCAGAGCGCATGGTCGGCTTCGTCCACAATCACCCCATCGAGCAATACGGCTTCTCGCCGACCGAACGGGGCATGAACCGCTATCCGTCGGGCGGCCTCGCCTCGCAAGGCGACTGGCGCTTCGCCCGCTGGCTGGTGGAGCAGGGAGCCGGCGGTCCGACTGGCGAAGCCGTGTTCCTGTACGTCGTCGATATCCGCAACGCCGTGCGCCGCTTCGACTTCGCCGAGCGCGACAGCTATGTGGCGCTGACCCCGCGCGACCAGGAGAAGGGGCTGAACCTGCCGCCCACCCTCTCCGGCAAGGGCGGGCGATGCCGCAAGGCCGCGCCGAGCGGAGGCGCCCGCCGCGCGCGCTGAGGCTCAAACCAGGGCGATCGCGCTCATCAGCCGGCCGTAGTCGCCTTCGCCGCGCTTGAAGGCGCGGCGGTTGGAGAAGAACAGATCTTCCTCCGCGCAGGTGTCGTGGCCGACCCACTCGGCGTGTTCGACGCCGGCCTGGTCCAGCCGCCCGCGGCCCCGCAAAGCAAAAACGTGCATGATGGCGATGCTCTACCGCAAATAGTACGGTGGGCCTGAATGTCGGTGCCGAGGGGGTGTGATGCGCTTGAGCTTGTCGCTGGCGATTGCCGTGTTCCTGCTAATTGGCGGGACCTCCGCTCATGCCGATCCAGTCTTCCGGACGATCGACGTGAAGCGGGCCGACGGTTCGAGCATCGACGTACGGGTGCATGACCGTGGACACGGCGCGGCCGACCAGGCGCTGCTACTGGTGAGCGGCTCCGACTGCAAGTCGATCGAGGCTCTGGGCTGGTCGACGCTGGCGGCCGAGACGGACGGCCCTCGGTGGGTGGTGGCAGTGGACAAGGAAGGCGCCTCCCGCGACGGGACCTGCGGGCCGACTTACGAAAGTCAGTCCACAGAGCAGGCCCGATGGTTTGATCACGTGGCGGCCATGAACCGGTTGAAGCGTGAACTCGGTCTGCGGGATCGCGGGGCGTTCCGGGTGTTCGCGGTCTCGGCGGGAGGCCTGACCGCCTGCGCGCTGGCCGGGGCGACCGACGACGTCGAGGCGGTGGCGCTGCTCAGCACCGGCGGAGGGATGACTTTCGATCAGGAGCTTTCGCTGTTGACCAAGGATGATCCCGACTTCGCCAAGCAGAAGCACCGTGTGGCGAGCGACCCGCGGGTCGGGGCGACCTGGCTGGGAGCGACGAACCCGGAGATCTGGTGGCGGTCGGTGCTGCCGACCCGCTGCCTCGATCTCATGGAGGGGTATCGCGGCCGCGTCCTCGTCGCCCACGCACGCGGGGACGAGTCGACTCCGGTCGAGAGCGCGCGCCGTCTCGTCGAGGGGCTGAAAGCTCAGGGACTCACGCCTGAGTACGTCGAGATCGACGGCGGACACGCCTTAAACCGTGAAGTGCTGGCGCGGGCGTTCGAATGGCTCAGCCGTTGAGCGCTCAGACCAGGGCGATGGCGCTCATCAGCCGGCCGTAGTCGCCTTCGCTGCGCTTGAAGGCGCGGCGGTTGGAGAAGAACAGCTCTTCCTCCGCGCAGGTGTCGTGGCCGATCCACTCGGCGTGTTCGATCCCGGCCTGCTCCAGCCGCCACAGCACGAAGGAGGGCAGGTCGAACAGCTGGCGGTCCGAGCCCTCGACCGGGCCGAAGAAGCGCGCCGAGCCCGGATCGTGGTGGACGAAGCGGTCCACGAACTCCGGCCCGACTTCGTAGGACTTCGGGCCGATGCAGGGGCCGACGACGGCGTTGATGCGGCTGGCCGAGGCGCCCAGCGCGACCATGGCGCTGACCGCGCTCCCGACGACGCCGTCCAGCGCGCCCTTCCAGCCGGCGTGGGCGGAGGCGACGATGCGGGCCTCGGCGTCGGCGAACAGGATCGGCGCGCAGTCGGCGGACAGCGCGCCGCAGACCAGGCCCGGCGTCGAGGTGACGATGGCGTCGCCCTCCGGCCGCTGTCCGGCCCAGGGGCTGTCGGCCACCCGCGCGATCACCGAGTGGGTCTGGTAGCAGCTCAGCAGGTTGTCCGGCCCGACCTCGAACACCGAGGCGGCGCGCCGGCGGTTCTCGGCCACGGCCTCCGGATCGTCCTTCGAACCCGGCCCGAGGTTCAGGCTGGAATAGATGCCGGTGGAGACGCCGCCCTGGCGGGTGAAGAAGGCGTGGCGCACGCCTTCCAGCTGGAGCCGCGGCGAGGTGAGGACGGGGGGCTTGGTCATGACGTCTCCTCGAATCCCGGAGGCACGGCGCCGGCGTGAACCGCGCAGGCCTTGAACAGGGTCCCCATCTCGGCCGGATCGACCAGCCGCGCCAGCTGGCGCGCCAGGGTCTCGGCCCGGTCGGGGCGGGCGCGGGCCAGGGCCTCCGCGCGGTGCTCGATCCCGAGCCGGCGCAGCAGCGCGCCTTGGGTGAGGATCGCGGTTTGCGCGCCGGCGCTCCGGGCGCCGGCGGCGAAGGCCGGGAAATCGGCCCACACGGTCAGGTCGGCTTCGCCCGGCGTCTCCAGCGGCGAGATCTTCGCATGCGCCTTCAGCGCCTGCAGGGTGTCGCCGGGCTCCGGCCGGTCGCGGCCGTAGTCGATGAACAGCGCCGCCCCGCCTTGCGCGGCGACGCGGGCCCCGACCTCCGCGCCCAACGCCGCCTGGGCGGGCGAGACTTCCCAGACCAGGCCGGGGGCGAGGTCCTCGGGCGCGTTCGCCGGCCGGTGGCCCGGGGTCAGGCCGAAGGCCAGCTCGCCGTCCGGCGACAGGCCGACCCGGCGCTCGGCCCAGCCGCGCTCGGCGCGCACGAACTGGTCGGCAGGCAGGCAGTCCAGCAACTCGTTCGACAGGAGGATCAGCGGCGCGTCGGCCGGGAGCTCGTCCAGGGCGCCGGCCCAACGGGGGGCGAGCGGCGCGTCGGCCAGGCGCGCGGCCTGGGCGGCGCGCAGCGGCTCTGACAGCTCCACCAGCCACAGCTCGGCGGCGGCCAGGAACTCCGGGACCAGGCGGGCGGCGCGCAGGACGTCGCTGATCAGCGTGCCGTCGCCGGGGCCCATCTCGACCAGCAGGACGCGCGCGGGCCGGCCCAGGCGGATCCAGGCCTCGGCCGCCCACAGGCCCAGCATCTCGCCGAACATCTGCGAGACCAGCGGCGCGGTGATGAAGTCGCCCTCGGGCCCCAGGCGCGGGCGCGTGGCGTAGTAGCCGCCGTCGGGATCGAACAGGCAGCGGGCCATGAAGGCCGAGACCGGCATGGGGCCAGTCTGGGCGATCTCGGCCTTCAGCCGATCTTCCAGGCTCATGCGGCGGCGGGGGCTTCCACGCGGCGCGCGCGGCAGATCAGCCAGACGCCGACCGCGATCATCGGGATCGACAGCAGCATGCCCATGGTGACGTGGCCGCGCAGGAAGTCCGGCATGTGCTGGTCGGGCTCGCGCACGTTCTCCAGCAGGAAGCGGCAGACGCCGTAGCCGGCCAGGAAGATGCCGGTGACCAGGCCCTCGCGCGGCAGCAGTTTGCGCACGTAGGTCGCCCAGTAGAGCACCAGGAACAGGACCACGCCTTCCAGGCCGGCTTCATAGAGCTGGCTGGGGTGGCGCGGGACCATGCCGGCCGGGCAGTGGCCGTACGCTTGCTCGATCGTGGCGTTGCAGAAGCGGATGCCCCACGGCGCGTCGGTGGGGCGGCCCCACAGCTCGCCGTTGATGAAGTTGGCGATGCGCCCGAAGAACAGACCGATCGGCGCGGCCGGCGCGACCAGGTCGCCGAGGCTCAGCAGGGCGATCTTGTTGCGCCGCGCGAACAGCACGATGGCCAGGGCCACCCCGATCAGGCCGCCGTGGAAGGACATGCCGCCCTCCCACAGCTTCAGCATGCTGAGCGGCGACTCCCAGATCATCGACGGCTGGTAGAACAGGATGTAGCCGATGCGGCCGCCGCCGATGATGCCGACCGTGATCCACAGGATCAGGTCGTCCAGCTGCAGCTTGTTCAGCGGCGGGCCCTTGGGGCCCCACAGCGTTTCCTTGGTGAGCAGACGCGCCGCCCACCACCAGCCCAGCAGGATGCCGGCGACATAAGCCAGGGCGTACCAGCGGACGCCGAAGTTGCCCCAGTGCAGGTACGGAACGAACGGGTCGATATCGGGAAACTGCACGGCGCGTCCTCGCAGGCTGTCAGCCTCGTTTAGCAAGCACGACCGCGTCCGTCGCCCCCTTCGAACCGGACCGTCGCTTCGACGTTGTTCGCGCTCTATAAGGAAGCGGTGCGGGCCGCTTCGGCCCAGAAGAGATCGCCCAACGAGATCGCCATGCATACGCGCAATCCCCTCCTCGACGAGTTCGCCAAGCTGACCACCGGCGCCATGGGCCTGGCCCAGGCGGCGGGCGAGGAGGCCCGGGCCGCGTTTCGCGCCCAGGGCGACCGGCTGGTGGCCGAACTGGACCTGATCCGCCGCGACGAATTCGAGGCCCTGAAGGCCGAGGTGGCGGCTCTCCGCGCCGAACTCGCGACCCTGAAAGGGAACACTTCTGTGGATGGCGCTCGCCCGGCAGACGACGCCGGTTGAGCTGGTTTACGAAGCGGTTACCCTCGTGAAGCGGGGCGTTTGAGTCGCCCGCCCGTTTCGCCCGGTCGGCGCCGAGGATCGAGGACCGCCTATGGACACCCGACCGGAAGAGCTGGACCTCGCCTTCGATCCCCTCGACGTCGTTGAAAATGTTCTGTCGGCGGAAAATCTTCCGTTCGATCGGACCGAAGACGGCGACCTGGCCTTCGCCCTGGCCGGCGACTGGCGCGACTACGAACTGTGGTTCGCCTGGCGTCCCGAGGGCGACTGCCTGCAGCTGTGCTGCTCGCTGGACCTGCGGGCGCCCAAGTCGAAGCGGGCGACCTACGAACTGCTGTCGCTGGTCAACCAGCGCGTCTGGCTGGGCCACTTCGAGATCTGGCCGGAGGACGGCGAGATCGTCTTCCGCCACTCGCTGGCCCTGCCGCACGGCGAGCGCCCGACCCTGGCCCAGGCCGCGTCCATGATCGACGCGGCGGTGGAAGCGGCCGACCGCTTCTTCCCGGCCTTCAACTTCCTGCTCAAGGGCGCGAAGACTCCGTCGGACGCCATGGCCTGCTGCATGTTCGAGACGGTCGGGCGGGCGTAAGCGCTCACCGCGGATAGTGCTTCTGGATTTCCTTCTCCCCTTGCGGGAGAAGGTGGCGCGCGGAGCGCGTCGGATGAGGGGTGTCGGCGAGACGCCTGTCGTCCTGGCGCGACTGCGCTCTTCGTCCTGACGCTTCGGCGCCGACACCCCTCATCCGGCCGGCTCCGCCGGCCACCTTCTCCCGCAAGGGGAGAAGGGGAGCCAAAGCCATGACTGACAACGTTTTCGGACCCGTCCTGCTGATCGGCGCGGGGCGCATGGGCCAGGCGCTGATCCAGGGCTGGCGGCGCGCTGACGCCTTCCCGTTCTCCGACCTGCTGATCCGCACGCCCTCGCAGAAGCCGGAGTGCGACGCCGCCGCCGCCGAGGGCGCGGCGCTGAATCCGCCGGACGCGGCGCTGGCGAACGTCCGGACCGTGGTCCTGTGCGTGAAGCCGCAGAAGTGGCGCGAGATCGCGCCGGCCTACGACGCGGTCCTGCCCAAGGACGCGGTAATCGTTTCCGTACTGGTCGGCACGCGCGCCGCCGACCTCGAGGCCGGCTTCGGCGGCCGGCGCGGCGCGCGCGTGCTGCCGACCACCGGCGTCGCTCGCGCGCAGGGCGTGACCAGCCTCTACGCCGCCGATCCGCAAG
>NZ_JAAIVC010000137.1 GCF_010975005.1 Caulobacter sp. 17J65-9 | reverse complement strand
CGCCCGAGCCGGCCCGTCCGGTGGCGCAGGCCGCCGCCCCGGCCCGCGCGGAAGCGAGCGGTCAGCCGCAGCGGCTGCTGCGCCCGGGCTCGCTGCTCGACATCAGGGTCTAGTTCTTCTTCACGAACTCGGCGCGCAGGACGAGGCCCTTGATGCCCTCGTAGCGGCAGTCGATCTCCTGCTCGTCGCCGGTCAGGCGGATCGAGCGGATCACCGTGCCGCGCTTCAGGGTCTGGCCCGCGCCCTTCACCTTCAGGTCCTTGACCAGCACCACGCTGTCGCCGTCGGCCAGCAGGTTGCCGACGCTGTCGCGCACCTCGACCTGACCGGCCGAGGCCGCCTTGGCCGCGGCCTCGGCGGCCGGCAGCCACTCGCCGCTGGCCTCGTCGTAGACGTAGTCGTCAGTCTGATCGTTCATGGTGTCCTCGGCTTGTGGCGCGAGGGCGTAACTGCCGGGCGCCGGCGCCGCAAGTCGTCCGGCGCCGTTACTGGACGGTGATGTGGCCGCTCATGCCCATCGGGGCGTGCATGAAGTGCGTGCAGTGGAACTCGTAGGTCCCGACCTGCTGCGGGATCAGAAGCACGTCGCGGGGCGCGCCCTTGTCGACCTCGATCTTCCCGCCGGTGACCATCGCCGCGTCCTGCGGCGCGATCTGGGCCGCGGCGAAGAACTTCGGCGAGCTGAAGCTGTGGTCCCCGGTGCTCACCAGGTGCAGCCGGTAGGGCTGGCCGCGGCGCATGGTGATCGTGTTCGGCTCGAACTTGTAGTTGCTGAGCTGGATCTCGATGGTCTGGGCCGACGACCACTCGCCGCCCTGGGCCTGCGCCGAAACGGCTGGCGGCGAGAGGGCGAGGAAAGCCGCGAGGGCGGCGAACGGCAGAGGCGCGCGCATGATCCCTTCTCCGGTGCTTCGCAGACTCAACGCGCCGCGTGTGGAGGGGGTCCGCGCTTCGCCGGCTCAGGTCGGCGCCCGGCGCATGGCGTAGTTGTGGATCGGCACGCCGCGCAGGACGAAGTCGCGCCGCTCGACCACCTCGAAGCCCTTCCGTTCGAACAGCGAGCGGGCCAGTTCACTGGCCTCGACGTAGAGCGAACGCACCCCGGTCGCCTGCGCGTGGGAGATCAGGGCGTCCAGCACCTGTTCCGCCACGCCGGCGCCGGCCATGTCGGGGCGGCAGTACAGGTGGTCGACGTGGCCGTCCGGCTCCAGGTCGCCGTAGGCCGCGACCGCTCCCTGCGCGTCGACCGCGACCAGGGTCGTGCGCCCGTCCTCCGCCCGCACGCGGAAGGAGGCCGGGTCGGCCGGCGCGGGCGCCCAGGCGGCGACCTGCTCGGGCGTGTAGCGGCGCGGGCCCAGCGTGCGGGCGGAGTCGAAGTAGAGCTGCGCCATGGCCGGCGCGTCGTCGGGCCGGTAGGGGCGCAGGGTGACCTGGGGCGGCATGGTGTCGATCTCCGTGATCTTTGCACCGGAAGGGATGCCGGAGCGCCTCAAGTCCATGGTGGAATCGGAGCGCTCGGGGACGTTGGTGGCCACGTCAGCCGTAGTTGCCTAACGCGACCCCGATCGCCACGGCGACCGCCACCAGGACGATAAGGCTTCCCGCGCCCTTGACGCCCGCGCGCACACCACCCGCGGCGAACCCCATGCCGAAAGCTCCGAAGACGAGCCAACCGATGAAGCCGAGGTGGGGGAGGCTAGGGCGGATCCGCTGCCCGAACACTTCGAAGTGGAAGCCCCACCAAAAGAACATGGCGATCGCCAACACCATGATGGTGAGCCCGATCGCAGGTCGCCCGCGGGGCTGGCCCGAACTGTCATTTCGGGACGTGATCACGGCTCACCCTCCCCTTACGCGTCGATCAAGCTGGCCATTGGATAGGTCTTCTCATCCGGCAGCAGGCGCGTGGCCTCTTCGGTTCGCCCTTCGACCGCCAGCGCATGAATCGAGTGCGCGAGCGGCGTCACGTCCGTGACCCGCTGGATCCAGTCGTTCACGTACCGGGTCACGGCCTCCTTGCTCAGCCCGATCTGGATCGCACGGTGCGCCAGAGGCTGGAGCGACAGGTCGCGCTCCGGGTCCCACTGAATACGGACCGGCGTGTTGGTCTTGATCTCCTCCCAGGTCTCGCGGCTGACGCCGGGCTCCGGGTGGCTTCGGCAGCTGTGGGCCAGCGCCCATTCGAAGCCTTCGCGCGTGATGTCGATCGCCAGGATTCGAGTCTGGCCTTCGTCTTTGAAGCCCCAACCGGCGCGATACATCATCCAGAGGAACGACGGCTTGATCCAGGTCATCCGCTCCATCTTGAAGGGCGGCGACACGAAGGTCTGGTGCTTGAGGGCGCTGTCCGCGATCGCCTCGGAATAGGCCTGGTACACGCGGATGGTGGTGTCGTCGTAGACGGCGCGGATCTGTTCCGCGGGAATAACTTCGTTCATCGAAGCGGTAGATAGAACGTTTGCGGGCGTCCGTCAGGGCGCCGCGTCAAGCTGGCGACGGCGTTCCGACACCGACGCGCCCTGGTTCCGGCGCGGGCCCACGTCGGCGGCCGAGCGCCGCCAGCGCGGCGGCGAGGAGGACGCAGGCCCAGCCCACGACGTCGCCGATCTGCGTGTAAAGCGTGGGCACGGGCGCGGAGACCGGCGCCCGGACGAGCAGGTCCGCGCCGGGCAGCGGCCGGCTCGACGTTTCGGCCAGCACGCGGCCGTAGGGGTCGCTGACGGTCAGGAGGCCCTCGCGCGACGCCCGCACGACGGTGTAGCCGTTTTCCACACCACGCGTGACCGTGGTGCGGCTCTCCATCCAGGCGTCGGCGTAGTTGAAGTCCCACGCGGGGACCAGGACGACCGAGGCGCCGCGCGCGCCGTAGGCCCTCCCGAGCGCGGCGAAGTGCATGTCCTTGCAGACGGCCAGGCCATACTTCGCCCCGCCGATGCTCCGCACCGAGAAGTCGGTCCCCGGAACGTACCGGCCCCGTTCCGGCGGCGCGAGGTAGTGCTTCTGGTATTGGTCGGTCAGCTCGCCGTTCGGGTCGAAGAGCCAGGCCAGGTTCAACTGCCTGCCGCCCTCGTCGAGGCCGACGCCCGCCTCCAGCCAGACCTTGTTCGCGCGCGCCATGGCGCTGAAGCGCGCGCGCCAGGCCTCGGCCGAGGCCGACGGCAGCAGGGCGATCTTTTCCGGCAGGACGACGACCTCGGCGCCTCGGGACGCCAGCGCCGCCACCTTCCGGTCGTAGGCGTCCAGGATTCTCGCCGTGTACGGCCCCGAGGCCTGCAGGCCGATCGCGTCGTCGATCGACGCGATCCCGATCGAGACGGCGTTTCCGGCTGCCGGCGTCTGTAGTCTCACCGTCCCGAAGACAGTCGCCGCGACGACGAGCGCCAGCGTCACGGCGTAGGCCCGCCAGCCGTGGCGAAGGTCACGTCCGAACGCGAGGCCCAGGGCCAGGGCGGAAGGGACCAGGGCCACCAGGAACAGCAAGCCGGGGACGCCGAACAGGGAGGTCAGCTGCAGCAGCGGGAGAATGTCCGCCTGGGAATAGGCCAGGCTGGCCCAGTTCCCGTCCGGCAGCAGCGCCGCCATCAGGGTGTCGGCGGCGACCCAGAAGACCGGATAGGCGAAGACGGTCCACCAGGCCTTGCAGGCGAGCACCACCCGTCGGGTCGCCATGACCACGGCGAACCAGAGCGCCGCCTGGCCCACGACCGCCAGCACCGCGAACTCCAAGGGCGCGACCAGGCGGTAGTACGAGAAGTTCGTGCTGGTCGCGATGAGCGCCGCCAGCGCCACCATCCAGCGCGCGTCGCTCGCCCGGTTCCGGAAGGCGAGCGCCAGCAACGGCGCCGGGGCCAGCCAGACCAGCCACCAGACCGGCGTGAGCCCGACCACGAAGCGCAGGACGACGCCGACCGCGACGGCGGCGAGCGCTTTCAGAACGAACGATCCGAACGAGCGCATTGTCCTCTCCCCGCGAAAGGGCCGGTCGCCCAGCTCACCCCGCCATCAGCGCGTCGCGCCGCAGGCCGGCGGTCGCCTTGTGCCCGGCCAGCGCCAGGGTGAGGTCCAGCTCCGCCAGGATGTTGGCCAGCACCGCCTGCACGCCGGCCCGGCCGGCCGCGGCCAGGCCCCAGACGTAGGGGCGGCCGATGCAGACCGCGTCAGCGCCCATGGCCAGGGCCTTGAAGGCGTCGGCGCCGCCGCGGATCCCGCTGTCGAACAGCACCGGAATGCGCCCGCCCACCCGGTCGGCGCACAGGGCCAGCATCTCGGCGCTGCCGGCCGCGCCGTCGACCTGGCGGCCGCCGTGGTTGGAGACGACGACGCCGTCGAAGCCGTGGGTGACGGCTAGGGCCGCGTCCTCCGGGTGCTGAATCCCTTTCACCAGGATCGGCAGGCGGGTGTGGCGGCGCAGGGTCTTGAGCTTTTCCCAGCTGAGGCTGGGGTCGGAATAGACCTGGGTGAACATCACCGCGGCGGCCTGCGGGTTCTTCTCCGGCGGCTCGGGCAGCATGGCGCGGAACACCGGGTCGGAAGTGTACTGGGCGATGCCCTGGCCGCGCAGGAAGGGCAGGTGGCCCTGGTCGAGGTCGCGCGCCCGCCATCCCAGGATGGTGGTATCCAGCGTGACGACGATGGCCTCGCAGCCGCACGCCTCTGCGCGCTTCGCAAGCGAGGCGACCAGCTCGTCCGAGCGGCCCCAGTACAGCTGGAACCACTTCGGTCCCGGGGCGCAGTCGGCGATCTGCTCCATCGGGAACGACGCCTGGTTGGAGATGATCATCGGCAGGCCCAGCGCCGCGGTGGCGTGGGCGACGGCCAGGTCGGCCTCCGGATGGGCCAGCGACAGCACGCCGATCGGCGCGGTCAGCAGCGGGGCGGGCAGGGTGCGCCCGAACAGCTTCACGGTCAGGTCGCGGCTGGCGCAGTCGCGCGCCATGCGCGGCACCACCTTCCAGCGGTCCAGCGCGGCGCGATTGGCGGCGGCGGTGGCTTCGGCGCCCGCGCCGCCGGCGATGTAGGCCCAGGCTTCGGGGGTGAGCGCTTCCCTCGCGCGCGCCTCCAGCGCGGCCATGTCGAACGGGACGTCCGCACGGCGGCCCTGCAGGCCGTCCATGTAGGTCTGGATCTGACGCGTCAGCCCCGGTCCCACCTCGCTCATCGTCCCCTCCACGCCGCCAACTGAACGCCGTTACCCCTCTTCGACACCGCTAAGCTCCGGCGCGCCCGCGCGCAACGGCGCTCGCCTGGGAAGCGCCCTGGAAAGCGGCCCGGGAAGCGGCGCTGTTGACGCTGCCACATCGTTAAGGTTTGAGTCGAGGAACGCGGGTCTCACGCGCTGGAGGACGGGTCATGGAGTGGTGGAAGAACAGGCCGCTCGTGATCGGCGCGGTTCTGGTGCTGGCCGTCGGCTTCGGCGGCGGCTTCCTGACCGCCAAGGCGTTTCAGGGCGGAGGCGCCGCCGCCGCCCACGGGGGCCTGCTGAAGGCCGCCTCGGGCTTCGCCTCCGGCTTCGGCAAGCCGCGCGACGCCAAAGCCCCGCGCGCCTCGCGCCGGCCCGACGGCTTCGCGGTGTGGCGCCAGCGCATCGACACCACCACCGCCGATCCGCGCGTCTGCGTCGAGTTCAGCCGCCCGCTGGATCCGAAGGCGTCCTACGGCGACTTCGTGCTGGTCTCGCCCGATCCGGGCCGGCCGCCGGCCGTGACGGTGGTCAACGGCACCGAGCTGTGCCTGACGGGCCTGGGCTTCTACGACCGGCGCGTGACCTTCCTGAAGGGCCTGCCGGGCCGCGGGAACGACAAGCTGGCCGCCAACGCCGACGTCGACTTCACCTTCGGCGAGAAGCCGCCCTTCGTGGGCTTCGCCGGCGAGGGCGTGATCCTGCCGCGCGAGGAAAGCGACGGCGTGCCGATCGAGACGGTCAACGTCTCCAAGCTGGCGGTCGAGGTCTGGCGCGTGCCGGACCGCAACCTGGTGCGCCGCGAGATCGCCGCGCCCTCGCCGACCGGCGACGGCGAATATCCGGACGACTGGGGCTCGGACAGCCCCGACCAGGAAGGCCGGGTGATCTGGAAGGGCGAGATCCCGGTGCGCGCGCCGCAGGGCCGCCGCGCCACCACCGTCTTCCCGCTGGGCGCGGTGCTGAAGGAGATGAAGCCCGGCGCCTACGTCATCAAGGCGCGCGACGCCTCGGGCGGCCGCGACCTGAAGAAGGGCGACGACGAGTACGATCCCAACCCGCCGGCCCAGGCGAGGCGATGGGTGCTGTTCACCGACATGGCGCTGGTCTCCTATCGCGGGGCCGAGGGCCTGGACGTGGTGGTCCGCTCGCTGAAGACCGCCAAGCCGATGGGCAGCGTGCGCGTGGCCCTGGTCTCGCGCAACGGCGAGGATCTGGCCGAGGGCAGCTCCGACGCGCAAGGCCGCGTGCACTTCGCGCGCGCGCTGCTGGACGGCAAGGGCAACGAGGCCCCCAAGATGGCGATGGCCTACGGGCCGGGCGCCGACTTCACGGCCATGGACCTCGACCGCGCGCCGGTCGACCTGTCGAACCAGGGCGTGGGCGGCCGTCCCGTCGAGGGCGCCGCGGCCCTGACCGCCGGGCGCAGCGCGTCTTCCGTGGTCGACGCCTATGTCTACGCCGACCGCGGCGTGTACCGCCCCGGCGAGACCGTGCGCCTGGTCGCCCTGCTGCGCGACGCGGAGGCCAAGGCGGTGAAGGACCGCAAGGGCTCGCTGATCGTGAAGCGGCCCTCGGGCGTCGAGGCCTTCCGCTGGCGCTTCGAGAAGACCGCCGAGGGCTTCGCCTCGGCGAACGTGGTGCTGCCCAAGAGCGCGCCGCGCGGCCGCTGGACCGCCACGGTCGAGATCGAGGGCCTGGACGAGCCGGCCGGCAAGCTGAACTTCTCGGTCGAGGACTTCGCGCCGCAACGGCTGGCGGTCGACGTGGCCGCCGATGCGTCGAAGCCGCTGCGCGCCGCCGACGAGGAGCGCAAGATCGGGGTGGACGCCCGCTTCCTGTACGGCGCGCCGGGCGCGGGCCTGCAGGTGCAGGGCGACGCGCGGGTGAAGCCCGACTACGACCCGTTCCCGGCCTACAAGGACTTCCGCTGGGGCGACGAGCAGGCGCCTTTTGAAGAGAAGTTCCTCGAGCTGGGCGAGACCGTCACCGACGGCGGCGGCGACGCGGCCCTGGTGTTCAAGGCCGCCGACGTGGGCGACACCGCCCAGCCGCTGAAGGCCCTGCTGAACGCCTCGGTGTTCGAGCCGGGCGGCCGGCCGGTGCGCGAGGGCGCCGAGCTGAAGATCCGCCAGCGCGAGAAGTTCCTGGGCGTGAAGGTCGATCCGGGCGAAGCCAACTGGCGCGGCACGCCGACGGTGACCATGGACGTCATCGCCGTCGATCCGTCCGGGACCCGCGTGGCGGCGCCCGGCACGCGCTGGACCCTGGTGTCCGAGAACTGGGACTACGACTGGTTCCAGCAGGACGGCCGCTGGCAGTGGCGGCGCACCAGCCGCGACGTGGTCGTGGCCTCGGGCAAGATCGACGTCGGCGCGGGCGGCGCCGCCAAGCTGAGCCGCCGCCTCGACTTCGGCGACTATCGCCTGCTGCTGGAAGAGCCGGTCAGCGGCGCGCGCACGGTGGTGCGCTTCGCCGCCGGCTGGGGCGCGCCCGCCAAGGACGCCGAGAGCCCCGACATGGTCCGGGTCAGCGCCGGGACCAAGCCGCACGCCCAGGGCGACACCGTCACGGTCAACATCAAGGCCCCCTACGCCGGCCAGGCGCAGGTGGCGGTGGCCACCGACCGGATCCTGGAGCTGCGCAACATCGACGTGCCCGCCGGCGGGACCAGCGTGAAGCTGAAGACCTCGCCGGCCTGGGGCGGCGGCGCCTACGTGCTGGTCAGCGTGGTCCAGCCGCGCGATCCGGTGGCGACGCCGAAGCCGCGCCGGGCCATCGGCCTGACCTACGTCTCGCTGGACCCGAAGAACCGCAAGCTGGCGGTCGACCTCGGCGCGCCGGCCAAGGCGCGCGGCCGCGACCAGCTGGTCGTGCCGGTGAAGGTGAAGGGCCTGCCGTTCGGCCAACGCGCGCGGGTGACCGTGGCCGCGGTCGACCAGGGCATCCTCAACCTGACCAAGTTCCAGAGCCCCGATCCGGCCAAGTGGTACTTCGGCAAGCGGGCGCTGGGCGTCGACTATCGCGACGACTACGGCCGGCTGATCGACCCGAACATGGGCGCGGCCGCGGCCCTGAACTACGGCGCCGACGAGATCGGCGGCGAGGGCCTGACCACCACGCCGATCAAGACCGTGGCCCTGTGGTCCGGCGTGGTCGAGACCGGTCTCGACGGCACGGCCAAGGTCGTGCTGCCGGCCGCCGACTTCAACGGCGAGCTGCGCCTGATGGCCGTGGCCTGGACCGACGAGGCGGTGGGCGCGTCCGAGGAGAAGATGACCGTGCGCGAGCCGGTGGTGGCCGAACTGGCCCTGCCGCGCTTCCTGGCCCCGGGCGACCGGGCTTGGGCGACGCTGGAGCTGCACAACGTCGAGGGCAAGCCGGGCGTCTATTCGGCCATGATCCGCGGCGCCAAGGGCATACTGGTCAACTTCCAGAAGGCCTATCAGCTGCTGGTCGGCCAGCGCGCGGTGGAGCGGGTGGAAGTCGCCGCGCCCTCCCGCGCCGGCGTCGGCGGCGTCACCTTCGACGTCTCCGGCCAGGGCTTCCAGTACGGCCGCACCTACGGCCTGGAGACCCGCCCGGGCTGGGGCTCGGAAACCCGGGTGACCAGCGAGCTGCAGAAGCCGGGCGAGGCCTGGACCCCGGCGGCCGCCCTGCTGGCCGGCTATCAACCCGGCTCGGCCAGCCTGCAGGTGTCCTATTCGCCGTTCCGCGGCTTCGACCCGGCCCCGATCGCGGCCGGCCTGTCGCGCTATCCCTACGGCTGCACCGAGCAGATCGTCTCGGCCGCCTATCCGTGGCTCTACGCCACCCAGGCCACCGCCGACGGCAAGACCGCCGCGCGCGCCGATCCGCTGCTGAGCCAGGCGGTCGGCCGACTGCTCGACCGCCAGTCGGCCGACGGGGCCTTCGGCCTCTGGCGCGCCGGCGACGGCGAGGCGGACGCCTGGCTGGGCGCCTTCGCCACGGACTTCCTGGTCGAGGCTCGCAATCGCGGCGCGCCGGTGCCGCAGGCGGCGCTGGACAAGGCGCTGTCGGCCATGCGCCAGATCTCCCGCCCCGAGGGCTGGGCGCCGATCTCGTATCGCACCGAGTATCCGACCTGGTGGGCCGGCAACGAGGACGCCTCGCGCGACGCGACCAAGCGCATGCGCTCCCAGGCCTCGGCCTATGCGCTGTACGTCATGGCCAAGGGCGGCAAGGGCGACCTGGCCCGCCTGCGCTGGTGGCACGACGTGCAGTTCAAGTCCGAGCGCTCCCCGCTGGCGCGCGCCCAGATCGGCGCCGGCCTGGCCATGATGGGCGACAAGGCCCGCGCCCGCTCGGCCTTCAAGCAGGCGGTCTCTTCGCTGGGCTACCGCGCGCCGGACGACTGGTACCAGTCGCCGCTGCGCGACCTGGCCGGGGTCGTGGCCCTGGCCTACGAGGCCGGCGAGAAGGACCTCGCCCGCGACCTGCAGAAGCGGCTGGACGGGGCGGTGAAGGACCCCGACGCGCTCAACACCCAGGAGCAGGCCCGCCTGCTGCAGGCGGCCCACTACATGGTCCGCGCCGCCGGCGTCATGCGCATCGAGGCTGGCGGCGTCACCCAGCTGACCGCCGCCGGCGGCGCCCAGCGCTGGAGCGTCGGCAAGCTGGCCGACGCGCGCTTCACCAACCGCGGCTCGGGCGCCCTGTGGCGCACCGTCACCGTGCGCGGCGCGCCGGCCCAGGCGCCGGGCGCCATCAACGCCGGCGTCACCCTGCAGAAGAGCTTCTTCACCATGCAGGGCGCGGGCGTCGATCCGTCGACGCTCAGCCAGGGCGACCGGGTGGTGATCCGCGTCTCGGGCAAGAACGGCCAGGGCCGCACCGTGCCGCTGGTGATCGACGACGCCCTGCCGGCCGGCTTCGAGATCGAGACCGTGCTGTCGCCGGAAGACGCCAAGGACGGCCCGTTCAAGTTCCTGGGCGAGCTCTCCAGCGCCAACGCCCAGGAGATGCGCGACGACCGCTATGTCGCCGCCATGAGCCTGCCCGGCAGCGAGCCGTTCGCGGTGGCCTACGTCGCCCGTGCGGTGACGCCGGGGAACTTCTACCTGCCCGGCGCCGAAGCCCGCGACATGTACCGGGCCTCCGTGTTCGCCCGCACCGCGGGCGGCCGCACGGCGATCGGCGCGGGGGGCTGAGGCGGTCAGACTGAGCGTGTGCAGTGAAGCTTGGTGAGAACCCGAACCTGATCCGCCGCCTGACGCTGGGCCTGTGCGCCCTGCTGGCGGCGGAAACGGCGGTCCTCGCGCTGGACGCCGTGTTCGCCCCGGACATGGGGCGGGCGCAGCGGTCCTCGCCGGTGGCGCTGGATCGCAACGGCGCGTGGCTGCGGGCCCTGCCGGTGGAGGACGGCCGCTGGCGGGTGCGCGCCGACCTGAAGCGCACCGACCCGACCTTCCTGAAGCGGCTGACGGCGGTCGAGGACGCGCGCTTCCGCCTGCACCTGGGCGTCGATCCGCTGGCGGTGGCCCGAGCGGCGGCCGGCAACGCGGCGGCAGGCGGCGTGGTGTCGGGCGGCTCGACCATCACCATGCAGACCGCGCGCCTCCTGGAGCCGCGCCCGCGCACCCTGGCGTCCAAGGTGATCGAGGCGATCCGCGCCGTGCAGCTGGAGACCCGGCTGTCCAAGGACGAGATCCTGGCCCTGTACCTGACGCTGGCACCCTACGGCGGCAATCTGGAGGGGGTGCGCGCCGCCTCGCTGTCCTACTTCGGCCACGAGCCGGAGAGCCTGACCGCCGGCGAGCAGGCCCTGCTCATCGCCCTGCCCCAGGCCCCCGAGGCGCGCCGGCCGGACC
>NZ_JAAIVC010000136.1 GCF_010975005.1 Caulobacter sp. 17J65-9 | reverse complement strand
GACCGGGGCCGGCCGGCCGCAGGACTGGACCCAGGCGCTGGACTGGCTGGCCCGCGCCGCCCAGGGCGGCGACGCAGGCTCGCGCACCCAGCTGGCCCTGCTGTCGGCCCTGTCCGGGCGCCCGGCCATCCCGGGCGCGGTCGACCCGTGGGCGACGGCGCGCGCGCAGATCAGCCTGGACGCCTGGCTGAACCCGCCGCCGGCCGAGGTGCTGTCGCAGAGCCCGCACGTGGCCCGCATCCCGGGCTTCCTGCACCCGGCCGTCTGCGACTGGCTGATCGAACGGGTGCGCCCGCGCCTGGCCCCGGCCCGTGTGTACGACGCCGAGGCCGGCGGACGGCGCACCCACGAGATGCGCTCCAACACCGGGGCCGGCTTCGGCCTCTTGGACACCGACCTGATCCTGGCCCTGGTGCGCGCCCGCGCGGCGGCGGCCGCCGGCGTGCCGGCCGCGGTGCTGGAGCCGACCAACGTGCTGCACTACGAGGTCGGCCAGACCTTCGAGCCGCACTTCGACTTCGTCGATCCGGACGTCGCCCACTTCGCCGACGACCTGCGCTTACGCGGCCAGCGCACCACGACCCTGCTGGTCTATCTGAACGACGACTTCGAGGGCGGCGAGACGGCGTTCCCGGACGCCGGCCGCAGCTTCCGCGGGGCCAAGGGCGACGCGCTGATCTTCCGCAACGTCGACGCCGACGGGCGGCCTGACCGGTCGAGCCTGCACGCGGGGACGCCGCCGACGCGCGGCGAAAAGTGGCTGCTGTCGCAGTGGATCAGGGATCGGGCGCAGCCGATCGTTTGAGCACCTCTACGCCGTCATCCCGGCCGGAGGTCCGCGTGAGCGGGCCGGAGAGCCGGGACCCAGCAAGCGCGACGCGCGTTGCAGCCCTTTCGCGGCGTCGAGGTCGAGCTCGCTGGGTCCCGGCTCTCCGCTGCGCTTCGCTCCGCTGCGGCCGGGATGACGGTCGTATTTTGGGGCCCGACCTACTGCACCGTCGCCTGCAGGGCCATGAGCGACTGGCGGCAGAGGTCCTCGCAGCGGCGGCAGGCGTCGGCGCACAGGCGGCAGTGCGGGTGGTCGGCGCCGTGCATGGAGCACTCCTGGGCGCAGGTGGCGCAGGCCACGGCGCAGGTCTCCAAGAGGCGGATCAGGGTCGGGGTGTTGGCGCCGGTGCGGCGCGTGGCGGTCGAGCCGGTGGCCAGGCAGATGTCGGCGCAGTCGAGGTCCAGCCGGATGCACTGGCGCAGGCGCACCACGTCGGCCTCGCCCAGGCACGCGTCGGCGCAGGCGATGCAGATCTGCGCGCAGTCGTAGGCCGCCTCCACGCAGCGGGTCAGGATCTCCTGCCCCGGCCCGCCGCGGGCCTGGGGATGCAGGGTCATCATCTGCTGGACGTGCATAAGGGGACGCTCCGGAACTGGCTGCGGGGAGTGCAGCCCGCAACGGGCGCGCGGGGGGAGCGGTTCCGGGAAGTTATGGGGTTTGTCCGAACAGGACTTCCCCGGGGCGGCGGGAAAAATGGTCTCGAAATGTTCGGATTTTGCTCGACCGGAGGCCGCCGGAGTTCGACGGGCGCACGGCCGCGCCGCAGGACGTGCTGGAGGGCGAGGTCGCCGTCAGCATCGACAAGCAGAAGGGGGTGGACGTGCAGTTCACCTCCCTTGAGGAGACCCTGTCGGTCGACACCCTGCTCAAGTCCAAGGTGATGAAGTCGGCGATGGGGCAGCTGGCCTCGCAGATCGACGCCGACCTGATGGCGCGGGTGCTGGAGTTTCCGAACTGGGTCGGCACGCCCGGCCAGCTGGTCGACAGCCCGGCCGACTTCTTCAAGGCGCCCGAGCGGCTGGACGAGATGGCCGTGCCGGTGGAGGACCGCAACGCGGTGATGACGCCGGCCGACACCTACGCCATGGCCGGCAGCCTGCTGGCCAACGCCGCCCAGGGCGGCGAAGTGGCCAAGGGCGCGCTGCAGAAGGCCAAGATCCCGGTGCTGGGCTCGACCGAGCCGTACATGACCCAGACGGTGGCGTCGCTGACCTGCGGCACGCGCACCAACGGCACGGTGGCCGGCGCCGGCCAGGAGGTGGGCTTTCCCGCCGTGCGCACCAGTTTCCAGCAGAGCCTGAACGTCGCCGGCCTGGGCGCGTCGGGCACGGTGAAGGCGGGCGAGGTGTTCTCCATCGCCGGCGTGTGGGCGGTGAACCCGCGCACCAAGGCGCCCCTGGGCTTCCTGCAGCAGTTCGTGGTGCTGGCCGACGCCACGGCCAACGGATCGGGGGCGGCGACCCTGACCATCGCCAACCCGATCATCACCACGGGCGCGTACCAGAACGTGTCGGCCGCGCCGGCGGCCGGGGCGGCGGTGACCTGGATGGGGACGGCGGCGACCACCTATCGGCAGAACGCGGCGTTCCACAAAAGCGCGCTGAAGCTGGTCTCGGCCAAGCTGGTGACGCCGTTCAGCGGCGAGGCCGACCACGCCAGCGACCCCGACACCGGCCTGACCGTGCGCTACTGGCGCTATTCCGACGGCGCGTCGGACACGCACAACCACCGGTTCGACGTGATCTACGGCACGGCGAATATCGACCGGAGGCTGGGGACAAGGTTCAGCGGGACGTGAGCTCTCTCCTCCGGCCCAGCTAGACGCCTTCGCGTGAAAACCCGGCGCAGGCGGAACGACGCCTGCAGTACCTGCTCAAGCTGCAGATTGGACTCTATCCAGCGTTTCCGTTCGCGTGAGCAGCCGGCCTGAAACCCACCGCTGGGCGGGAATCTCAACCCAGCGATACATCATTGCGGCAAGGCCGATAGCCGCCGCGCTGCCGGTGCCAATGGCGACCCAATCCGGCGCCCCAACGCCGGTAAGGCTGCCGATTAGAAGCACCCCAACGTACTGGTGAATTAGGTAGAGCGAATACGAAATCCGTCCCAATTTCGGCAGAGGCCCTAGCGGCGGCACAACCCGAATTTGGATCAGCACAAACATCAAAGACACCGCGCCGAGAACAAATATCTTCGACCCCACATAAGGAGGGAATATAAACAAGGAAGTTAATCCAATTCCCCCAAGCAACCCGGCCGGCCATGGGGAACGCTTAAACAGCACATACCAACCAGACATACCGATAAGAAAATACGGCCAGTATTTTGCGGAAAGCAATCGATCCCCGACGCCAAGACACAGAGACACCGCTGCCAGAACGGCCACCGCAGCCACGCCGATCCAAAAACGATCACGCAAGAACATCATGGACACAGCGACAACAGCGTAGAATTTGACCTCTACCGCCAAGCTCCAATACGCGCCGTCCACAAATCGACGCCCGATCTCGTCAGGAAAAAATAATAGACTCGCCCCGTAATCCGCCAAGTCTCGCCTGAACTCGTACGGGCCAAACTGGCAGATTACGAAGGTGAAGGTCGCGGCCACCAGGAGGGCTGGATAGATACGCGCTATCCGCCTAACGGCGAACTCGGCGGCGCTAGCCGAACGCTCGACCGTCATCGCAATCACTAGGCCGGAGATTACAAAAAAAATCTCCACCCCGTGCGATCCGACACTGAGCAACGCGCTATACTCGTAGTCATAGCCGAGAATATCACGCGCGCTCTCCGACGACCAACGCACGGTATAATGATAGATTAGAACCAGCAAGACAGAGATACCCCTAAAGGCATCTATTACTTCATTGCGCCCACGACCTTCCACACATCACTCCACTTCGGAATCATGCCTTAGAAAGGCGCAAAAACACGAAAGAAAAAACAAGCGCCTCCGCAGCCCTTATGCAAGCGGACAGTGGCACCCCGGGCAGCCCAAAGGCAGGAATAAGAAGCGAGTTTGCGAGATACTTCACCCCAAACTGAATTACACACGTCCACAAAAAGAAGCTGTACTTCCTGCTGCTGATAAGCAGCTGCACAAGCACGATATTGGCAAAATAAAAAGGGACCTGCAAAAGGCTATATCGAAACACCTCTGTCACCTGCTCGGTGTCAGACGCCGTAAAAGCTCCGCGTTGGAAAATCGCGGAAATCACGTAAGGCGCCATCAGCCAGCCAGCGATGGCAGCAATGGCTCCAAGCCCGAACATTGCGCCCGACCATTGATAAGCCACCCTTCTCCGGAGATCGCGTTGGTCATCTCCAAATGCGCTAAACAGCGGCAGCGTTGCACGGGCAGCCGCCAGTGCGCCAATGCTTAACACAAGCATTGTCAGGCGACCTGAATATCCAAGAACGGCATTCGCGCTAGGGCCCAATTGAACAACCATCAATTGATCCAGCACCAACGTGCCGGCCGTGGTTATCATTTGCCCGACCGCGACGATCGCGACGCTTTTGCAAAAAGCGCCCCACAACTCATCATCCGCGCCCGAAATCGCCACCCTTGGGAGCAGTCCCCGCGAGTAAACCAGCACTGAAACCGCGAGTTGGGCGGCGAAGCCCAGGAAAGTTCCCCAACTTAGCGGCCCCGCTCCACTGCCAGAACTCAACAGGACAGAGCCAATCAGCACCAATGAAGGCACGCCGTCGATGAGGCTGCTAACACGGCGCTGTTGCGCGATTAGATCCGCGTTGAAGGAAGCGACTGCGAACCCAAACGGAATGCCCAGGGCAAGAGGAGCGATCATTTCCCGGGCCACTGCGGCGACGTCGGGCGCAGCACCCAACCACCCCCGCCCAATCGCCAACCAGACGCTGGACGCAAAGATTAGGGCGAGCGCAGCGCCTACCCCAATACCGAGCTTCAGAACCCGCCAGCGCAATGCGCTTGCTGCTGGCGTATTGCGGGCCCCGACCAATAACGGGACCATCACCGCAATCAACACTTCGACCCAAACACTTATGGGCCAATTCATCAGGTTGAAGATCAAATTATAGGCATCAACCTCAGGCGCCGTTCCGTATCGGGCTGCGACCGCGACCTCCTTGCCTGCGCCGGCCAGCTTGGCAGCGAAAACAAAGATAGCGATGGCGGCAATATTCGAAATCGCCCGGCCATGGTGGGATTGGAGTCCGGGAAATCGCTCAATGACCCGACCGATCATCTAACGCATCCGGCCTGATTGCTCAGACGCAAACAATGCCGCGGTCCAGAACGCCACAATGCCAAGCGCATCCGTCAGTTCGTTAAATACGTTATGATTAAACAAACCCTTCAGGAGAAGAAACGCAGCCAACCAAATCCCAATCGGTCTTGGAAGCTTGAACGTTGCGTAAATGAAGAACGCAAGCCAAAGCGCGCCAAGCAGACCGTGCTCGACCAACATTAGGACGTATACGTTGTGAACCGGCGCTCGAAGCTCCCACGTATACCCGTAGCCAACGCCGTTACCCCAAATGGGAGATTGGCCAAATTGAGCTAACCCGTACTGGATAAGATACAGCCGCTCGCGAGCCGAACCGTCCTGAAGTGTAGTAAGTCGTGAGCGCGTATCTTCGGTCGTCAGAGAGTACAAACTCTCATTCAACGCAGGGATAAATTGCTGCGCGACAAGCACGAACAGCGCAGCGCAGGCAGCACCAAGCAACAATCCCGCTATCGGCTTTAGACGACTGCCTTTAGAGACATCGATCGGGATAAATTCCGCCATCATTACGGAAGCAAGCCACAAGAGAATGCCCCCACGGCTGTAGGTAACAAAAATCCCCACAAGGGATACGGCGTAGAACCCAAGTCGCAGCGGGCGACGTAACCCCACCGCACCAACTGCTGTGCCAGCCGCGATGGCTGCAGCCGAGAAGTTTGGATTTGCGAAGAGCCCCGCAGCGCGGCCGAGATAGAGCGCTTTGCTGGGGTGAAATGAAGTAAGAAGCGACCGCACGGCGGGGACCGCGAAGTCGGCTAGATTGCACAGAACCGCGATCGCGACCGCGACGCGTACCGCCATCAGGACCGACCCAAGCGACCGCACGTTTGCGACGACAAGAATACCAGACGCCGCAAATATCGCGTATTTGACGCGCATTATATACATGTCGAAGCTGCTTGCGGGAACTAAAGCAAGCTGCACGGATATCAGCACTACGTACGCGAGGAGGGCGGCCAGCAATAACCTGGGGCTCCTACGCGCAAGCGCACAATCGTTCGGGAAGACGACGCAGATCAGGGCGACGAGCGCCACGGCTATTGTGACTGCTGCCTGGAGGCCACCCGCTAAGCCGATAGCAACATAGATCGCGCCAGTTTGAAGCAGTAACACAAGGCCGACCATCGTCGCTGTCGGGACGAAATCCGGGATCGACATGCGCTTCCGCGAGGCGAACCCCGGTCGCGCGGTGGAAGAGTCAACCTGAATGGCCATACTAGTTTGGCCCTGTCGCCGAGGTAGATACGAGTTCCAGAGCATCGCCATCACTGACCTGGGCGGGCGAATTTGCAACACGAAGCTCTTCTTCCCACGCCAGCATTATCGCGGGCTCCGCAAACCTATCTCTGACAACTTTGCCGGCCTCAGCGAACTTCAACCTCAAGTTCGGGTCCGAAACCAGGCGCTCCAGAACATTCGCCAAGGCGAGCGGGTCGCCTTCGGGCGCGAGGAGCCCATTCACTCCGTCGTCAATTAGCTCCCGCGGTCCGGTTTGACAGTCGGTAGCGACCGCTGGGACTCCAGCCCCCATTGCTTCCAAGAGAATGTTGGGGAAGCCCTCAGTCCTAGAACTCAAGACAAAGAGTTCCGCGCGCGAGAACCATTCACTCAAGTTCCCCGCTCGTCCTGGCATGAACACACGGCCAGAAAGGCCAAGCTCGTCTATGAGCTCTTTGAGCCTCTCGCGCTCATCCCCCTCCCCTAGGATCACGAGATCCCATTCAGGCCAACGTCGGGCGAGCACGCCAAAAGCGCGGACGAGGTTGTCGAAACCCTTTGCCGGATTGAGCCTGCCGGCAGCGAGTGCGACAAGCCGGTCGGGCGGAATGGCTGCGTCCGGCTCGAGCGTAGGGAGACTATCCACCAGGGGCCATGGCAGCGCATTTGGGATTACGACCGTGCGTCGCGCCGTTGTATTGGTGCGGATCCAGACTTCTGCAGCTTCAGTCTGAACCGAAACGCAGTCGAGAAGTCGATAGAGGTGGCGCCGAGCAAGCTCCCAAGCTCGGGACAATGGGAGCTTAGGGGGATAATTCCTTTCGCACCCGATCGTTCTGCACCGGATGCCCAGAGCCGCCAAGGCTAGGAGCACAGCCGACGACGGCATGAATCCCAGAGCAGCATCCGGCTTGAAGCGACGAATTTCGCGTCGAACTGACCAAATCCTAAATAGGATTTGCTGCAACTTTCCGAGGCCAGACTTCGAAGGCTGATCCAAATCAAGGTGGATTAGCCTAACGCGGGGATCAACATCGTACACCTTGCGGTCCGGCCCCGTAATGGTGACCAAACAGACCGCATCGCCCTTCATTGCCCAGTGGCGGCTCATGTGTGTGATGACGCGCTCAGCGCCACCGCCGTCCAGCGAATGGATCAGGAGAAGAATTCTCACGCCGAAGCCCGCCGCGCCGCTACGACTTCCTCAGATCCAAATCGTTCAAAGTATGCAGCGTAAGCATCGGCCATTCGCTTATAGGCGAACTTTTCTGATGCAATGCGACGAGCCGCCGCCCTCATCGGCGAGCGCTCGGTGGGAGACATGAGCTTTTCGAGCCTCTCGACCAGCGCCGCGGTGTCGCCAGCGGGGAACAGATATCCATTGACGCCGTCAGTGATGATTTCGCTTGCACCGCCGATGTTGGACATCACCACAGGGACTGCGCTGGCCATAGCCTCGAGCGCCGCAAGCGAAAGCGTCTCGACGGACGTACTCGTCAGAACCCCGACGTCCATCGCCGCCAGGAACGGGCGCACATCCCTCTGCTCGCCGACAAATCGAACTTGGTCTCTAAGGCCAAGCGCCTGGGCTTTGGCCTCAACTACCGGCCGCTGCTCCCCCTCCCCGACGAACAGGACTTTTGCCGGAACTCCACGCTTCACGAGTACCGCCACCGCATCGAGAAGCTGACCGTGGTTTTTCTCGGGACGGAACTGGGCCGTGATCCCCACGACATAGTCATCATCGAGAAACCCCAGGCGTTCTCGCGCTTGCCGGCGCTCCGCGTCTGACGGCGGAGAATAAAACTGCGAGTCGACGCCGTTAACAATTGCGGCGGATGCGCCAGCCTTGAGTCCGCGCGACTCCCAATACCGTTTTTGGTTCTCGCTGACATATATAATGGAGTCAGCAAATCGGAGAAGCCCGTAGAACAGGGGTAGGCGAATTTTTCCCCTGAGCGTATCGATAATAGTTGTGTGGAACGAACAAACAATAGGCGCTCTATGAATGCCCATAAGCTTAGAAATTACTGAAACCGCCAAAGTGGCCTGATTTACAGCCACGAGTACATCCGGCTTAAATTTATCGATGGCTTCACCGGCCATACGCCATCCGGCAAAGTCCGTGTTGTTAGAGGCTCGACCCAGAACTTCTGTATGATCAGGAAGGTCGGAATCGAGATAACTAGCGGAGCGAATTCCGGAATAGATTAAGAAAGAAACATCGAAACCACGAGTCTTCAGAGCAGCCGCGAGCTTCATCGCATGTCGCTCCGCCCCGCCGACCGGAAGGCTGTCAAGAAAGAAAGTGATTTTTCGGGTCATTGACTAGACTCAGGAATACGTCGGTTTACGCGGCCGGTCGACTACTCGCCGATAGGACCATCTTTGAGCCAATGGACTTGAGATAGACTTCCTCAGTTTTGGCTACCATACTCTCAGTTGTGTACGCGGCGGCACGTTCAACTGCCCCCATCGACAGACGGCGTCGCAAAAGCGCATCGCCCGCGAGGTCTAAGACCGCCTCTGCCACAGCCTCCGCCTCGGACTCGACTAGGAAGCCCGTAACGCCGGGCACGACAGCTTCGTCTGTCCCGCCAACTCGGGTGGACACGATAGGCAACCCGACCGAAAGCGCCTCAAGTAGTACGTAAGGCATCGCCTCGTACCGACTTGTCATGCACAAACAATCCATGCCCCCGAAATAATCCATGGCGCTTTGACCACGAACCAGCTTCACCGCTTCTTCCAACCCAAGAGAAATGCACAACTCTTCCACGGCACCGAAAAGCTCACCGTCGCCCAGCATCAAGCCTTTAATAGCGGGATTTATCTTTCGTGCGCGAGAGATGGCCTCAAGGAACAGCTCCGGATACTTTTGATAACAGAGCCTACCCACAAACCCGACAAGAACATCCGACGCATCAATGCCCAGTTCGGAGCGAACCAAAGCTCGGGGCCGCAAGCCCGGAGACGAGACTCCATTAACGATAGTCGCCAGTTTTGATGCGGGCACCCTAAGTCGAGTCCGGGCATGGCGCGCCTCCTCTGCAGAGACAGCGATCACGCAATCCGTCGCAACACGAGCCAGGAGAGTCTCAACGCCGCCGAATACGAGGGCGGCTAGGGGGGGCGTATGGGGGTCCATAGTGCGGAACGCGTGCGGCGTATAAACTCGCGCACCAGGCACAGGGATTGAGCGAAGCAAAGCACCGGCCTTCGAGCTGTGAGAGTGTAAAATGTCAAAGGGTCCCTGCTCCACGGCCAGACGCCACAGGCCTGAGTAGGCAGAGAAGTCTTCCACGCTCACTTCTCGGTGCATCACTACCGGCATCACGGTGACGCCCGGCAATCCCCGAAGCCGCTGCAAGAACCCTGCCTCGGCTCGCACAGGAGAATAAGCGAGACAGACCTCGTGCCCACGGGAGACTAAGCCCATGGCAAGATCGAGCACATGGCGCCCTGAACCACCCCCGGCCGCTTCAATGACAAGCAAAACTCGTAGCCGTACGCCAAATCCATCTTGGGCGGCGGGGACTCGACGCGCGGTTGCCTCATTCCCAATCATTCCCACACCCGCGAACCAACGCCGCAAAGCTGGGACGGACTGCGCAAACCAACCAAGTGCAGCGCAAGCACGCGCCGCTCGGCATGGGCCGGATACATTACATTTTCTCGCCAGTCCGCCATGCTGGCGGTCGCCCCCGAATTCCGCCCCCGCGGATCGCAACTACATTGGCCTTGCGACCGGTGACTTAGGCCAGAGCGCTCAGCACAACCAATCCTAGCAGCTCCCGCGTTCACGCGGGTTAACTCAGTAGGCGTTCGGATCCCGCCACAGCAGCATCAGCGTCTGCGCCACGATCTTCGCGTCGCGCACCAGCGACCAGCCTTCGATGTAGGCGTTGTCGGCGTTCACCCGCTGGGCCATGCAGTTGATGGTGCGGGTCTCGCCACGGTGGCCGCTGACCTGGGCCTGGCCGGTCAGGCCGGGGCGGGCGCGGAAGCGGGCGGCGTAGGCCGGCAGCAGGGCGCCGTAGAAGTCGTCGTGGGCCAGGGCGTGCGGGCGCGGGCCGATCATCGACATGTCGCCCTTCAGCACGTTGAGGAGCTGGGGCAGCTCGTCGACGCTGGACTTCCGCAACAGGGCGCCAATCCGGGTCACTCGCGCGTCGCCGGCGGTGGCCTGGCGCACGGCGGCGCCGTCCTCGGCCACCGTCATGGTGCGCAGCTTGTAGATCTGGAACACCTGGCCGTTCAGGCCGGTGCGGCGCTGGCGGAACAGGGCCGGGCCCTTGGATTCCAAGCGGATGGCGGCGGCCACGAGCAGCAGCAGGGGGGCGAACAGCACCAGCAGGGCGGCCGCGGCGACCACGTCGCAGGCCCGCTTCAGGCGGCTGGCGGCGGGGCCGGCCGGGGACGCGGGTGCGACATCCGGGCACGGGACCGCGGCGACCACCGCCGTTTCGGCCGTGCTAGGAAACGCATCGAACATGTACTCGCCCCCCGTACAACCATGCCCTGCAAGCTAGGCCGTTCCAGTAACGGTTTTTTAAGCACGTTCAAGTCCCCGCGTTCTGGGACACGAACAATTAACGCAGCGGTTGTACGACGGGCGCAGTCAGGAGTGCTGGATGTCCCGTTTTGACACGATCGGCGCAGGCCCCGCGCGGGCGTCGTCGGCGCAGAGCCGCTCCGCGCAGGCGCGCGGGACGCGGCGCTGGCC